>JARYMK010000149.1 GCA_029907165.1 Anaerolineae bacterium
CGGGGTTCCGCACCTACATCATGGTGGGGCTGGGGGCGGCCATGTTCACCCTTGTGTCCATCTACGCCTTTCCGGGCAGCGACCCGGCGCGCGTCGCCGCCCAGGTGGTTACCGGCGTGGGGTTCCTCGGCGCCGGGACCATCTTCCAGCGCCAGACCGACGTGCACGGCCTGACCACCGCCGCCGGATTGTGGGCCGTCGCCGCGATTGCCATGGCCGCAGCGGCAGGGCTGTACCTCATCGCCGTGGTGGGGACGCTGTTGGCAGTGCTCACCCTGGCGGCCCTGCGCGGTGTGGAGAGGCGGGCGGCCAAATCCCGCAGCACCCCGCGAGGGGGTTCCGACCCCAACCAGGACAACGCGGGCTAGAGGATGATCACGGCCAGCGCCGCAATCCCCACAACCCAGCAGTACACGGCAAACGGCCAGAACCGCCGCCGCCGCACGAACCCCAGCAGGAAGTGGATGGCCAGATAGCCCGAAATGGCGGCGCTGGCGAACCCCAGCACCAGCGGGAACCACGCCGTCGCACCGGGGTTTGCGATGGCGTGCGCCATCTGCGTGAGGCCCGCGCCCAGAATGATGGGCACGGATAGCAGGAAACTGAACCGCGCTGCCGCTTCCCGCCCCAACCCGCGGAAAATCCCCGCCGTGATGGTCAGCCCGCTGCGGGATAGTCCGGGGGCAATGGCCGCCGCCTGCGCCAGGCCGACGACGAGCGCATCGCCCAGGCGCAGCGTGTCCACCTTGCGAATCCTGTCGTAGAAGGTCTCGGCGGCAGCGAGGATCAACCCCGTCCCGACGAGGAACGCGGCCACAGCAACGGGCGCGGAGAACAGGCTCTCAAAGAAATCGTTGAGCAGGAAGCCGATGATCGCGGCGGGAAGGGTGCCCAGAAGAACCAACCACGCCAGCCAAGCCTGGGGCGTGTCTACCTTGCGCCGCGCGATGCTGTCCACCCACGCCCGCACCAGGCTCCACAGGTCGTCCCAAAAGTACACAACCACGGCCACCAGCGTGCCCCAGTGGAGCACCGTATCAAAGAGAAGCCCAGGCTCGCCCCACCCCAGTGCCCACGGAACCAGTACCAGATGGCCGGAACTGCTGATGGGCAGGAACTCGGTAATCCCCTGCACGAGGCCCAAAATGACCGCCTGCAATGAATCCATGAGATTGCTCCCTCAAGCGAGAATCCGGCGCGAACCGCGGCGCCGCCGATGCGCTCCCTACCTTTTCGCCCCGGGCCGCGCGGCCTTGCGGCTCCCGCGCAACGCGCGGTTGCGGGCGCGCACCTGCTCGTCGGGCACGCGGAACGCCGCTAGGAAGTCATCCTTGAACAGCGCGAACCTGTCGTCGGCGATGGCCTTACGGATGTCGCGCATGAGTTGCAGCAAGAAGTGCACGTTGTGGATGGTGGCGAGATGCAGCCCCAGAATCTCGTCGCTCATCACCAGGTGGCGCATGTACCCGCGGGAGAAGTTCTGGCAGGTGTAGCACGCACAGCCGTCCTCTATGGGCCTGGGGTCGCGGGTGTACTGCGCGTTCCGCAGGTTCAGGCGGCCCGTGCGTGTGAAGACCGCGCCGTTGCGCGCCAGCCGCGTCGGGAGCACGCAGTCAAACATGTCCACGCCGCGCGCCACAGCCTCCAGGATGTCCTCGGGCGCGCCGACGCCCATCAGGTAGCGCGGCTTGTGCCGGGGCAGTCCTGGCTCCAGCAGTTCCAGCGTGCGGTACATCTCCTGCTTGCTCTCGCCCACGCTCAGCCCGCCGATGGCGATGCCCGGGAAGTCCAGGCTCGCGATGAACGCGGCGCTCTCCCGTCGCAGGTCGGGAAAGATGCCTCCCTGTACGATGCCGAACAGCGCCTGGTCGGGGCGGGTGTGGGCGGTTTTGCACCGCTCGGCCCAGCGGTGGGTGCGTTCCATGGCCGCCTTGCTGTAGGCGTAGTCCGTGGGCGTGGCGCACTCGTCAAAACACATGATGATGTCCGCGCCCAGTTGCTCCTGGATGCGCATCACCTTTTCGGGCGTGAAGATGTGCTCGGAGCCGTCCACGTGCGACCGGAACACGACGCCGTCCTCGGTAACCTTGCGCAGATCCTCCATGCTGAACACCTGGAACCCGCCGCTGTCGGTGAGAATGGGGCCGCGCCATCCCATGAAACGGTGCAGGCCGCCCATCTCCTCCACGATATCGGGGCCGGGGCGCAGGTACAGGTGGTACGTGTTCGCCAGGATCAGGGTCGCGCCCAGGCGCTCCAGGTCGCGCGGGGCCAGCGTCTTCACCGTCGCCTGGGTGCCCACGGGCGCGAACACAGGCGTGGGAATATCGCCGTGGGGCGTGCGCATCATGCCCAGCCGCGCGGCGCTCTGCTTGTCTTCGTATTGGACGGCGAAAGCGAATGACATGGATTAGCCTCTGGCGTTTGGCCGTTAGCCTTTGGTGCACGGCGCGATGATCCTGTGTCGCCAGCGAGGGGCGACTGCCCTGTGGGCCGAAGGCGCATGGCCAAAGGCTAACGGCTGCTCGCGCGGGATTATATCACAACGCTTCGGCGAGGCGAAACGGCCCCGGCTCCGGTTGGCAGATCGTGCCTTCTGCGCTAGAATCTTGTCGCTCTTTACCCTGTGTTTCTACGGTGAAGTGTTCTCTTGTTCACGCTGATGTGAGTTTTCCGTCGGGAGTCCTTATGAAAGCATTGCGCGGGACAGAGTTGAAGCGGTTTCACCGCGAGGTGCGGCGTGAATTTCCCCTCGCCCATCGCATCGTCGCCATCCTCCAGAGCGTGGAGTACCCCGTCAATGTCGGCTCCATCTTCCGCATCGCCGACGCCGCCGCGCTGGACGAGTTGATCCTCACGGGCATCACGCCCACGCCCGAAAACCCGACCGCGGCGAAGGTGGGCCGGGGCAAGCATGCCCGCGTCCCCTGGCGCTACGTGGCCGACGCCGCCGATGCCATTCACGAGGTCAAGGCCGAGGGCTACCGCGTGTACGCGCTGGAACTCACCGCCGACGCCGCGCCTTACCACACCGTGGACTGGCCGGACAAGGTATGCCTAGTGGTGGGCCACGAGGACCACGGCGTTACCAAGGCCACGCTGGCCCTGTGCGACGAGGCCGTGTTCGTCCCCATGTGGGGCAAGGGCGCATCGCTGAACGTCCACGTGGCACTGGGGGTCGTGGTGTACCACATCCGGACGCGGGGGCTCTGGGGGTAGCCTGTGGTGCGCGGGCCTTTGACGGGCCCATGCACGTTCGTTATACTGTATACTAGCATGGGGCTGCGGTGTCCGGCCGCAACAAGTGGGTGGTATCATCCAGCCCGCGCGGCAAGGAACGGGCCATCGCCGCGTGCATTGACGGGCAGGCAGCGACGTGGTATACTTTCGCTGACCGGTAAATGCGCGGCTCGGATGGTGTCCGGATGGATAATCTCATTCAGGGGCGATCGCGAAGCGGCAAAATGTGTGCGAGGACAGAGATCAACCCCAACGTCCATTTTGGAAAGCCCTGCGTGGCAGGTACGAGAATTCCCGTCCAAAACGTGCTGGATTTGATCAGGGAGGGGATTCCGTTTGAGACGATCATCCGGGACTACTACCCTGACCTGAAGTTGGAAGACATCCGGGCGTGCGTTCAGTATGCCATTGAGGTACTGGCAGCGGAAGACATTCACATCGCGGCAGTTGGATGATGAGGTTCCTTCTAGATCAGGATGTCTACGCGGCGACGGCGCGCTTTCTCGTCGCGCTCGGACACGATGTCCTGCCCGCGGCAGAGGCTGGGTTGGCGTGCGCCAGCGATATGGAACTGCTACAGGCGGCCCGCGAGCAGGACCGCCTTTTTGTTACAGGGACAAGGACTTCGGCGGCCTGGTGTTTCTTGAGGGATTGAGAGGCGGCGTCATCTACTTGCGTATCCTTCCTGCAACACTGGACGCCACGCACCGTGAACTGGCTAGAGTCCTGGACGAACACACAGAGAGCGAACTGGAATCTGCCTTCGTCGTGGGGAGCCAGGACGGCACAGATTTAGAAGGCTACCGAAGCGTTAGCGTGGTTGTAGCCCACGCGTGAAAAGTCGTGCGCGGCACTGCGCCTTTGGTGAACAAGCACCATAGGAGCCCACAATCAGTGCGGATTGTCCCCACAACTTCAAGGAGGAAGGAGATGAAAAGCAAACGGGATGCGGTCATTGTTAGCGCGGTGCGAACCCCCATCGGCAAGTTCATGGGAACCCTGTCCACAACCCCTGCCCCGCGGCTTGGGGCCGTCGTTGTCAAGGAGGCGGTGAAACGTGCGGGCCTTCCAGACCCGGCGGCCATTGACGAGGTTCTCATGGGCTGCGTGGTGCCGGCGGGGCAGGGCCAGGCCCCGGCCCGTCAGGCGGCCATCTTCGCCGGCCTGCCGCCCACCGTCGGCGCGACGACCGTCAACAAAGTGTGTGGCTCGGGCCTGAAAACCGTCATGCTGGCGGCCCAGGCCATCAAGGCGGGCGATGGCGACATCTTCGTGGCGGGCGGCATGGAGAACATGAGCATGACCCCATACATCCTGCCCCAGGCGCGCGCCGGCTATCGCCTTGGCGACGGCAAGGTGGTGGACGCGGTGGTGAACGACGGCCTGTGGTGCACCTTCGCCAATCACCACATGGGCAATTCCGCCGAGTTTATCGCCGAGCAGTACCACCTGACCCGCGAGGAGTTGGACCAGTTCGCCTACGAAAGCCACATGAAGGCGGTCGCCGCGATCCAGGCCGGAAAATTCAAGGCGGAGATTGTGCCCGTGGAAGTGCCCCAGCGCAAAGGCCCGCCGCTGGTCTTTGACACCGACGAGTGCCCGCGCGCAGATACGACCCTGGAGGCGCTGGCCAAACTGCAGCCCGCGTTCAAGAAGGATGGCATCGTTACCGCAGGCAACTCCCCGGGCATCACCGATGGGGCGGCTGCGCTTGTCGTCATGAGCCGCGAGAAGGCCGATCAACTGGGCATCCAGCCCATTGCCACCATCACCGGCTACGCCCAGGCCGCTGTGGAACCCCTGTGGCTGTTCATCGCGCCGGTGCACGCGGTCAAGCGGCTCATGGACCAGACGGGCAAAACTATCCACGACTACGACCTGATTGAGGCGAACGAAGCATTCGCGGCCCAGGCGCTGGCCGACGGCAAGGCGCTGGGCTGGGACTGGTCGCGGGTGAACGTGAACGGCGGGGCCATCGCCCTGGGCCATCCCATCGGATGCAGCGGCGCGCGCGTGCTGGTAACGCTGCTCCACGCGCTCCGGGACCGCGGCCTCAAGACCGGCCTGGCCACGCTGTGCCTGGGCGGCGGCGAGGCCGTCGCGCTGAGCGTGGAGATGGAATCCTAACCGCGAATTGACCCGAATGAACGCAAATGAAAGGACCTCCGAGAATCCACAACCTCTCGGAGGTCTTTTCTTTGGGGATCAGACTGACGCTACCCGCGGTTACGGGGCGTCAAAGTTCGCTCACCCCCGCCCCATCCGCCGCATCGCAAATGTAGATGTCCGGGTCCAGCCCCGTCGCGGCGCGGTATGCTTCGCGCAGGGCGGCGACGAACGCATCTGCCGCGTCGGCCCGCACCAGATTGACCGTGCACCCGCCGAACCCCGCGCCGGTCATTCGCGCGCCCAGGCATCCCGGCAAGCGGCGGGCGATGTCCACCAGCGTGTCCAGTTCGCGGCAGGAAACCTCGTAGTCATCGCGCAGACTGGCGTGCGAGGCGTCCATCAGCGCACCGAATGTTCCCGCGTCACCGCGCCACATGGTGTCCACCGCCTGTAGCACGCGCCTGTTCTCGGCGATAACATGCCGCGCCCGACGGTACACCCCTTCGGACATGCGCGCCCTCGCCGATTCCAGCGCCGACTCGTCCGCATCCCGCAGGGCACGAAGGCCCATCGCCCGCGCCGCCTCTTCGCACTGGGCGCGCCGCTCGTTGTAGGCCGAATCTACCAGCGCGCGCCGCACCATGGAGTTGGCGACGACGATGCGGTACCCCGCGGGCAGCGGCACGTGCTCGTAGTCCAGCGTGCGGCAGTCCAGGAACAGCGCGTGCCCCGCGCGGCCCAGCGCTGAAACAAATTGATCCATGATGCCGCAGCGGTTGCCCACGAACTCGCCTTCCGCACGCTGGCAGGCGAGCGCCAACTCTGTCGGCGGGATGGACTGTCCCGCCGCGTTCAGCAGCGCCAACCCCGCCGCCACCTCCAGCGCCGCGGACGAGGACAACCCCGCGCCGATGGGCACCTGGCCCTGGATGACCGCATCCAGCCCACGGAGCGCGATGCCTCGCTCGGCCAGCGCCCACGCGACGCCGCGGACGTAATTGCTCCACGGCGCGGACGGGTCGCGGGCGATGGCATCCACCGCGAACGCGGACGCCTGGCCGAAGTCCGCCGACCAGAGGCGCACCTGGCGGTCGTTCCTGGACGCGAACACAATCCAGATGTCGCGGTCTATGGCCATGGGGAGCACGAAGCCGTCATTGTAGTCCGTATGCTCGCCGATAAGGTTCACCCGACCAGGGGCGCGGGCGCAATGGGTAGGGATTGTGCTCCACCGGCGACAAAAATCCGCGCGCAGGCGCTCCAAACGGTTAGCGTCCAGGTTCATCCACACTCACCTCAACAGCCCGAAGCCTCGCCGCGGTCTCCTCGGGCAGCGTATCGTTGATAAACGTCCCCGCACCCGACTCGCAACTGGCGCGATATTTCAGTTTGTCGGCGGCGCGGTGCGGCGGGTAGAACTCCACGTGAAAATGGAACTCCGGGTGCTCCCGCCCATCCGTCGGCCTCTGGTGCATGAGCATCATGTAGGGCAAGGAAAAACCGAACAGACCGTCGTATTTCATCAAGACGGTCTTCAGGATGCGGGCGAACTCGGCGCATTCCGCCGCGGTGAATTCGGGCATGGCGCCGATGTGCCGCCGCGCCACGATGTGCACCTCGTAGGGCCAGCGGGCAGAGAAGGGGACGAACGCCACGAACCCCTCGTTCTCGGCCACGACCCGCCGGCCGTCGGACCGTTCATCGGCGAGGATGTCGCAGAACAGACAGCGGCCGGTTTGGGTCCTGTGCGCCGTCGCCTGCTGAATCTCGCGCTCCAGGACCGGCGGTATGAACGGGAAGGCGTAGATTTGCCCATGTGGATGGTGGAGCGTAACGCCGATCTCCTCACCCTTGTTCTCAAAGATGAGCACATACTCTACAAACGGCAGACTGCCCAACTCAACGTAGCGGTCGGTCCACACCTGCAC
>JARYMK010000014.1:0-22029 GCA_029907165.1 Anaerolineae bacterium
TGGACTGGGGGGCCTCGCGGGGTTCCACGCCGAGCAGCAGCAGGGCCAACGGGTAGTCGTGGTGGGCGGCTCGCGTGCATTCGCGCTGGAGCGCCTCAAGCATGTACTGCCGGTTGTAGAGTTCGGTCCCCGGGTCGCGGGTAGCCAGCCAGTAGGCGTCGTCGGATGCGGTCTGCTCGCCGAAGTCCATGTATCGGATGCGGAAGACAGTGTCACCGATGCGGAGCAGGTCGCCGTCCTTGAGTTCGGCGCGCTCAATCTGCTCGTCGTTGACGAACGTCCCGTTGCTGCTGTCCAAATCCACCACCACGGCGGCGTGCTCGGTCAGCAGGATTTTGCAGTGCTGGCGGGAGACCTTGCTGTCCCACAGGCGCACGCCTGCGCCCATCTGCCGTCCCAATACGGTTTCCGCCTCGCGGATGATGAAGGCGCGCGAAAGCCCTCCGCCCACCAGGGGGATAAGCCACAGGGCACGCACGGGCGGCGCTTTGGGGACATCGGAGCGGGTGATCATGACGGTCTGCTCCAGGGGCGGCGCGGTGAGTTTGCTGGGGCGTCGCGCGGCGGCAGCGTCCGTCTGCTTTTTGGGGTCGTATCCAATCAGCGCCATGTCTGCCTGCTCCTTGTCGCGGTGTCCACCGGATTATAGCATGTTCCGTGCAGCGTGCAAAGCGCGGCGGGGGCATGCTTCGCTGCCGTTTTCTTTGGTGGCCGCGATGGAGCCCAAGGAGGCTGCACCCCTGTTGACGCATTGGGCGGATGTCGGTAGAATGAGGCGCGGGGCATCCAAGGATCGGTGCAAGTATCCCGCCCCCTGATTATTACGGAGCGGTGTCGTTCACCGCACACAGTCTTACACCTGGGGGTATACGATGGCAAAGGAAGTGATCTTTCTGGTTGAAGAGGCACCGGAGGGGGGGTACACGGCGCGGGCGCTAGGGCATCCCATCTTCACTGAAGCGGATACCTGGGATGAACTGAAGGCGGCGATTCGCGATGCCGTGAGGTGCCACTTTGACGAACCCGATATGCCGGACCTGATCCGCATGCACATTGTGCGTGAAGAGGTCATGGTAGCATGAGGCTGCCAAGGGATGTGAGCGGTGCGGAACTGGCGGCGCTTCTTGGGCGCTATGGCTACAGGATAACTCGTCAGACCGGCAGCCACCTGCGGTTGACAACGCTACAAGGCGGGGAGCACCACATCACGATCCTCCGCCACAAACCTCTACGTGTGGGTACCCTGAGCGCGATCTTGAACGAAGTGGCTCGGCATGTTGGGGTAGACCGGCAAACGCTGGTGGAGGCGCTATTCGGGGACTAGTGCTTCACCACACTGATTCTTCTTTGTATGTCATTGCGAGAGCACGGATTGCCCTCGCAACAACAGCGGACAAGTTTCCCTGTGTTCAAGTGCCAGGGTGTACTGCGGGCTGAGTGAGCACCTGGCCTCGCATGGGGTGAGGACGATGGGACTGGGAGCCCTGCCGTTTGAGGAGTTGTACACGCGCGTCTATGAGATCGTGGCGCTCATCCCGTGCGGGAGCGTGGCGACCTACGGCCAGATCGCGAGGATCGTGGGGCCGCCGTGCACGGCGCGGATGGCGGGCTGGGCGCTGCGGGCGACGCCGTCGGGGTTGCAGATTCCCTGGCATCGGGTCATCAACGCACGCGGCGAGATCAGCACCGAGTTCCGCGAGCAGGAAGCGCTCCTTCAGCGCAGGCTGCTGGAAGCCGAAGGCGTGGAGTTTGACGCGCGGGGCCGCACGGATTTGCGCCGCTTTCAGTGGGCGGGGCCAGACCGCGAGTGGCTGCTCGCGCATGGGTATCCGGTGGGCGAAGAGGGCGACGAGGGCGGGGAGCCGAAACAGTTGGAGTTGTTGTAATCCGGGTGCATTCGGAAGCAGCCAATATATGGCGGAGGGGCATGGTGGACACGCGAGAATTTGACATAAACGATCCCTTAGCGGGAAAGGTAGAGCGGCTGCGGGGGATACTCAGGGACATGGGGTCTGTGCTGGTGGCGTTCTCGGGCGGGACGGACAGCACGTATCTGCTGGCGGAGAGCATCGGCGTCCTGGGGACGGGGAACGTGCTGGCCGTTACGGCGGACGCGCCGATTCACCCTCGGCGTGAAATCCGCGAGGCGGTGGCGCTGGCTGAACGCCTAGGGAGCCGCCACTTGGTGATTCCGTTGCCGGTGCTGGACGACGAGGCATTCGTCGCCAACCCGCCGGAGCGGTGCTATCACTGCAAGCGCGGGCTGCTGGTGCGGCTGTCGCAGTTGGCGCGGGAGCGTGGGCTGACGTTTGTAGTGCACGGGGCGAACGCGGACGACGCGGCGGACTACCGCCCCGGCCAGAGGGCAGCGGACGAGTTGGGCGTTCGCGCGCCGCTGGCAGAAGCGGGCCTCACGAAGGCCGAGATACGGGCGCTGTCGCGCGCGTTGGGCCTGCCGACGTGGGACAAGCCGCCGCAGGCGTGCCTGGCGACGCGAATCCCCTACGGCACGCGCATTCGCCCGGAAGACGTGGCGCGCGTGGAGCAGGCCGAGGAGTTCCTGCGCTCGGAGTTCGGCCTTCGGCAGGTGCGGGTGCGCCATTGGGGGGCGTTGGCCAAGGTGGAATGCGACCCCGACGACTGGGAGATTCTGCTGGCCGAACCGGCCAGGGAGCGAATCCTGACTGCGTTTCGGGGCATGGGGTACGTCTATGTGGCCCTGGATTTGGCGGGGTATCGGAGTGGAAGCATGAATGAGGCGTTGCGAGCGCAGGGAGGCGAATCCCATGGACGGGCTTGAGTTCGCGAACCCGGACATCTTCCGGGATGACCGCAAAGGCGCGCCCGAGATCATCCTTGCGGCAACGAAGACGGTGGAACAGTGCCTTGCCATCGCCCAGCGGTTCTTGCAAATGCGGGGGCGGGCTATCCTGAGCCGCGTCCCGCCGGAATTGGAGGCCCGCCTGCGGGAGGAGTTCCCGACGGAGCCGCATCCGGATGACCCGCAGCAGGCGTGACTGGAATGGGATGGCGAGGCGCGGGCCGCCGTGCTGCGCCGCGCAGGCGGGGAGGTGAAGCCCACTGGCGGGCGCGTGGGCATCATCACGGCGGGCACGTCGGACGTTCCGGTGGCAGCGGAGGCGGCGCTGGTGTGCCGCGAGATGGGGTGCGACGTGTTCAGGGCGCACGATGTGGGGGTCGCGGGGCTGCACCGGCTGTTTGAGCCGCTCCGCGTCCTGCTTCGGGAGGCGCAGGTGGATGTCATCATCGTGGCGGCGGGGATGGACGGCGCGCTGCCGTCGGTGGTGGCTGGGCTGGTGGATGTGCCGGTCATCGGGTTGCCCACGTCGGTCGGGTACGGGTTCGGCGGGGGCGGCATTGGCGCGCTGACGTCCATGTTGCAGACGTGCGCGCCCGGCCTGGCCGTGGTGAACATAGACAACGGGGTGGGCGCGGGAGTGATGGCCGGCCTCATCGCCAATCGCGTTGCCGCCGCCCGCAGGCAAGGGAGTGGAAGATGAGCCGCGTCGTGTACCTTGACTGCTTCGCGGGGGCAAGCGGCGACATGTTGCTGGCCTCGCTGCTCCATGCAGGCGTGCCGCTGGATGGCCTGCGCGCGGTGTTGCAGGCACTGCCGCTGGACGGCTATGCGATTGAGACGACGGAGGTCGTGCGCCAGGGCATCGCGGGGCTTCGGTTTGAGGTTCGCGTGGACGCCGAGCGCCAGCCCCACCGCCACCTGGCGGATATTGAGGCGCTGATTCAAGGTGCGGGCGACGCGCTCCCCGTGCGGGCGCGGGAGCGGGCGCTGGCGGTCTTCCGCAGGCTGGCCCGCGCCGAGGCGAAGGTTCACGGCACAACGCCCGACGAGGTGCACTTCCACGAGGTGGGCGCGGTGGATAGCATCGTGGACATCGTCGGGTTCGCGGTGGCTCTGGAATTGGCCGGCGTGGAGGAGGTGTACGCTTCGCCGTTGCCTCTGGGGCGGGGCTTCGTGCGGGCGGCGCATGGGGTGCTGCCGTTGCCCGCGCCGGCGACTCTGGAGATTCTGGCCGAGTCTGGCGCTCCGACGGTCGCTGTGGACGTGGAGGGCGAAACGGTTACCCCCACGGGCGCGGCCATCCTGAGCGAAGTGGCGCGTTTCAAGCGGCCCGACCTGCGCCTGATCCGCGTGGGCTATGGATTCGGGAAGCACGAGGGCTTCCCGTGGCCCAACGCGGTGCGCGCATGCCTGGGCGAGACGCGGGTCGGCAATCATGAGCGGGTGGTGCTCTTGGAGTGCAACCTGGACAACGTTACGGGCGAGGCGCTGGGCTATGCCATGGAGCGGCTCTTTGCCGCGGGCGCGCTGGACGTGTGGTTCACGCCGATTCAGATGAAGAAGAACCGCCCCGCGGTGGTGCTCTCCGTCATCGCGGCCCCCGCCGAAGCCGACAGGCTGGCCGAAGTCGTGCTGCGCGAGACGCCGACACTCGGCCTGCGATGGATGGACGTAGAGCGTCGCACCGCCGAGCGACGCACGGAGACGGTGCGGACACCGTGGGGCGAGGTCCGCGTGAAGGTCAAGGTGCTGGACGGCGAGGTTGTCCAGCGGCGGCCCGAGTACGAGGACTGTGCGCGCATCGCCCGTGAGCACGGCATCCCGCTGGAGGACGTCGTGCGGGCGGCCCTGTCGGCCCCCTGATGCGTCCGCGCTCGTCTGCGCCTACAGCCGCAGAATCATCCGCGCGATGGTGAAGTAGATGAACAGGCCCGTGGCGTCCACCAGGGTGCTCATGACCGGGCCGGACACCACCGTTGGGTCTATGCGCAGTTTGTGGGCGATGATGGGCAGAAGCGCGCCCAGGCTGTTGGCCCACAGGACGATGGTCCAGATGCTGATGGCGACGGCGACGGCCACCCAGACCGTGGTGCCCCATGTGAGCGCACGGAGGAACGCGACGGCTGCCATCATCGCCCCGAGAATAAGCCCCACCCTGGATTCGTGCCAGTACACCCGGAAGATGTCCTTGGTGTCCACGTCGCCGATGGCCAGCGCGCGGATGATGGTGCTGGTGGTCTGCGAGCCAGAGTTGCCGCCCGTGCCGATGAGCAGGGGGACGAAGAAGGCCAGGGACACGACCTGGCTCAGCGTGGACTCAAAATGCCGGAGCACGGAGCCGGTGAAGGTCTCGGTGATGAACAGAAGCAGAAGCCAGCCGAGCCGCTTGCGGGCGACCCAACTTACCGCGGTGGACAGGTAGGGTTTGTCCAATGGCTCGGCACCACCGAACCGCTGGATGTCTTCGGTGGCCTCTTCTTCCAGGATGTCGGCGACCTCGTCGTAGGCGATGATGCCGAGCAGGTGGTTCTCGTGGTCCACGACGGGCAGGCCCAGAAGGTCGTAGCGGGTCATGAGCCGCGCGGCTTCTTCCTGGTCTGCGTCCACGCGAACGGAGATGACGTCGCGGTTCATGATGTCGCAGATGCGCGCCTGCGGATCGGCCACGATGAGTTCGCGCAGGCTCACGACGCCCACCAGGTGGTTCTCGTCGTCCACGACGAAGAGGTAGTACACCGTTTCGGAATCGGGGGCGATCTTGCGCACGTGGCAGATGGCCTCTTCCGCCGTCATGCGCTCGTGCAAGACGACCTCGGGCGGGGCCATGAGGCCGCCTGCGGTGTCATCCTCGTGGGCGAGCAGTGGAAGGACTTCTTGCGCGTCCTCCATCTCTTGCAGGACGGCGGCGGTCGTCGCATCGGGGAGGTCGCCCAGGAGGTCGGCCGCCTCGTCTGGCTCCATTTCGTCCACGATGTCGGCCAGGGCATCTACGGGCAACTTCTGCGCCAACTCGGCCGCGTCTTCGTCGTCCAGTTCCTCCAGGATGTCAGCGGAATCCTCCGTGTCCATCCGCGGGAGCAGGGTTTCCTGGTATTCCGGCGAGAGTTCCTCAAACACGTCGGCCTGGTCCGGGGCGTTGAGGGATTCCAGCACGCGAATGGCAGCCTGGATGTCGTTGGCTTCCAGGAGCGCGCGGACGGCGCGGAGCGCGGCATCTACGCGGGTCTCTTCCATTGGCTCACCTCCTTTCCTCCCTTCGGCGAAAAGAAAAGCCGAAACACCTGGCCCCAGGGCAACTGGGATATCAGTTGGACAAATGCCAAGCGTATCGGCTTGCTTATGCTAGCGCGGAATATGTGGATTGTCAAAAAGAGGCGTGGGCGGCAATCGCTGTCCGCGTAGTAGATGCCTAGCGGGCGGCCCCGTGCCTCTTGGTGACACCTTTCTGCCTGACCGACCGTATCTGGCGGATGAATGAGAACGCAGCGCGGGCGATGGCCAGGCCTTCCACCAGCCCGATGCCCGCCAACAGCGATGGGCTTTCTTCCTCGCCGGGCTCCTTGGGCGGCGCGAGCAGGTAGGCTACCGTCGCACCCAAGACTCCCCCGACGAGCGTGCCAAGGAAAATGACGCGCTCCCGCTTAGACATGCGAGTTCCTCCTTTCGGGGCGTTTCAGCCCACGCCAGGCCGCACGGACGCGCGCGGCGGTCGCCCCGCTCCAGATGAAAGGCCGAACGGCCGAAGTGCCCGCGCGTCGTACAACCTGCTCCGTCTGCATCAGGTAGTACCGGGCCGGGCGGGTTACGCGCGGGATGTTGGCCTTGAGCCAGCGCACGCCGCGGATGGCGAAGTAGCACGCCGCGCCGGCAACGAGGACGCCGAGGAACGCCTCCAGCGCCAACAGCACCAAAGCGATGTCCCTCCAGAATCCCAGGTTCATCTTGCCCTCCTTGTTGCTCTCCTGGCCCCAGCGGCGCTACAGAATCTCAATCTCGTAGTCCAGGAGTTCCACGTCCCAGTGGCCGTGCTCCACCATGTGAACGACGGCGGTCAGCAGCCCGTGGACGTGGTCGGCGGCGGTGCTGACGGTTACGATGCCCAGGGTGGCCAGTTGCCACGAGTCCTGCGTGTCCACCTCCGCCACGGCCACGTTGAAGTCCTTGCGGATGTGGGCGACGATGGACTGGACGGTCTGCCGCTTGCCCTTCAGCGAGCCGTTGGCCGGCAATCTCAATTGCAGGCGGCACGTCCCGACGATCACGGCACCGCTCCTACCGGGTGGCGATCCGCCCCGGCCCGGCGCGCGGCGTGCCACCGGATGTCGCCGTACTTCTCGTTCCGCAGGTGGTGTGCCAACTTCACTTCTTGGGGCGACAGGTCGGCCTCTACAAGACGCACGTTGAGCGCACGCGCTAGACCTTGCGCCAGGGCCTCGGCGGCTTCGGCAAACGACACAGGCCGCGCAATCGCCTGCTCCAGGGTGATGGCGGTGGTGCGCAGGCGCTGGCGCAGGGCCTCTCGTTCGGCCTCGGGAAGGGCCAGGAAATCCACGATGCCCGCAAGGTCGCCGTACAGGGGCAGCGAACCGTGCTGGAGCAAAGCCTTGCTCGTTCGGAACTGGGCGCTGCCCATCAGTTTGCGCCCGCCGACGGTGATCTCGTATCCGGCCAGCGTCTCAAAGCAGGCGGGCGTGGCGTCGGCGGGGGCCTTGCCGGGCGCGGCGCGCTCTACGGGTACGCCAAGCGCCCGCAGCCCTTCGGCCAGCCCCTCGCTAATCCGCCTGTAGGATTCCAGGATGTAGCCTGCGGCGCGCGGGTCGTCCAGCGGGAGGGCGATGCTGTACGTCAGTTCGTCGCGGTGCAGGATGGCCCGGCCGCCTGTGGGGCGGCGGACGCAGGTGATGCCCGCTGCGTCGCAGGCCGCCGAGTCTGCATCCTCCGCTGGCTGGCCACGGCCCAGCGAAAGGCAGGGCGGTTCCCACCCGTAGAAGCGCAACGTGGGCGGGCTATCCCCGCGGGCCACCGCCGTGAGGATAGCCTCGTCCGCCGCCATGTTCCACGCGCCGTCGCGGGCGTCGTGTACAATTAGCCGCCAGGTAGATGGTGGGTACTGGCTGATGACACGGCTGCCGATCTACTTCTGCTCCTTCTTCTCGGGGGGCGCGATGCCCAGGCGCTTGGCCGTGTGGTCGCGGCCCATGTAGAAATTGAGCCAGGACGCCGTCCACAACAGGTCGTAGTTGACGGGTGGAACGTGGTAGGCGCCGAGTTTGTCTTCCTCGCCGTAGTGTTTGAGCCTGCCATAAGCCCGGATGTAGATGCACTGTTTCTTGCCGGGGTAGACCTCGCACCAGCCCTCAAAACTGCCGCCGCAGGGGCCGTTCCGTTGTCCCTTCGGGCACTGGCTGGTGGGGCACAGGTAGGCGACGTCGGGCAGGCCACAATCGCCGCAGTGCAGGCAGTCGTTGGTGATGGACTTGGCGAAATGCTCAAGGCCGGTGAAAGCGGCCTCCAGCCGAGAGCCATCCAGGGCCTTGGCCAATCCCTGCATGGGCTTGAACAGGATGCCATGCGGCTCAAACATCGTCTTGTGCAAGAGCCGGAACCCCCTGTACGACAGCGGGGTGCCCGGCCGATTCTTGGACCGATCCACAGGGATTTCCGTGTTCAGACCGGTCTTCTCGTCCTTCTCAAAGTAGTACCAGCCGTTGGGCTGCGGGAAGTCAAACTCACGAATGTAGTCCAACCAGTTCGGGGCCAGTTCTTCGCCCTTCTCAATGATGAATTCCACGTCCTCATAGGTGAGGCCGTGCCCGCCGATGTGCACGCCGGCGAAGCCCATGCCCTTCATAAACGCGTACATCTTGGCGGCGCGCTCCAGCCGCTTCTCCTTCGCCTTGGCCTTGTCGGCCGCTTCTTCGTCCAGGATGGCGAGCAGCTTATCGGTAACGACGCAGCCCGGGACGCCGTTCTGGTTCATGAGGCGAGCCGCGGGTCTGGGCAGCACGTAAACATTGCCAATGACCGGGATGTGCTCAAATCCCAGGTGCTTGACCATGAGCAACGCCTCGTGGAACTTCCGCGCATCGTAGCCGAGTTGCGTTACGATGAACTGGGCGCCGGCCTGGAGTTTCTTCTTGAGTTTGTAGTACTGTCCCATCTGCTCGCTTTCCAGCGCCTTGAACGGGCTCACGACCGCGCCGGCGAAGAAATGCGATGGCTTGAGGGCCGCCACGCCGCGCGGGGTCGGCACTTCAAGCCCGTTGTTCATTTCGCCGATGAGGCTCAGGAGTTGGACCGGATCCAGGTCAAAGACCGGCTTGGCCCGCCCGCGGTAGCCCGAATACGTATAGTCCCCGCTCATGACCAAAAGATTCCGAACCCCGGCCCGCTCCAGCCCGTGAAGCAAGGCCTCCAGTTCGTTGCGGTTTTTGTCCTTGCAAGTGAAGTGTACCAGAGGCTCTATGCCCAGGCGGTTGACTTCGGCTCCGAGGAACTCCGCCGAGATGGCGGGGTTGCCGCCCGGATTGTCCGTGAGGGTAAGCGCGTGGATCTTGCCCCCTTTCGCGGCTTTCTCGGCCCCTCGCAGGACCTCTTCCTGATCCTTCTCAAAAGCACCTCGGCCGGGGACGAGTTCCCAGGTAATGCTGAAGACATCCTTGCGGGCAAGCGATTTGTGGAACCTGCTGAGGTACTCGGCCATCGTGTTTCCTCCTTGAAATAGATTGGCTAGAGTCCAAGGGCACGTGGTCGCCCGTTAGCGCACCGGGGCGGTCCGTCGGGCCCCATTATAGCACACGAGGGCGTAAACGGCGAAAACCATTTGACAGGCTGGTGGGCGTTCCGCATAATGCGGCAGCAGATGCAGGGGAGGTGCAGGATGATTGCGTTTGTCCTCAGCGGCGGAGGGAATCGCGGGGCGCTGGAAGTCGGGGCGCTGCAAGCCCTGTTTGGCCACGGCATCCAGCCGGATTTGCTGGTGGGCACGTCGGCGGGGGCCATGAATGCGGCGTTCATCGCCGCGGATCCCAGCCTGGTCGGGGCGCTGACGCTGGGCGGGCTGTGGAAGTCGCTGCGCCGCCGCGATGTGTTCCCCGGCAATGCCCTGACGATGGCGTGGCGCGTGCTCACCGGCCAGGACGGCCTGGTGTCCAGCGACCGTCTGCGCGATCTGGTGCTCCGCAACCTGCCGCCCGGGGTTACGCGGTTCGGCGACCTGCGCGTGCATCTGTACACGACGGCTGCCGACCTGAACACGGCTACGCTGTACCTCTTCGGCGATGATCCGTCTACGCTCATCGTGGACGCGGTGATGGCGAGCGCGGCGCTGCCTATCACGTTCCCGCCCTATGTGTACCACGGGGCGCAGTTGGTGGATGGCGGCATCGTGGCGAACGTTCCGATAGAGATCGCCATGGTCAAGGGGGCGACGGAAATCTACGCCATAGACCTAGGCTATTCCGGCGAGCCGGCGCCTGACGCGCACGGGGTCATCGCCATCGCCCAGCGCATGCTCACGACGCTCATCTACCAGCAGTTGCTGGACGACCTGGAAGAGGCCGCGCAAGACCCCGCCATCACTCTGCACCACATCCGTATCCCCGCGTTTCACGGCATTTCCATGTGGGATTTCGGCCAGGCCGAGGCGATGATTCGGGCGGGCAAGACGATCACCGAGGAGTACCTGGCGAACCCGCAACCGCTGACGGTGGCGCTGTCGGAGTATCTGGCAGCGGTTCGGCCGCCCGCGCCCCCGCTCCCCGGCGCGACGGTGTACCGCCCTGGTCGCCGCGTGCGCTCCTCGCAATGACGGCTGAATCTCATTGCGAGCCGCTGAAGGCGGCGAAGCAATCTCCGGCTCCAGGGTTTGTTTCATTGCTACTCGCGATGATGAGATTTGACACCGAGGCGCTGCACGGCGTATAATAGGATACCCTAATGGGGTATCTGTCTATGGCGAAGATTCGGAAGGTCGTGAAAGAGAACGCAGGTTTGCTGATTCTGGCGGCCATCGTGGGCGCCATGTACCTCTACCTGCGCACGCCCGGAGATACGCTGGCAACGGAAGCCGAACTGGCGGCGGTCTTCTCGGCGGGGAAGCCCGTGCTTGTGGAGTTGTACTCCAATACCTGAAGCGCCTGCTTGATGTCCAAGCCCGCCGTTGACGGGTTTGAGCGTGCGAACGCGGGGCGCGTGTCGGTGGTTCGGTTGGATGTGCGGTCGGCGTTGGGGAACGCGCTGGCGTACCAGTTCCAGGTGCGCGCGGTGCCCACGTTTCTGCTGTTTTCCCCCGACGGCGAACTCGCGGCGAAACATGTGGGAATCGCGACCGCCGGACGCCTGGCAAGTCTGTTGAGTGAAGGAACGGAGGGACGTTAGGTATGCCGATTTACGAGTACCGTTGTCCGCACTGCGGCAAGGAGTTTGAGAAACTGGTGCCGATGCACACGGACCCGCGAGAGGTGGAGTGCCCCCACTGCGGGAAGAAGGGCGTGGAGAAGAAGATGTCGCTCTTTGGGATGGGGGGCATCGGCCTGGGCGGCCTGTCGGTCCCCCAGGGCTCCTCGTGCGGGACAGGTGGGAGCACCTGAGGCATCTAGCGGGCGGGCCGTGGGCCTGCCTTTGCAGCGCACATTTTGCGAAAGGATAATCGGATGGACACGAACGAAGCAGAACAAGTGGTGGTGTCGGTCTTCGGGAACGACCTGATGGAGAGTTGCTTCAGCGGGGGCTGAGGACCGCACTGGTCTTCGGAGGAGACCACAAGGATTGTCGCCGAGTACCTGCGGGAGGACTTCGGCGACCGGGTGAAGGTGGAATACTACGAACTGTCGGACCCGGAGGTGCGGGCGAAGTTCGCGGATGTGGTGAAGGCCGTGGAAGAGCATGGCCTGGCCTATCCGCTGACGGCGATCAACGGCGTCTTCCGCTTCGCGGGCGGCGTGAGTTACTACGCCATCCTGCGGGTTGTGCAGGAGGCGCTCGGCATCTCGGAGGAGGAATCATGAACCTCGGCGACTTGCTGTTGTTGGGGCTGTTTGCCCTGTTCGCGGTGCTGTGGATCGTCGTCGGCCCGAAGGTCGGCGTGGGCGGCTGAGCGGTCAGGAACCCCAGTGCGCCGTCGGCGCGCGAGGACGATTGCCATCCGGACGACGAGTAGGGCGAACCGGCTGCGCCCGGCTTCCCGGTCGAACGAAAGCCCGCCTTTGTGCGGGCTTTTTCGTTGGTCGTTGTCATGCCGTTGCGTTATGCTCGCTGACAGAAAAGTTGACAAGTTCACTTGGTAGGCTATAATGATTGTGCAATGCGGTGCAAAGATCTCCGCTCGGCGAGGTGAGAAGAATGCGCAGCGAGTCCACCCCTCTGTACACCATTGGCACGGCTGCCGAACTTCTGCAGGTTCATCCGCGCACCCTGCGCCTGTACGAACAGTTCGGTCTCATCCGTCCCGCCCGCAAGAACAACCGGCGCTTCTACTCGGAGAACGACCTGAAGTGGGTCCAATGCATCCGCTATCTGATCCACAAGAAGGGCCTCAACCAGGAGGGGCTGCGCCGGCTGTTGGGGTTGATCCCCTGCTGGGAGTTGAGGGGATGCCCCGAGGAAGAAAGGGCCGCGTGCACGGCCTACGAGGATCGCGCAACCCCCTGCTGGGAGATTGCCAGCAGCACGTGCGCGAAGGCGGGGAAGTGCTACGAATGCGAGACGTACTTGGCGGCGCGGCACAGGCTCCTGAACCCCGATGAGTTGGCAGAGATTGGGGCGGTCTAGGCGCACCGCCCGCGCGGGGTAGCATGCGAATCGCCTTGCTGGAGCCGTATTTCACAGGCTCGCACCGCGCCTGGGCCGAGGGCTACCAGGCCGCCAGCCAGCAGCACTCCGTTGAGATCTGGGCGATGGAGGGCCGCTTCTGGAAGTGGCGGATGCACGGAGCGGCCCTGGAACTCGCTGACCGCTGCTGTGGCATGGAGCAGGACCCGGACTTGCTCCTCGTTACCGATATGGTGAACCTCCCGTATTTCCTCGGCCTGACCCGGCCACGCTTCGGCGACACGGCCGTTGCCGCCTATTTCCACGAGACCCAGTTGGCGTATCCCCTCGCGCCGGGGGCCAGCCATGATTTGACCTACGGGTTCATGAACTTCATGACGGGCCTGTGCGCCGACTGGGTGTTCTTCAACTCCGCGTTCCACCGTGAGCAGTTCTTTGAGGAACTGCCGCGCTTGCTGAAGCACTTCCCAGACTACAACCACCTGGAGACGGTTCCGCTCCTGCGGGCGAAGTCCAGCGTGCTGCCCGTCGGGTGCCATTTGCGGCGGCTGGATGCTGTACGCGAGACCGCTCCGCCTCGGACGCATCCGCCGCTGGTGCTGTGGAATCAGCGCTGGGAGTACGACAAGCAGCCTGAGGTCTTTTTCAAGGC
Organism: Anaerolineae bacterium; assembly: GCA_029907165.1. GTDB lineage: Bacteria > Chloroflexota > Anaerolineae > DTLA01 > DTLA01 > DTLA01. The sequence continues at coordinate 13,245 of JARYMK010000014.1, forward strand.
ACTGTCCATCCTCGCCGAAGAAGGGGTCCCCTTCCGCCTGTCGCTTGCGGGCGAGAATTTCCGCCAGAAGCCGGAGGAGTTCCTGCGGGCGAAGGAGGTGTTCGCGGACCGGCTTGTGCACTACGGCCATGCGGACGCGGACGAGTACGCGCGCCTGCTGTGGCAGGCCGACGTGGTGGTCAGCACGGCCATCCACGAGTTCTTCGGCATCGCCATCGTGGAGAGCATCTACTGCGGGGCGTGGCCGCTCCTTCCCAGGCGACTCGTGTATCCGGAGTTGATTCCCCCGCCGCTGCACGAGGTGCATCTGTACGCGGATTTTGACGACCTGGTGCGGCAACTGCGGGAGATTCTGCTGAACCCGAAGCCCCCTGCGCCTGCGCTGCGCGAGGCCATGGATCGCTACGACTGGGCGCGGATGGCCCCGGAGTACGACCGCGCGCTGACGGCGGTGTACGAGATGCGGGCAGCGCAACGCGGCTCGCGCTAACCGTTGCCCCTGCACCCACGCGGGCGCCGCGTTACTTGCCGGGCTTCTCGTCCGGCTGCTTCACGCTCCGCACGGGTTTCTTCTTCGCTGTGGGCGCTGCGCCGGGGGCCTTGGGCGTTTTCTTCGGAGGCTGGGCAGCCGGCTTGGGCTGGACTGCCGTGGTTGTCTCCTTGACGGCGGAAGGCTTGCGCTTCGGTGCGGCTGGCTTGGCTTCCGTCTCTTTGGCCTTCGGGGGCGCGGTGGGCTTGGCAGCGGCCTCGCCCGCTGCGGTTTTCTTCTTGTCGGCGGACGCACCCCGTTTGGGCGCGGGCTTTGCGGTCTCGGCCTTGGCGGTGGCCTGGCGTTTGGCGGGCTTCTCCTCGGGGGCCTGCTTCGCTGCGGCGCGCCCTGCGGCCTTGGATGCTGCCTGTTTCTTGGCCCGCTTTTCGGCGGGCTTGGCGGCGGGAGCCTCGGCGGTCTGCGCCGCGCGCTTCTTGGCGGGCGCTTTCTCGGCCGGCGAGCGCGGTTCGGCGGCGGTGGGCTTGGCTCTGCGCTTGCGTTCGGCCGGGGCGGCGACAGGGGCTTCGGCCAGCGCGACGACGCCCTCCACCTGTTCCGCTTTGCGCAGGGTCAGGGCGGCCTTGCCCTGGGTGGCCCGCGCCATGAGAGGCAAGTCGGCCGCAGCCAGCGTCTGGCCTTTGCCCGCCGACGTGCGCACAAACAGCAACTCGCCACCGCTCACGGGGAGCGCACAGGCCAGCGGCCCGGTCCTGCCCGTTACCTTGGCGACGACGACGCCTGCGCCGTACCGCTTCTGGGCGGGGAAGTCCTTCAGGGCGATGCGCTTGCCGTAGCCCAGGCGCGTGAGGATGGCCACCTGGCCATCGGGCGCAGCGACCGGCATGGCGGCGATGACCGTGTCGTCGTCGGCCAGTTTCATGGCGAGGACGCCGCCCGCAGGCAGCCCCATGGGCCGGACCTCATCCTCGCTAAAGCGGATGCCCTGGCCGTTGGCCGCGCAGACAACAACTTCCTGGGTGCCGTCCGTGGAGAATGCGCTCACCACCTGGTCGCCCTCGTCCAGGCCGATGAGGATGCCGCTGCCGCGGATGCTCTTGATTTCCTCGGCGGCGATGCGTTTGATCTTGCCTCGGCGGGTAACCAGGGTCAGGAAGCCAGTCCAGTTCCCTTCCTCGTCGGCCTTGGGGCACGTGAGCGCGACGACGGGTTCGGTCTTGGACAGGCTGCACAGGTCGGCCAGCGAGACCCACGCGGAGCGCTCGCCGACGGGCAGCAGGTGCACGGGCAGCACGTAGCCCTGGCCGTCCACTGTGCACACCAGCAGGTCGTCGCGGGTGTTGCCTTTGGCGACGGCCACCGGCACCTCGTCGCCCAGTTGGCGGGCGAGGTCGGCAGGGGGTTCGGCGGGAAACGCGCGCAGCCGCCCCGCAGCCGACGCGACGATGAGGACGTCCTGCTCGGCCACGAGGTCGCGGGTGGTGAGTTCGCGCCGCTCCTGCTGGATGATCTGGGTGCGGCGCGGGTCGGCGTATTTCGCCTTCAGCGCCGCGAGTTCGGTCCGAATCACGCCCAGGATTTTCTTGGGATGCGCGAGGAGGTCTTCCAGGTAGGCGATGAGTTTCTTCTTCTCCGCGTACTCTTCCTCAATCTTCTTGCGTTCCAGGGCGGCCAGCCGTCGCAATTGGGTGTCCAGAATCGCCTGAGCCTGGATTTCGGTGAGTTTGAACCGCTTGCGGAGGTTGGCCATGGCGGTCTCGGCCGTCTGGCTCCTGCGGATGATGGCAATGACCTCGTCCAGGTTGGCAAGGGCGATGAGGATGCCTTCCAGGATGTGGGCGCGGAGTTTGGCCTTCTCCAGGTCGTGGCGGCTGCGGCGGGTTACGATTTCCCGACGGTGCTCCAGGAACAGGTGCAGCGCCTTCTTCAGCGACAACATGCGAGGCTCGCCGTCAACTAGGGCCAACATGCTGACGCCGAAGGTGGCCTGCATGGGCGTCAGTTTGAACAGGGCCGAGAGCACCTCGCGCGGGTCTGCGGTGCGGGTGAGTTCTATGACCACGCGCAGGCCCTGGCGGTCCGACTCGTCGCGCAGGTCGGAGATGCCTTCAATACGCCCGTCGCGCACCAGTTCGGCGATGCGCTCCACCAGGTGCGCCTTGTTCACCTGGTAGGGGAGTTCGGTTACGACGATGCGGCTGCGGCCCCGCGTCATCTCCTCCACGTGGGCCTTGGCCTGGACGGTGAAGCGGCCCTTGCCGACGGCGTAGGCGCTTTCCAGCGCGTCAACGCGCTCACCGGTGGCTCGGTCCTCGGCGTAACGGTACACGACGCCGCCGGTGGGGAAGTCGGGGCCCTGGATGAACTGCAGGAGGTCGGCGGTGGAGATGTCCTCTATGTCCTTCCAGTGGTCAATCATGTACGTGAGGGCATCACAGACCTCGCCCAGGTTGTGGGGCGGGATGTTGGTGGCCATGCCCACGGCGATGCCCGATGCGCCGTTGACCAGCAGGTTCGGCAGGGCCGAGGGGAGCACGGCAGGCTCGGTGAGGGTGCCGTCAAAGTTAGGGACGAAATCTACAGTGTCCTTCTCAATGTCGGCGAGGAGTTCCTGGGCGATGACGGCAAGGCGGGCCTCGGTGTAGCGCATGGCCGCAGCGCCATCGCCGTCAATGGAGCCGAAGTTGCCCTGGCCGTCCACGAGCACGGCCCGCATGGAGAAGTCCTGCGCCATGCGCACCATGGCGTCGTACACGGCGGCGTCGCCGTGGGGGTGATACTTGCCCAGGACCTCGCCGACGATGCGGGCGCTCTTCTTGTAGGGCTTGTCGGGCTTGAGGCCCATGTCGTGCATGGCATACAGGATGCGACGCTGAACGGGCTTCAGGCCGTCGCGGACGTCGGGCAAGGCCCTGGACACGATGACGCTCATGGCGTAGTCCAGATACGCCTGCTGCATCTCGTGTTCAATATCCACCTGGCGGACGGTGCCGATCTCCATGGGATGGTCCTCCTCGGCGTGCTGACGGGGCCGGCGGTGCGCCTGCGACACGCGCCTGCGCGGCTACAGGCGCATCACGGTCCCGCAGTACTCACACTGCACGCTCTTCATGCCCTTGACGATGGGAACGGTCAGGGTGGCTCCGCAGCCGCTGCACTTCATGACCCGCGGCTCGGCAGGTTCGGCGGATTCGGCGGGTTGCTCCTCCGCCGTGCCAGGGACGCGGTCTTTGTCGGCGTCGCCGGTGATGATGCGGGTGATGATGCCCTGCCACTCCTCCGCGTCGCCGCGAAGGCTGAGCATGGCCTGAGCGTAGGGCGCAGGCGGCGATGTGAAGGTAACCTTGGCAACCTGCTTCTTGAACAGGCCACCGACGCGCTCCACCGCGACCTTCTCCACCGAGCCGATGGGGGCCTCAAACAGCAGTTTCCGCACGAGTTTCTTTTCGGTGAAGACGAGGAGTTTGCGCTTGGTTACGATTTCTTCCTTGCGCTCAAACAGGAAGCGGTGGTCGGTGATGAACAGCAGGCCCTTGATTTCGTCGTCCTTGCCACGGAGCCACTCGGCCTGGGTCATGGCAACTGGCGCTTCTCCCGGAAGCAGGCGGAATGAGGCGGCGTCCAGTTCGTCCAGCATGGTCTCGGCGTCGGCGATGATCTTGTCGGTCTTGCGGATTCCGTCGGACGCCGACGATAGCATTCCCCGCAGGGTGGTCTCGGCGGCACGGATTTCGCTTCGGAAGTTCTCCAGTTGCGCCGCCGAGCGTTCCACTCGCTCGGAGACCTGTGCGACGGGGAAACTCATGACGGAGCGGGCCGCGGCGATTTCCTCTTGCACCCTGATCATGGACACCGCGAGGCGCTGGTACTCGCGCTCAATGGCCGCCGCAATCTGGGGCTTGAAGGCCGCCCAGTCGCCGGCCAGCCGTTCCAGTTCCTGCTCTAGCGTGGCATGGTATCGGAATCCCCGCGCCCGAATGCGCCGCAGCCTGTCGGGCAGGGCCGCGAGTTGCGCGGAGACCTTCTCCACCTCCGTGCGGATGCTGGCTATGCGGGCGTCGTCGTGGAGGCTGGCGAGGTCGCGCTCCAGCCCCGCCTGCTTCCTGACGAGCGCCTTGCGGACCTCGGCCTCGTTGGTTCCGGCAGAGGCCGATGCCGACAGGCCGGCGCTGCTCTTCGCACCGCCTTGCGAATCCTTCTCAACGGGCATTTCTGTCATCCTTTCTGTCTAAACTGTTTAGGCGGGTTCCTGGATGCTCTGCTTCAGGTAGGCAATCATCAGGTCGGTGATGTCGCCGTCCAGCACACTGTCCACATTGCCGACCTCAACTTCGGTGCGGTGGTCCTTGACCATGTGGTAGGGATGGAGCACGTAGGAACGGATTTGATTGCCCCAGCCGGCCTCCACGTGCTTGCCTTTGAGGCGCGCCTGTTCTTCCTCGCGCTTCTGCATCTCCAAGTCCCACAGGCGCGCGCGAAGGATGCGCATGGCGACCTCTTTGTTCTGCACCTGCGAGCGCTCGTTCTGGCAGGACACCACAATGCCGGTCGGGATGTGGGTGATGCGCACGGCGGTGGAGTTCTTCTGCACGTTTTGCCCGCCGGCCCCCGACGACCGGAACACGTCAATGCGCAGGTCGTCCGGGTTGATTTCCACCTCCACGTCTTCTTCCAGGTCTGGCATGACCTCCACCAGGGCGAACGAGGTGTGCCGTCGGTGGGCCGCGTCAAAGGGCGACAGGCGCACCAGTCGGTGAACGCCCCGCTCGGCCTTCAGGTAGCCGTAGGCGTAGTCGCCGGCCACCAGCACCGTGGCGCTCTTGATGCCCGCCTCTTCGCCGTGCATGATGTCCAGGACCTCGGTCTTGAACCCCTGCCGCTCGGCCCAGCGCAGGTACATGCGCAGCAGCATCTGCGCCCAGTCCTGGGAGTCCGTCCCGCCCGCGCCCGCGTGCACCGACAGGAGCGCATCCGACCGGTCGTATTCGCCGGAGAACAGCAGCAGGAACTCCTTGCGCTCCAGGCTCTGGGCAAGGCGTTCGGCTTCTTCGGCCACCTGCTGCACGGTGGTTCCGTCCTCATCCTCCACAGCCAGGTCGTACAGGCCGAGCAGGTCGGCAACGTGGGATTCAGCGTAGCGCCACCATGCGGTTTCCTGGCGCAGGTCGTTCAGGCGCTGCATCTTCTTCCGGGCTACCGTGGGGTCGTCCCAGAAGTCGGGCGCTTCGGATTCCTTGGTCAGTTGGGTAATTTCCCTTTCCTTGGCTTCTATGTCAAAGACGCTCCATGAGTTCATGGATGCGCTGGGACATGTCGTTCAGTTTGGATTTCAAGTCTTCCATCGTTTCACTCACTCCTCATTTGCGCCGAGTGGCGATGCGCTCGGCCGTCAAGTCTGCTATTCGGCGAACAGGCCGTCTACGAAACGCCGCGGGTCAAAGACGGCGAAGTCGTCGGGCTTTTCGCCGAGGCCCACGAACCGCACGGGCAGCCCCAGTTCCTTGGCGATGCTGAGGACGACGCCACCCTTGGCCGTTCCGTCCAGTTTAGCCACGATGACGCCGGTAACGTCCACCGCTTCCTTGAAGTGCTTGGCCTGGGCGAGGGCGTTCTGGCCGGTGGTGGCGTCCAGCACCAGAAGCGTCTCGTGAGGGGCCTGATGCACCTGTTTGGCCGCCACGTTCCGTATCTTGCGCAGTTCGTCCATCAGGTTGTGCTTGGTGTGGAGTCGCCCGGCGGTGTCCACGATGAGCATGTCGGCCCCACGGGAGCGGCAGGCTTGGATGGCGTCAAACACCACCGCGCCCGGGTCGCTGCCGGGCTGCTGCGCGATGACCTCCGCGCCGATGCGCTGTCCCCAGACCTTGAGTTGGTCAATGGCCGCGGCGCGGAATGTGTCCGCCGCCGCCAGGACCACCTTGCGCCCCTGCCGCTGGTAATGCCGGGCGAGTTTCGCAATGCTGGTGGTCTTGCCCGACCCGTTGACGCCCACGATGAGCACCACCGTGAGCAGGCGGCCGCCGTCGTCCAGGGGCGCCGGGGCGATCAGGCACCGCACCATCTCCTCCTTGAGCAGACGCAGGACGTCCTGGCGCGACCGCGCGCCTTGCGCCTTGGCCTGCGACTGCACGCGCGCCAGCAACTCCGACGTCGCGGGGAGGCCCACGTCGGCTTGAATCAGCAAGCCTTCCAGTTCGTCCCACAAGTCGGCGGTGATTTCGCCCCCGCGCAGCAGCGCACCGACGCGGGTGAAGATGCTCTGTCGGGTCTTGGCTAACCCTTGCGTCCACAGCGTTTCGCCGGCCACACAGACCTCCGAGACCGATGTCTTTCAACAAACATTATACGGCAATCGGGTTGGCTGGCAAAGTCTGGGGAGGCAGGGGCGCTACAGAGCGGAATCGGACAGCCGGAGGGCGTGGAAGGGGTCTACGGCGCGGGCGGCGCGCTGACGTCGCAGGAGGGCACGAATCCGGGCCTGTAGTTCGCTGGGGTCGGTGGAGTGCGGAAGCACAAGGTCAGCGCCTGCCCGGAGACCTTCAATAGTGGCCCTGCTTGAGTTATCGGGAGACAGAAGGATGATTGGGGCACCGGTCCGCAGGCGCGCCGCGACGCACGCTGCGGTGTCGCCCTGCCGCCAATCAGTTACGAGAATGAGATCATCTTCTCGCGTGATTCGGTCGGCAGCGGGCACCCACCGCAGCGGGGTCGGCAAAGCAAGCGCCTCACCCAACCGCGAGGCAGCGTCTTCCGATGGTGCCAAGATACATACCCTTACATCGCCTAAAGACACTGGGGGGCTCCAATTAATTATCACACACATAATAACCGGTGTCCTTGTTCTTTTGGGTAGATTTCGGTTGGAGAATAGTTAGAAAATGGTTAGAGTTTGTCCAGACGGGCACAAACCTATAGACACCCCACTTCTTTCCGTATACAATCGGAGCGAAGGTAGGAGTGCGGAGACCACGGATTCCCCCCCAAGTGGAACAGAGTGGTTCGGTTTGCGTTGCCTAGAGTTATGCTCGCAAGCTGGCCTCTCCCAGGGTTTCGTTTCGCAAACGCATGTCCAACGCATGAGAGGAGATGGCATGATGAGCAAGAGGCGACACTTTCCCCAGTACCTGGCGACCTTCATCGCAGTGCTTGTAGTGTTCGCGATCGCGACGCTGGCTTCGCCTGGCGTGGACGCGAAACCCCGTGAGGACGCCGGTCTCCCAGACAGTGCCGTGGCGGTCTGGCCGGAGACTGTTCTGCAGACTATCACGGTCAACCAGGGGTCGCTCACGAGCCACAGTTGTGATGACGATGAATGGCACTTCGTCATCACACAGATTAGCCCGGACACGGCCGCGCCTGCGTTCATTGAGGTGTGGTGGTACGGGGGTGTCCACGAGTCTCTTCCCCTTGGCAAAGTAACCGGCGGGACAGCGCACTACTACTGGTATGGCCATTTTGACCTGCCGGTGGTGAACGCAACGGCCGAGATCTACTCCGGCTGGAGCGGCACCTTCAACCTCAGCCACGGGCCTTGCTGTTTCCACTCGGTGACGGTTACGCCGACGAGCGGGGAGCTGAACTGCAATGGGGCGTCGGTGCTGCTGACGGCGAACGTTACCGGCGGTGTAGGACCGTTCACGTATCAGTGGTACAAGGACGGCGTGGCGATCAGCGGTGCGACAGGGAGTGCCTATACGGCAACATCTGCAGGCTCCTACTACGTCGTTGTCAAAGACACCTACAGCGGCTACACAGCGAGCAACTGCGATGCGACTTCCAATACGGCCGCCGTAGTGTCGGTGCCCGACCCGCAGGTGAGCGTAACGCCGACGGGTGGGACGCTTACGTGCACGGTACGGCAGTTGCTACTGACAGCGATGGTAACGGGTGGTAAATCTCCGTTCACGTACCAGTGGTACAAGAACGGGACGGCCATTGCCGGTGCCACGAGCAACACGTACAGTGCGACGAGCGCGGGCGTGTACAAGGTGGTGGTAACGGACAACAACGGGTGCGAGGACACGTCCAACGAGGTTACTGTAACCTATGTGCCGAACCCGGATGTGAGCGTAACGCCGACGAGCGGGGAGTTGAACTGCAACGTGGCGTCGGTGCTGCTGACGGCGAGCGTCAGCGGTGGTGAGTCGCCGTTTGGGTACCAGTGGTACAAGAACGGGACGGCCATTGCCGGTGCCACGAGCAACACGTACAGTGCGACGAGCGCGGGCGTGTACAAGGTGGTGGTAACGGACAACAACGGGTGCGAGGACACGTCCAACGAGGTTACTGTAACCTCGG
>JARYMK010000014.1:22035-31205 GCA_029907165.1 Anaerolineae bacterium
CGAGCGCGGGCGTGTACAAGGTGGTGGTAACGGACAACAACGGGTGCGAGGACACGTCCAACGAGGTTACTGTAACCTCGGTGCCGAACCCGGATGTGAGCGTAACGCCGACGAGCGGGGAGTTGAACTGCAACGTCTCGTCGGTGCTGCTGACGGCGTCTGTAACGGGCGGTGAGGCCAACTTCACGTACTTCTGGTACAAGAACGGCGTGCTGGTGGCGACTCACGGCCCGACGTCGCTGACAACGGACACGTACCTTGCGACCGCTGCCGCTACGTATCATGTGGTCGTGGCAGACAACAATCTGTGCGAAGATGCCTCCCAGCCGGTGCCGGTGGTGTACGTGGCGCCGCCGCAGATTGTGCTGACCAAGAGCGTGGATCAATGCGAGGGGATGGCCACCTTCACGGCAACGCTGGTCTCCGGCGGCGAACCTCCGCTGTACTTCGCGTGGGACACCGACGGCGATGGCGTGTACAACGAGTTCCCGCGGCAGATGGTGATCACCATCAGCGGGTACGGGAAGTCCGGCGTGGTCGCGGTGCGCGTCTTTGACAACAACAACTGCATGGATCAGGCGAGCACAACCTACGCCATCAACGAGGAACTGGCCGTAGAGGCGGAGATCGTCTCGCTGCCCGACTGCACCGGGGAGGCGTGCTTCACAGCGACGGCCAGCGGTGGCGCGGCTCCGTACACCTACGAGTGGGATCTGGACAACGACGGCCAGTACGATGACTTCACCGGCCAGAGCCCGTGCCGGGTGTTCCCCGATGCCGGTTCGTACACCGTGCGCGTCAAGGTTACGGACAGCAGCGGCTGCACGGCCTCCGATGTCCTGTCCTTTGAACTGCGCGGTTGCAACGGCCAACTGAAGGTGGCCTTTGACGCGGACGCGGAAGTCTGCGACCTGAACGCGACCTTCTACCTGACGGTAACGAACACCGGCACCTGCGGCAGTTTCCGTGATATCGTCATCACCATTGAGGCAATTGAAGGCTCGGGCTACATCGCATCCATCCTGCCCTTTGTATGGAATGTGGGCGACTTGCCGGCTGGCGAATCGCGGAGCATGATGGTGGCGGTGAGTTTCAACTCGCTGTGGGATACGGTGCCCGCCGGGACGGTTACCCGCCTGCGTGCTAGGGTTACGGCGGAGTCCTGCAACGGACCGGTGAACATCGGCGTGGAGGACACGGTTACCGCCACGAGGCCGCCTGAGCCGCCCGATGCCTACGAGGTGGATAATACCAATAGCCAGGCCAAGTTCATCTCCGTGGACGGGACGCCGCAACTGCACAGTTTCCACGACGCGCCTGACGTGGACTGGATCAAGTTCACGGCGACGGCAGGCAACGAGTACGTGATCACGACCTTTGACCTGTCGCGGCTGGTGGACACGATCATAGAGTTGTACGGGCCTGACATGACGCTGCTGGCCACGAACGATGACTTCGGCGGCGGCAAAGGCTCGCGGATTGCCTGGGTCGCCGAGACGTCGGGCACGTACTACGTGAAGATTCGGCCCAAGTATCCGGAACTGTGTGGGTGCGAGAACCAGTACAAGGTCAAGGTTGAGGAGTTCAAGCGGCAGTTGGAGTGCCCGTGCCCAGACTGGGTCGTGTTCCACAGCGACCGCGACGGCAACTGGGAACTGTACCGTCTGGACGTTCCCGGCGGCACGCTGACGCGGCTGACGAATGATCCGGCCATAGACATGGCGCCGACCCGCTCGTCGGATGCGGCCTGGATTGCCTTCCAGACGAATCGCAACGGCCTGTGGGACATCTACAAGGTGGACGCGCTCGGGGAGAACCTGACGCAACTCACGGCCAACGCGGGGAACAACCTGGATCCGATGTGGTCCACGCCGTGCGGGAGCGAGTACATCGCCTTCCAGTCGGATCGCGACGGCAACTGGGAAATCTACATCATGGACGGCAATGGGAACGGGCAGATGCGCCTGACGAACAATGCGGCGCCGGATGAGGATCCATTCTGGTCGCCCGATGGCATGTACATCACGTTCCAGTCGCGGCGCAACGGTAACTGGGACATCTACGTGGTGGATGTAACCGGCACGGACCTGATCCAGTTGACCGATGATCCCGCGGATGATGTGGATCCGGTGTGGTCGCCGGACGGGCAGTACATCGCCTTCCGCTCCAACCGCGAGGGGACGTGGAACACCTACGTGATGCCGGCCGCAGGCGGCGAGGCTGTCAAGGTCAGCGGCGCGGGCAATAACCTGAACGCCGTCTGGTCGCCCGACAGCCAGTGGCTCGCGTACCAGTCGGACCGCGACGGGCAGAGCGAAATCTACGCGGCGAACGTGATCACCATGCTGGAGACGCGGGTTACGGACAACGCGGCGGCGGACGAAGCGCCCACCTGGTCCTGCGACAGCCAGCACATCGTGTTCCACACGGATCGCGACGGCAATTGGGAACTGTACATGACCGATATCCTGGACACGAGCGCGCTGGTGCGGCTGACCGATGAGCCGCGCATAGACGCCTACCCGATGTGGAACCCGCCGTCAGAAGACGGGAGCCGCATGGGCGTCGGGCGGCTGTACAGGAACCACGTGCACCTTCCCATCGGGCACTAGCCCGCTCAGGGACCTGGTTCCCCCCACACGGGGCTCTGCGAAGGGCCCCGTGTTTTTCTTTGCGGCAGATTCTTGCTCATCCAACGCGCGGCTGCGCAGGCTTACCCCGCAAACGAGTATGCGACAATATGAAACATATCATATCCACAAATTATGAAATAGGTTATCGTATAGTTGACTGAATCAGACGATGCGATTCAGAATTGACTGGCATCACCAGAGGGAGTATCAAAATGGCAAAGAGAAGTTACACTCACATCGTAGGTATAGGACTGCTGATCCTCGCTTTGCTGCTCCCGTTGGGCATCGCGAACGCTCCGCAGGTCGCGGAGGCTTCCGTGATCGCCTTCGGTGTTTCCGACACGAAGGTGATCTCGGCGAAGGCTCTGACCGGTTACGAATGCGACGATACCGAGTGGCACTTCGTGATCACGCAGGTGGCGGATGAGGCAAGCGCCCCCGCTTCCATTGAGGTGCGGTGGGCGGACGGTTCGGTTGAGATCGTGCCCCTGTGGAAGTTCACGGGCGGCACCGCGCACTATGCGACGACATTGCACCTGAACTCGCAAGTGGTGTCGGCAACGACCACCATCTACGCGAGTTGGTCTGGGCAGTTCAACCTGAGCCATGGGCCTTGCTTCCGGACGGCGACCCCGACGGCCACGGCTACGGCGACCAACACGCCGACGGCGACCCCGACGGCCACGGCTACGGCGACCAACACGCCCACGGCGACGCCAACGGCCACGAACTCGCCCACGGCGACACCGACCAAACCCGTCGGCACCAATCCTGCGCCCACACCGACGTTCACGCCGACGCGGACGGCAACGGCCACGCGGACGCCGACGCGCACACCGACGCGCACGGCTACGGCGACCGCAACGCCCACGGCCACGCCCTGGTGCCCGGTGACTCCACCGGACGCCTACGAGGTGGACAATACGGCGGCGCAGGCCAAGGCCATCGGCGTAGATGGCTCGCCCCAGTCGCGCAACTTCCACTTGCAGTCTGACGTGGATTGGATTCGCTTCAATGCGGTGGCGGGCAACGAGTACGTCATTGAGACCTTCGGGTTGTTCGGCGGGGTGGACACGGTCATCGCGCTGTATGGCCCGGACCTGACGCTGCTGGCGACCAATGATAACGCAGGCGGCAAGGAATCCAAGATTGAGTTCACCGCACCGGCGACCGGCGTGTACTACGTCAAGGTTTACACGAAGAACGTGCAACTGCTTGAGTGCGCGAATGGGTACCAGGTTCGCGTAACGCAGTACGCGCCCCAGGGGCTGTGCGCGTGCGTGGACTGGATCGTGTTCCTGAGCACCCGCGATGGCAACTGGGAGCTGTACCGCGTGGACACGACCGGCAAGAATGTGATTCGCCTGACCAACGACCCGGGTGTGGACATGGCCCCTGCTCGTTCGGCCGACGGCTCGTGGATCGCCTTCCAGTCCAACCGCGACGGTGTTTGGAACATCTACCGCGTGGACGCTTTCGGCCAGGGCTTGCTGCAACTGACCGCCAACGCCGGCAACAACACCGACCCCGTGTGGACCTGGGACTGCGGCTCGTCGCAGATCGCCTTCCAGTCGGATCGCGATGGCAACTGGGAGATTTACATCATGGACGAGAACGGCAATGGCCAGACTCGCCTGACGAATCACCCTGCGGCTGATGAAGACCCGTTCTGGTCGCCCGATGGGTTCCATGTGGTCTTCCAGTCCAACCGGAATGGCAACTGGGACCTGTACAGGGTGGACATCACCGGGACCGAGTTGGTGCAACTCACCAGTGAGCGCAGCGACGAGGTGGACCCGGTGTACTCACCGGATGGGCGATACATCGCCTTCCGCTCCAACCGCGAGGGGCAGTGGAACGTATACGTGATGCCTGCCGAGGGTGGCAGCGCGGTCAAAGTGAGTGGCGCAGGCAACAACCTGAATGCCGTGTGGTCGCCCGACAGCCGCTACCTGGCGTACCAGTCGGACAGGAACGGCCAGACCGACATCTACGTGGCCGAAGTGGCGGCGGGGACGGAGATTCGGGTAACGGATCATCCCGCTGCCGACCAAGCGCCTGCCTGGGACTGCAACAGCCGCCGCGTGGTGTTCCAGTCCAAGCGGGACGAGAACTGGAATCTGTACCTGGCGGACATCTTCGGCAAGAGCCCGCTGGTGCAGTTGACCAACCACCCGCGCATAGACGCCTACCCGATGTGGAACCCGGGCGAGGAGGACGCGAGCCTGGCGGGGCTGGGAGTCCTGCTCGGCAACCGCTAATCCCGCGACAAGGCGCAGCAACGCACAAAAAAGCAGCCCTCCGACAAGGAGGGCTGCTTTGCTTTGAGGATGTGCCCAGCGATCAAGGGACTTGCCAGGAGGCAGGGGACGTGGCGTAAATCCAGTACCCTCGCCCCGGCTCAAACGTCTGCAATGTGTTGGCTTCCGGTGGTGCTGAGGGGTTGTAACTCAGCCAGGCCCCATCGCCATTGTTGTCCAGCGTGAAGGCCGATTCCACCGCCGATGCGATGTTCCGGAGTGCGCTTTCGGCGGGCATCGGCGCGTTGCCGGGGAACCCCACCAGGTTCCAGCCCGGGTGAATCTGCACAGCCTGGCCCGACGCAGTCAAGGACGCCGGCACGTTGATGGTCAGCGTTGCGTCGGCATTGGCCAGGAGCCAGAACCCTTGCAGCGAGTTCAGTTGGCGCAGGGTGTTGGTTTCTGGAGCCGTGCCTGCAACGAAGATTTTCCACGGCTGCTCGGCATTGGTCGGGTTGTAGGCGTGGACCTCTTGCCACACGCCTGCGATGGAGGACAGGGCATCGGGCAGTGAGAGCGGTTGCGCCAGGGCGGGCATCGCCAGCAGGTTCCAGCCCTGCTTGACCTGAATCTGTACAGTCTGGAACGTTTGTTGCCGCTCGCGCGGTTTCATCTGGAGCGACGGGTCGCCGTAGAGCGCGAAGGCGAGGAGGGTCTGCTGCTGGCCGGGCGATGTCAGGTAGCGGGCACTGTGGAGTTCGCGCGCGCGGGCCAGAGCCTGCCCCACGGTTTGCTCCTTGGTAATCAACTCGTCGCCAAAATAGTAGGCGAAGGTTGCGCTCCCCCCATCGGCCGGGGACCGCCAGCCCGTGCGATACCAGGTGATAGCGGTGGGCGCGACCGTGGCGATGGCCCCGTACCGGAGCACTTGCGCGGCCAGGCTGTAGGTCTGCGGGACGCCGTTGGAGCAGGCGTTCTGGAAGACGATGGGCGGGTTGTCGGTGCGCAGGTCGCTCAGGTGGTAGATGTCGGCGAAGGGCTTGCGCACCGTCTGGTTGCTGGCCCACAGCGTGCGATACGCGCCTGTTGAACTGCCGTGCGCCCACCAGGAGACGAAGCCGTAGCCGCTTGCCCAACTCGCGGCCAACATGTCCCGGTCCAGCGGCGCATCGTGTGGCAGCCTGGTTCCGTTGCCTTCTTCCTCGTACATGCGCCACGTGTTGAGGCCGGCCTTGGACAGGTATCCACGCATGGCTTCGCCCAGGTATGCGCCATCGGTTTCGGGGTTGCCGTTGGCCTGATAGTCCAGGATGGCCATGGCAAGCAGCGCGCGCTTGCGCCATTCGCCGTAGGTGGTCTCGTAAGTGATTGTGCGCTGCACCACCGGGTTGATGAGCGTTTCGGCGTCAAAGGGGATGCGGCCCACCAGAAGTTCGGCGCCGAAGTCCACTGCGTCGTCTCTGAACTCGCCGTAGAAGCCGTCGCCATCCTTGTCCCAGTTGCCTGTCAGGTCGGCGTAGTACATGTCCGATGGCGTGGCCCAGGTGTTCTTGTGGTCAGTGTTGGACGGGTAAAGCGTCTTCATCGGGATGGAGGAGACGCTGCCGATGATGAGCAGGTACTGGAGGTTCCAGGCCTGGCGCTTGCTCTGGAGAAAGGCCCGGAGTTTGTCAGCCCCATCCTTGCCGGGGTAGTTTGCCCAGTCGTTGGGCGTGATCAGGTACACCGTGAAGCCCTCGGACTCCTTGTGGCGTTTGAAGTCCTGGATACTGGCGGCCTGGGCCAGGTCGCTGCGCACCGCGATGGCGTAGCCCGCGCTGCTGGAGGCAGGTGTCTCGGATGCGCCAGTCGGCGCGGATTGGCCTGTGGTGGCCCGCGCGGCCGTCCGCCCCATGCGCTGGTACCGCACGGAGAGCCGCGCGCTACGGATGAACGTCAGGGCGCGCGTCTCCAAGTTGTACTGAAGCGGGTAGAAACGGAACGTAACGACCTGAACATCGCCGCGCTGGTGGACTGCGCTCACCTCCAGCGGGGACTCAGGGAATACATGCGACGCCGAGGGTTCAAACAGGATGGGGGCCTGGAGACCCCCTTCGCTTTCAGCCTCGGGCATGACCCGCTGGATGTCGTAGGCGCCGGGGAGAGGTTCCGCTACGATGTCCTGCAGGCCGTAGTCGGCGAGGCGTGCCCCAGCGGGCAACTGGATTTCCACATGCTGCACGGGCAGGCGCGGCGCGCCCGCGATGCTCACGTAGTCCAGGCCGTCCACAGTTACTTCCGAGTATCCCCCGCCCGCGTCGGTGATGTGCGGCTGTCCGGGGGCAAGCGCCATGCTGATTTCCCCTGTCCTGCTGGGATTGTCCGGGGTCTGGGTTTGCTCCTGCGGTGCAGGGGGAACATACGGGGGTTGCTGGGCCAGGGCGACGCCTGGCACGAGAGTGAACAGAGCACAGACAACAAGTACGCATAGGGCGCGCTGGTGTAGCGTCAAGCGTCTTGTCGTTGCAGAGTTCATGGATTCCACGCCTCCTGCCGAGTATGGACTCTACGCCCAGTATAGGGTGCATATCAGGAGGCGGGAATGGGAAAAGAGTACCAGCAGGGGTAAACGTTACGTGAACCGCGCCGGAAGGCGCGACGTTTGGGAAATCGGGCAGGTCTAGTAGGCGCCCCGGCCGCGAATCACGGCCAATGCCGTTAGCAGGAGGATTCGGATGTCCAGCAGCAGGGAGTAGTTCTGGATGTAGTAAAGGTCGTCTTCCGTGTGCCAGTACATGGGTTTGTCGCTGCGCTCGTGTACCTGCCACCAGCCGGTGAGACCCTGGGGCACGCCGAACCGCTTGCGCTGCCACGGCTCGTAGTGCTCCACGAAGGCGGGCAGTTCTGGCCTTGGGCCGACCAGGCTCATTTCGCCCTTCAGCACATTCCACAACTGCGGCAGTTCGTCCAGGCTCGTCCGGCGCAAGAACCGGCCCACGCGCGTAACCCGAGGGTCGGCAGGAGACTTGAAGTGCCGCTCGCCCTGGGCCAGGGCGGTCTCCACGATATTCCGTTCCATCTGTTCGGCGCCGACGTGCATGGTGCGGAATTTATACATGGTGAACAACTTGCCGCCCTCGCCCACGCGCTGCTGGCGGAAGATGACCGGGCCGGGCGAGTCCAGTTTGATGGCGAGGGCGATGAGCAGCCA
Organism: Anaerolineae bacterium; assembly: GCA_029907165.1. Taxonomy (GTDB): domain Bacteria; phylum Chloroflexota; class Anaerolineae; order DTLA01; family DTLA01; genus DTLA01. The sequence continues at coordinate 30,099 of JARYMK010000014.1, forward strand.
CGCTGGCAAGGAGAGAAGTAGGGCCACCGCGGAGATGGTTACGTCCATCATCCGCTTCAGCGCGCGCTGGTAGGGGCGGATGACCGGCTCCTTCAGCCCGATGAGCGGGATGTCGCCAAAGGTTTCCACCGTCATGCGGTAGAACACCAGCGGCCCCAGGTCGGGTGCTACCTTGATGTTCACGGGGAGTTGCTCCAGGCGCGCCACCACGTTGGCCATCTCTCGGTGAGCCCGCAGCGGCAGCGCAAGCACAACGTCCGTGATGCCGTGCTCCGCGACGATGCGCGGCGCGTCCTGGAGCGAGCCAAGTACCGGGATATCGCCGATGTCCTGGCCCTGCTTGGCCGGGTCATCGTCCAGAAAGCCCACGACCTCTAGCCCCATCCAGGCATGCTGCTGGAACGAACGCGCCATGTCCTGGCCCAAGGCTCCGGCCCCGATGATGAGGATGCGCGAGGTCGGCAGGCGGCGCACGCCGATGCTTCGCCACAGGATTCGCAGTAGCAGCCTCACGGTTACCAGTGCGACGGTGTCCAACAGAATGAAGTAAACGACGAGGAGGCGCGACACGGCCCGATAGGAGAAGTAGAGAGCGCCCGCAAACAGCAGGGATGCAATGGCGATGGCCACCAGCACGCGGGTCAGTTCGCGCTCGGTGCGGAGGATGCGCCGCGGGTCGTAGGCCCCGGAGGCAACAAGGGCCACGGTCCAGGCGACGAGCGCGGTAGCGAAGATGACGGGATTGAGGCCGCCGTACCGCTCCACGAAGACCTTGCCGAGCGGCCACGCACGCCGGGCCAGCAAAGCCGCGTACAGGGAGCCGAGTGTGGCGGCCATGTCCAGAATGTAGAGCGCCAGCGTGTAGCGGAAAGAAGCCCTTTGCAGCATGAGCGAGACTCCGAACCTGCACCTGCGAGAATGCGAAGCCCTGAGAAATGTGAGTATCTTGCCCGGAGCCACGGCGGCAGTGTCCCTGCGCGCCGCTGGCTACGCAGTAGTATAGCACGTGCGGCACGGTGTCGCAAACCAATGTACTCGTTCAGTACCTTAGTGACACATCCTCCTTTCCCAGGATTCCATTGTGCACGAGGTACTGGAGTGGCGTCA
>JARYMK010000150.1 GCA_029907165.1 Anaerolineae bacterium
GAGACCATTACCTTCCGGTAGCATTATCATTTGGCGGTCAATCTGCGCTCGGTAACATTATCATTTGACTTGACACGCTCCGCCAGCGCACGCCGCGCCAGTTCCAGCACCCCGCGCGTCAGCGGCAGGCTCTCCAATTCCTCGGCGGCGAACCATCCCACCTGCCGCGCGTCCGACGACGCCTGTAGCTCCCCCTCCACCCACTCTGCCAGCATGTCCACGATGACGTAGTGGTACTCCACACGCCCCACCTCGTCGCGCAGAATGCGGTCCACGACCGCAAACGGTCTCAACACCCGCACGCGGATGCCGCACTCCTCCCGTATCTCGCGCTCGGCCGCCTCGGCCAGCGTCTCGCCCAGGTCCACCACCCCGCCCGGGAAGGCCCACATCCCCTCCCCTGGCGGATGCCCACGCTGCGCCAGCAGCACGCGCCCCTCCCGCACCACAATCGCCCCGACCGATACAACCGGCGCGTCGGGATACTTTCGCTTCATCGCAACTCCTCCGCGCTCGCCGCGTCCAGCGCCGCCGCGAAATCCAGCACCAGCCGCGCCGCCTCGTCCAGCAGCGCCGGCTCAATGAAATCCATCGTGTCCCGATCCGTGTGATACACGTTCTCCCGACCCTTGCCGCTGGCCTCCAGTGAGGTCGCCGCGACCTTCTTCGCCAGGAACGATGCGAAATCGCTGCTCCCCATCCAGTACCAGCGCCCCCGTATGTCGGGCCTCACCCTGCGGAGCAGCGCGTTCATCCACCGCGTCGTCCGCCTGGGTGGGAAAAGCCCCGCGCCGCTCACGTACGTCAGCCGTTCGCCCGAACCCACCATGTCCAGGTTCAGCACGGCGGCCCCGTCCAGCCGGTCGCGGTGCTCCTTCACATAGGCTTCCGAGCCGATGAGTCCACTCTCCTCTGCCGAGAACAAAATGATGTCCACCCGCGTCTGGGCCAGGGGCTCCCGGGCAAGCGCCTCCGCCGCGGCCATCAGCACGGCGACTCCCGAGCCGTTGTCGTTGGCCCCCGGCGAGAACTTGCGGCTCTGCGCCAGCGCCTGATACACCAGCAGGAACAGTCCCCACAGCCCCAGCGCCACTGCTAACGCCATGCGCAGCGCCTGCCACACGCTCCACGGCACAAACGGCCCGAGCCATGCGTCCAGCACCCGCACTAGGCCCAGGCCGCCCAGGCCCAGCGCAGCGAACGGCCACAGCCGCATGAGCATCCGCGCCGCTTCGCCGACCTTCGGGTTGGGGATGCGGCTTGCGCGGGCGGTGTCGTGGTGCGCGCACAGGATGAGCCGACGTGTCGCCTCGCCGGCGACGGGCGGCAGCGTGGCCACCAGGTTGTACCCCGTGGCCCCCTTGCGGCCCAGCCTGCGCACGCGCCGGATGAGTCTAGGCACGATGGAGAACACCGCCACGTAGGCCCACGGTGCCCACGGCGCGACCGGCAGGTACCACGCGGCAGCCCACAGCCCGGCGATGCCCGCCACCAGCAGCGGGAGCATCCCCGTGGGCGAGGGCACGTTGGGCACGGCGTGCCTCTCGGTCGCAAGCCCTCGGTCACGGAAGAACCCCTCGGCGAAGTCCAGGAACTTCGCTTCGCCCTCGCCACCCGCGGGCCGGGGGCCGATTTCGTCCACGATGAACCGGAGCAAGTGATAGGCGTGCTGGCCCAGGGTTGTGGTCGCGGTCATGGCCTTCTCCTTGTCGTCATGCTGAGCGATGCGTTGCCTCGGCTTCCCGGTCCGTACAGGGTCTCGCCGCAGAGAGCACAGAGAGCGCCAAGGGGACAAAGCGGTACCTCCGCGCCCTCTGCGTCCGCGCGGTGAACCCGCACGCACCGTGTCCCATTGTCGCCCAAACCCGCGCGGGCGTCAAAAAAGAAGGCCGCCGATGGGTTCGGCGGCCTTCGCAAAGTCGGGAACAGAGTGTCCTACGGGTTGCGGCCCATGCCCTCGTAGGCGAAGGACAGGTCCACGCTGCCGCTCTTCACGTGCGTGCAGATGGCGGCCAGTTTGTTGCCGGACTGCCCCTCAATCACGACGGTGAAGCGCTTGTTGTTGGGCAGGTTCGTGTCCGAGTAGGTCCAGGGCCGCTCGGGCACCGACTGGCCCGCGTTCAGGGTGAAGTTCTTGGCGCCCGCGTTCGGGTACTCCACGCCCGTGTCCAGGTCAAAGTAACGCACGCTGAAAGTCGCCGGGGTCGTCCCCACGTTCTGGATCACGATTGGCGTGAGGTAGCCGCCGTACCCCTTCATCACCCACGGGATGTACACGTACTGGTAGCCGGCAGTGAAGGCATTGTACGCCGTGCCGTCAATGTAGGTGGGGCCGCTGCGGTTCTGGTTCACGATGGCCACCAGTTTGTCGCCCGGGTTGCCGCGGATGATCATGGAGTACTGCTTGTTGTTGGGCAGGACGGAATCGGGCCAAGTCCACGGGCGCTCGGGCAGCGACAGGCCGGGGCCCAGGGCCACGTTCTTGGCGCCCGCGCCGGAGTAGAAGACGCCATCCGTCATGCCGTAGTACTCCACCGTTACGGTGGCGGTTACCGTGCCCACGTTCTGGATCACGGCCGGGGTGATGTAGCCCGCGTATCCCTTCACGATGTTGGGGGCATAGACCCTGTCAGCCCCGCCGCTGAAGCCCGAGTAGGCCAGGTACGTGTTGCTGCTGATCTGGTTCACCGCGGCCACGATGGAGCCGCCCGGGGCAGCCGTCGCCACCACCGAGTACTGCTTGTTGGTGGGCAGTTCCGAGTCGGGCACCAGCGCCGGATCGTACTCGTAACTCACGTTGGGCGGGAGCGAGATGATGCGCGTCGCGCTGGTAACCTTCTGGCCGGTGGTGAAGTAGAAGAACTCAATGGTTACCGAGGTGGTGCTGTTGCCGCTGTTCTGGATGTAGAACGGCGTGTTGAAGGTGTAGTAGTTCTTGGTGATGTTGGGCAGGTACACCTTCTCGCCGCCCGCCGGCAGGCCCGTGTAGCCCATCTGGCGGTTGGTGGCTTCCTCGCTCACGACTGCGGCCACAGGCTCGTCGGAACTGATGACCACCGAATACAGCCCCGCCGTCAGGTTGGGGTCGGGGTTCAGTTTCGGGTCAACCAGCCGGCCGCGCCCGGGCTGGAGCGAGAAGGACTCGGTGGCGCTGCTGATGAACGCGCCGTCCGAGATGCGGTAGTACTCCACGTAGACCATCGCCGTCGTGGTGCCCATGTTCTGGACGACGAAGGGCGAGTTCCACGTGGTGCCAGGGGGATACGACCCCTGGGCGAAGGCGGGCACGCTGCCGACCAGCAGGACGAGCACCGCCAACACGGTGAGAAGTGCAGTTCGCCTCATACTCCTATCTCCTCTCTTGGGTTTCAGAACTATCGGTCTCACGCAGGATAACGCACCATGAAGGCATTCGTTACCGCCTTCAGTGTACAGTATACGTCAACCCACCGGGGATTTCAATACCTCCTTTGGGTGATTTGTGGGGGTTATCGGCTCGGTTCTGTCATTGCGAGCGAAGCGAAGCAATCCCACGCTCCGGGGATTGCTCCGGGCGCTGCGCGCCCCGGCAATGACGCCCCCTTCTCCTGCCATTGCAAGCGAAGCCACGTGCGACGCACCTGCGAGGTGCGTCGCACGTCGGTGACCACAGAGAGACTTGTCTCCTGTCATTGCGAGCGAAGCGAAGCAATCTCCGGCCCCCTGTTGTCACAGCGAGCGAAGCATCTCGGCTGACGAGATTCTTCGGCGCTCCGCGCCTCAGAATGACAGTTGGCGGGATTGCCTCGTCGCTGCGCGCCCTTGCAAGGACAGATACCAGCGGCCCTTGCCGCCGAGCCGCCCGGTCCCCCGCGGTTGACAGCCACCAGCGCCGTGGCTACACTTCGCCCGAATCCAACCGCGAGGCTGCCATGTCCGACCGGCCCAAGACCCTGTGGATCAAAGATGCCTACCTGGCCCAGATTCTCGCGGGCCAGAAGACCATAGAGGTGCGCGTGGGGTATCCCAACATCCTACGGCTGCGCCCGGGCTCGCCCCTGCGGCTGAACGATGCCCACCCCGCCCGCGTGCGCCGCGTCGCCGTGTACCCGGATTTCGCCGCGCTGGTGCAGGCCGAGGACACCGCCCGCATCGCCCCCGGCATGACGCCAGACGAACTCCTGGCCGCGCTCCGCGCCCTGTACTCGCCCGACAAGGAGGCGCTGGGTGCCGTGGCGCTGGAGATAGAACTGGAATCCGAGGAGGGATCATGACCGAACCGACCGTGTTGCATCTGCGCGGGCACATCTCGCCCGCCGACCGCGAAGCCAACCCCCACCTCATGCTGCCCCTTGACGTGCCCGAGGGCATCGCCGCGCTGGAAGTCGCCTACACCTACACGGGCCGCGGCTCCCGGGAGCCTCACGCCCCGCCCGACAACCAAATTGACATCGGCCTGCTCGGCCCAGGCGGGACGCCCTTCCCCTGCGAGCGCGGCTTCCGCGGGTGGAGCGGCACTGCGCGCGACGCGTTCCGCGTCGGCGTGGGCGATGCCACGCCGGGCTACATCGCCGGCCCCATCACGCCCGGGCGCTGGCATATCCTGCTGGGCGCGTACAAACTCATCGCAGAGGGCACCGATTACGACGTAACCGTGCGGCTGATTCCCGGCGAAGCGCAAGGCGAAGCCCTGCGCCCCACTGTGCGGGAAGATGCCCCGCTCCGCCCCGGCCCCGCCTGGTTCCGCGGCGACTTGCACAGCCACACCCATCACTCGGACGGCACCGGTTCGCTGGAGGACCTGGTGCAGCGTGCCGCCGACGCCGGCCTGGACTTCCTCGCCGTAACCGAGCACAACACCATCAGCCACTACCCCGAACTGGCAGCGTACCGCGGCCCCATCCTTCTTATTCCCGGCCAGGAGGTAACCACGTACAAGGGCCATTTGAACGCATGGGCCTGCGACCGCTGGCTGGATTTCCGCGTCCGCACAACGGAGGACATGGCCTGGGTCGTGGACCAGGCCCACCGCAGCGGCGCGCTCGTCTCCATCAATCACCCCAAGTACGACGGCCCCGACTGGGAACTAGGCCAGGACCTGGACGTGGACTGCGTGGAAGTGTGGCAGGCTCCGTGGTTCGTGTCCAACTACGAGTCGCTGGCCTTCTGGGAGCGGATGCTCAACGCCAGGCGGCGCGTCGTGGGCGTCGGCGGCAGCGACTGCCACGTGGCCCCCGTCCTCGCCCGGCAGCCCATGCCCAACCTGGCCCAGCCTACCACCTGGGTGTGGGCCGGGGAACTGTCGGCGCGGGGCATCCTGGACGGCATCCGCGCGGGACACGTGCACATCTCCGCCGGCCCCGAAGGCCCGCGCCTGCGATTCACCGCCGAGGCCGCCGGCCAAACGGCCATGGCGGGGGACGTGCTGGCCGTTCGCCCCGGCGAGACGCTTCGGTTCCGCGTGGGCGCGGAGGGCGGCGACGGCCTGTGGCTGCGCATGGTCTCGGGCGGGCGCGAGGTGGCCCGCTGGGTGGTGCAGGGCGATGACTTCAGCGCGGAGTGGGAGACCCCCGCGTCCGGCGACGCCTGGTACCGCCTGGACCTGCTCAATCCGCTGGAGCCGCACGAAGAGGGCGACCCCACCGCCGTCATGATGGAGGCGATGACAAACCCCGTTTACGCATTGGTGCGTGCGTGATACAATCGGTGGCGGCTGCGTGGGGCCTGCCGATAGAAGGCGGAACTCCGTCAACCCAGCACACGACACTCTGGCCGCGCGGGCGTATGCATAGCCCTGTGTCCCAATATCCAACCCAAGGGGGAGCCAATGCCGATAGAGTTCAATGGCCCATTTGCAGCCAGCGTGCGATTCCTGCTGGAGCCGGACGCGGCAAACCCGGGCCCGCGCCTGTTCGCCCTGCGCGAGTTGCTCCACAGGCCGCCCGACGATCCGGAAGTCGCAGCCGCCCAGCGCGCCGTGATGGAGACCGGCCCGGTGCCCGCTATCCTGGCCGCGCAGAACCCCGAGGGCTGGTGGATCAAGCCAGGCCCGGGCTACAGCCCCAAGTACACCGGCACGGTCTGGTCCGTGATGTTCCTGGCCCAACTGGGCGCCGACGGCCAGGATGCCCGCGTGCGCGCCGCGTGTAACTACGTCCTGGATCACACTCGCGCGCCCTGTGGCGGGTTCAGCGCCGACGGCAAACCCACCGGGCTCATCCACTGCCTGCAGGGCAACCTGTGCGCCGCGCTGCTGGACCTGGGCTTACTCGGCGACCCGCGCCTGGACGCCGCACTGGGCTGGATGGCGCGCAGCGTTACCGGCGAGGGGATCGCGCCGGCCGGCGAGAAGGACGCGCCGCTGCGCTATTACCGCTCCGGAAACTCCGGCCCGAATTTCGCGTGCTCCGCCAACAATCACGAACCGTGCGCGTGGGGCGCGGTGAAGGTGCTGTGGGCGCTGGGCAAGGTCCCCGACGCGCAGCGACACGCCGCCCGATGCTAAAGCATCGGGCTGAATGGGCCAAGCCCTGCGGGCTGCCAGCCCCAGCGGGGCGAGGGGACGCGCGCCGCCACGCCGCCCGATGCTAAAGCATCGGGCTACATGGACAAAGCCCTGCGGGCTGCCAGCGCGCCGCCACGCCGCCCGAGGCTGAAGCCGTCGGGCTGAAGGGACAAAGCCCTGCGGGCTACCAGCCCCAGCGGGGCGAGGGGACGCGCGGCCACACGCCGCCCGATGCTAAAGCATCGGGCTACATGGACCAAGCCCTGCGGGCTGGCGGGGCGTAGCAGGCTACGCCCCTACACGTGGCGGGTGTTTAGCCCCGCGCGGCGCCACCCTCACCCTAGCCCTCTCCCGGTGGGCGAGGGCACGCGCCACCCGGCCCGCCGCCCGAGGCTGAAGCCGTCGGGCTGAAGGGACAAAGCCCTGCGGGCTACCCCAGCCCCAGCGGGGGTTTAGCCCCGCGCGGCACCACCCTCACCCTAACCCTCTCCCGGCGGGCGAAGGGACGGCCCTGCGGGCTGGCGGGGCGTAGCAGGCTACGCCCCTACACGCGGCGGGGGTTGGGCCCCACGCTGGCGCCGCCACGCCTTTCGCGCCTTTCGTGCCCTTTCGCGGGTTTCGCGATCCAAATGTTTGCCCCTCACCCTGGCCCTCTCCCACGCGCTGGGAGAGGAAACCAGCCCGCCTGCTTGAGCTCCGTGTCAAGTCAAATGATAATGTTACCGAGCGCAGATTGACCGCCAAATGATAATGCTACCGGAAGGTA
>JARYMK010000151.1 GCA_029907165.1 Anaerolineae bacterium
GGATGGCGAAGCCGATGCCGGCGGATGTGCCTGTGGACGACTCAATCGCCGCGTTGACCCCGATGACCTCGCCGTTGCTGCTCAGGAGCGGGCCACCCGAGTTGCCCGGATTGATGGGCGCGTCGGTCTGGATGACGTCGGGAATGCGGTAGCCGACCAGGTTCGCGCCTGTGGATGCTGCCGGGAGGTCGCGGCCCAGGGCGCTGATGACGCCCGCGGTGAGCGTGCCTTCAAGGCCAAACGGGTTGCCGATGGCGATGGCGCGCTGACCAACCTTCAGCGCGTCCGAGTCCCCCAGTTTGACGGGCTTCAGGTCGTGCTCCGCCGGGTCCACCTTGATGACCGCCAGGTCGCTATCGGGGTCTGCGCCCACGAGTTTGGCGGGCAGCGATATTCCGTCGTTGAAGGTTACCTCTATCGCGGTAGCGCCTTGCACCACGTGATAGTTGGTAACGATATGGCCTTGCGTGTCCCAGATGAAGCCGGACCCCTGGCCTTGCTGGACGAAATCGCCGAAGCCAGGGAATCCGCTGCTGACCCGGGTGCTGACGCGGATGTTCACAACGGACGGGCTTGCCTCTTCATACACGCGCACGAGCAACTGCTCTTCGTAGTCCGCTTGGGGCACCGCCAGGGTCGTTGCGGGCGCTGCTGCGGGGGCTACAGGAGTCGCGGTCGGCGAGGGCGTGGCCGTTGGCTGGGCTGTGGGCGACACCTGCCCCGCCGCGAATGGCGCTGCCGAGCACCCGGCGAGGAAGATGGTCAGGAACAGCATGATGAGACCGAACACGCGCGAGTTCGTTTTTCGGAACATGAGCAATCACCTCCTTCCTTTCTGACATGCGATTATAGCGGCAGGAGATTAAAGGCGGGTTAGAGGGAGGTTAGGGGAGCGTAAGAAAAAGCGACGCCGGGCGCGTGTTGCCGATACGGGGCTTCTTGCATACAATGGCCTGCAGGAGGCATGCCCATGGTCGTGGTGCGCTATCGCGGAAAGGAATACGAACTGAAGCCAGGGATGACGGCCCGCGACGCCATCCTGAAACTGGGGCTTGACCCGGAAGCCGTGCTCGTCCTCCGCAACGGGAAGTTGGTGGACGACTCGGCGATATTGGAAGACGGCGACGAAGTTACCATCGTCGCGGTGGTTTCCGGCGGATGAGGACGGGTCGGCGATGGGCAACAGCAGGATGAAGTGCCGCAAGTGCGGGCGGCCCGCTGCCATCAACATGCGCCGCCACAAGTTGGCCCTGTGCGACGAGTGCTACCCGGCCTGGTTCCGCGGGCAGGTGGAGCGCACCATCCGCCAGTTTGGGATGCTCGCGCCCGATGACCGGGTGCTGGTGGCCGTGTCGGGTGGGAAGGATAGCCTCAGCGTGTGGGATGTGCTCTTGCGCCTGGGCTACCACGCCGAGGCATTGTACATTGACCTGGGTATTCCGGACGGGGGCTATTCCACCGAGTCCAAGGTTCGCGCCCTGCGTTTCGCGGAGGCGCGCGGCGCGGTGTGTCATGTCGTGAGCGTGCGCGACCGCTACGGGCTTTCGGTGCCCGAACTCGCCATGCGGCGCGGGCGAGGGCATAAGGTTTGCTCCCTGTGCGGGCTGGTCAAGCGGCACATCATGAACGGCTTCGCCTGGGAGGGTGGCTTCTCGGTGTTGGTTACCGGCCACAACCTGGACGATGAGGCAGCCGTGCTGATGCAGAATACCCTGACGTGGCAGCCCGGCTACCTGGCCCGCCAGTCTCCCGTGCTGCCCGCCGACAGCGAAGGCCTGGCGCGGAAGGTGAAGCCGCTCTGCCTCATGTACGAGCGCGAGGTGGCCGCCTACGCGCTGGTATGCGGCATTGACTACATTCAGGACGAGTGTCCCCATGCTGTGGGGGCGCGGACGCTGTTCTACAAAGAGATTCTCAATCAACTGGAGCAGCGTTCACCGGGCGCAAAGGCGTACTTCTTCACCCAGTTCCTGCGCGCCAAGCAGAGCGGTGCGATTCGGTTCGTGGAGGGAGAGGAGGTCGCTCTCCACGCGTGCGAGCGGTGCGGACAGCCGACTACTGCACCCGGACTGTGCGCCTTCTGCCGCCTGTGGCAATCCGACACTCAAGGTGACGAAGGGTGAGCATGAGCATCGCGTCCGAACGGCGGGCGTATCGCTACTTTGACGTGGTGATGGCGCTGTTTGTCGCCGTCCTGCTCATTAGCAACGTCGCGTCGTCGGCGAAAATCGTAACGTTCGGCGTGCCGTTCCTGACCTTTGACGGCGGCACGCTGCTGTTCCCGTTGAGTTACATCTTCGGCGATATCCTCACCGAGGTGTACGGCTACCGACGGTCGCGGCGCGTCATCTGGACAGGGTTCTTCTGCACGGCGCTCATGAGCCTGACGCTGTGGGTCGTGGGGCGCATCCCCGGCGAGGCCGAGTGGTCCGCACGGGTTGGGCAGCAGGCCTACGATGCCGTACTCGGCGCGACGCCCCGCATCGTGGTGGCGAGCCTGGTGGCGTACTTCGCCGGCGAGTTCTCCAACTCCTACGTGCTGGCGAAGATGAAACTGCTGACGCGCGGGCGCTGGCTCTGGACGCGCACCATCGGCTCCACCATCGTAGGCCAGGGGGTTGACACGCTGCTGTTCGTAACGCTCGCTTTTGCCTTCTCCATGTCTTGGGGTGTGGTGTTCAGCATCTTCGTATCCAACTACCTGTTCAAGACCGGGCTGGAAATCGTGATGACGCCTGTAACCTACCAGGTCGTCAACTTCCTCAAGAAAGCCGAGAACGAGGACTACTACGACTATGGCACGGATTTCAACCCGTTCCGCATAGACAGGGAGCGCGTGTCATGAACGACGAGATGGATTTGCTGATTCCGGAGAGCCTTCCCGAAGACCACCGGTCGGGGTTCGTGGCGTTGGTGGGCCGGCCCAACGTGGGCAAGTCCACGCTGATGAACGCATACCTGGGGCAGAAGCTCGCCATCGTGTCGGAGAAGCCCCAGACGACGCGCCAGCGGATTCTGGGCATCCTGACCGAGCCGAAGTACCAGATTGTGTTCGTGGACACGCCTGGCATTCACTCGCCGCACCACCTGCTCGGCGAGTACATGGTAACCACGGCCAAGCGCACGCTCAAGGACGCGGACGTGATCCTGTGGCTGGTGGATGGGTCGGTTCCGCCCACGCCCGAGGACGTGGACATCGGCCAGACGCTGCAGGAAGCGGCGAAGGTGCCGATTATCCTCGCCGTCAACAAGATTGACCTGGTGCCCGAAGGGGACAGGGACGGCATCGCGGCGCAGTACCTGGCCCTGGCGGACATTCACGCCCACGCACTGATTTCGGCGACGCGGGGAGACAACCGCGACCGCTTGCTGGAGATGATCGTGGATGCGCTGCCGCTCGGCCCGCGCTATTTCCCCGAGGATCAGGTTACGGACCAGGACGAGCGATTCCTGGCTGCGGAGTTGATCCGCGAGCAGGTGCTGCGCGAGTGCCACCAGGAAGTGCCCCACTCGGTGGCGGTGATCGTGGACGAGTTCAAGGACCGCAGCGAGGACCTGTCCTACATCAGCGCGACGATTGCAGTGGAGCGCGAGTCGCAGAAGCAGATCGTTATCGGGCGCGGGGGCAGCATGCTGAAGCGGATCGGGCAGGGCGCGCGGCTGGAGATAGAGAAGGCACTGGGCCGGCGCGTGTACCTGGAACTCTGGGTCAAGGTGCTGCCCAAGTGGCGGCGGGATCCGGCCTTGCTCAAGCGCCTGGGGTACGTCCTGCCCCCAGAGGCGGACAGCCGCGATTGACATTCCGGCGTTCGGTGCTAGAATCTCGGTGCTTGCGGCTTGGGCCGCGCTCGTAATCCCACACCAAGGAAGGCTATCGCGTTGGCACTGACGAACAAGAAGTGGCAAGTGGCCCCTCTGATACCCGGTGGTGTGCTCCAGGATTTCAGGGCAGCGGGCGTTCATCCCTTGATCGCGCAAGTGCTGTACAATCGGGGGGTAGAATCTCCCGACCATGCGGAGCGCGATTTCTTCAGCGCCCGTGAAATCCCTGACCCGTTTCTGCTGCCCGACATGGACAAGGCGGTTACGCGCCTGCGTGAAGCCATCCGCAAGGGCGAACTCATCATCGTCTGCGGCGACTACGACGTGGATGGCATTACGGCGACGGCGCTCATGTGCGAGACGCTGGCCTCGCTGGGCGCGCGCGTGGGGCCTTACATCCCGACCAGAGCCGGCGAGGGGTACGGGCTGAGCCTTCGCGCCGTGGACGAGTTTGCCGAGAGGGGCTGCCGCCTCATCATTACCGTGGACACGGGCATACGCTCCAACGCCGAGGCAGAACGGGCCCGCGAGCACAGTATAGACATGATCATCACCGACCACCACTCGGCTCACGGCGAGTTGCCCCCCGCAGTGGCCTGCGTCAACCCCAAACGCGAGGACAGCCGATATCCGTTCGCCGACCTGTCCGGTGTGGGCGTGGCCTACAAACTGGCGCAGGCGCTGTTACGTTCTCACAGCGAGTCGCCGATTTTCCCCGACGCGCGCCCGATTCCGGAGGCGGACTTGCTGGACTTGGTGGCGTTGGGCACGGTGGCCGACTTGGCCCCGCTGCGGGGAGAGAACCGTGCCCTGGTGCTTCGGGGGGTGCAGGCGCTTCGCCACACCCGACGTCCCGGGCTGCAGGAACTGATTGCCACCAGTTGCCTGCGCGGGCCCGTAACAGTAGACAGCATCGGCTACATCCTCGGCCCGCGACTCAACGCGGCGGGAAGGCTGGACACAGCCATGGACAGTTACCACCTGCTCACCACGCGCGATCGCGAGGAGGCTATCCGGCTCTCGCGGAAACTGGAGGAGTACAACCGCGAGCGCCAGCGGCTGACCATGGAGGCCATCGAGCGCACCTACCCAACGGCGCAGGAGGCGGCAGCGCGTGCTCTACTGCTGTTCGTGGCCGACCCAGAGATTCCCGAAGGAATCGCGGGGCTCGTGGCCACCCGCTTGGTGGAAGAATTCTACCGCCCGGCCATCGTCATCCAGAAGTCAGATGGCGTGAGCCGCGGCTCGGCCCGGAGCGTGCCCGAGTGGAACATCACGCAGGCGCTGGATCGGTGCAGCCATCTCCTTGTGCGGCACGGGGGCCACGCGGCCGCCGCTGGGTTTGAGGTGGAGACCCATCGGCTGGATGCCCTGCGCGACGAGTTGCTTCGCATGGCGCACGCGGAACTGGCGGAGCGCGTGCTCACGCCCACGCTCATCGCGGACGCCGAAGTGCAATTGCGCGACATGACGTGGGCGTTCCAGCGCGAACTCGCCCGCCTGGAGCCGTTCGGCTACGACAACCCCGCGCCCGTTTTCGTGTGCCGCAACGTGCGCATCAGGGACAGTCGCATCGTGGGCGAGAAGCATCTGAAACTGTCCCTGTCCGACGGCCAAATGACCTGGGATGCTATTGCCTTCAAGCAGGCTGACCGCGCTTCTGGCCTTCCCCATCTGGTGGACGTGGCCTTCTCTCTGGAAATCAACTCCTGGAACGGGCAGGATCGGCTTCAGTTGAACGTGCGGGACATCGGGCCGGCGGGGGGGCCGCACTGGGGCAAGTGAGAGGCGTGAGGGCGAGCACCGGCGGCTCCATAATAGTGGCGCGGGTCTGGCGTATCGCGGCGGTGTGCCTTATCCTGCTGTCGGGCCTCGTGCCCGCGTGGGCCTATGCGGCTCCTCCGGACCCGCGATTTGGCGCTGTGGAGGCATTCTTCGCCCCGTTTGACGCCGACGAGGCCGGCGTGGCGTGGGAGCGGGTGCTGTTCTACTGGCGCGAGATTCAGCCGGAGCCGGACGTCTGGCGCGATGACTACTTCCCGCCGGAAATCCTGCAGCGGGAGGTGTCGGCGGGCCGCGAGATCGTGGGCCTGCTCATCAACCCGCCCGGATGGGCCAACGGCTACCGCGGCGATCAAGCACCGCCCGACGGTCTTTCCCTACCAATAGATGACCCCCGAAACCACTGGGCGCAGTTCGTCGGCCGCATCGTCGCCCAGTACCGCGGCGTGATCCGCCACTGGATTCTGTGGAACGAGCCGGACGTATGGGATTCCTCCCATTTTGGGTACACGTGGGCCGGCACGTTGGAGGAGTTCGCACAACTCACGCGCGTGGGCTATCTGGCGGCGAAGCGGGCCAACCCCGATTGCGTCGTGCACCTGGCGGGGCTGACCTACTGGTGGGACGTGGAGTACGGGCGCAGGCCCTTCTTTGAGCGGTTTCTGGAGGAAATGGCGAAGGACCCGAACGCCGACGCCCACGGGTTCTACTTTGACGTGGTTTCGCTCCACATCTACTTCAAGCCGCGCACCATACCGGACATCATTGCGAAGACCCGCGCGGCTATGCGACGCTACAGGCTGGACAAGCCGATATGGCTGGACGAGACCAACGCGCCCCCGTTTGACGACCCGCTGCATCCCATCGCGCACCCGCGCTTTCGGGTTGCGCTGTCCGAGCAGAAAGCCTTTCTGGTGCAGGCGTTCGCGTTGGCCCTGGCCTCGGGCGTGGAGCGCGTGGCGGTGTACAAGATGTCGGACCGGCCCAGCATTGAGCCGTGGGAGGAGCCTTTCGGCATGGTGCGGCAGGACGGTAGCCGGCGACCGGTGTACGATGCATTCCGCGCGGCGGTTGGGTTCATGGCTGGCACGAGGACTGCCCGCTG
Source organism: Anaerolineae bacterium (assembly GCA_029907165.1). Classification (GTDB taxonomy): domain Bacteria; phylum Chloroflexota; class Anaerolineae; order DTLA01; family DTLA01; genus DTLA01. Next base: position 6,710 of record JARYMK010000151.1, read on the forward strand.
GGAGGACAGGGGCAGTTTCGCGGTCGTGTCGCTGGACCAGGGGGCCAAGACGACGCGAATCCTGTGGAACTGGACGTCGGAGCCGGTCGTGGCGCGTGTGCCGGCGGCCGCGCCGAGAGGCGTCGTGTTCCCGCTGGATGGCGATGCTGCGGAGAGCGTGGCGGCGGCCGGGTTTCACACCGTGTCGCTGCCGCCGGCTGCGTGCGGGTTCGCGCGCTGCGACATCGGGGGCACGCCCGTGGTGCTGGTGGAGGATGCGCCCATCAGCCTGGTGGGGCGGCTCATCCCGACACCCACAGCCACGCCGACCCCTGATCCGAGCCTGACACCCACGCAGCCGGCCCCGCCCACGGCAACGCACACGCCAACCGCGGCGTCGGTTCCGACCGCCACGCCGACGGCGCGCGCGGAAGCACAACCGGATGCCGCGGCGACGCCGATGCCGCTTGAAGCCGCGCCTGCTCGCTCACAACTGCCCGCTTGGTTGTCGGGGCTTGGGATTGCGGTGGGC
>JARYMK010000152.1 GCA_029907165.1 Anaerolineae bacterium
CAGCGCCCGAAGCAATCCCGCCAGACTGTCATTGCGAGGGCGCGCAGCGCCCGAAGCAATCTCAGGGCGCGGGATTGCTTCGCTCCGCTCGCAATGACACATCGCCTACGGCTCCACAATCGCCTTGGCCACCGCGCCCGATTCCACAGCCTTGAACGCGGCCTCGGTCTCGTCCAGCCCCACCGCCAACCCGACGATGGCCTCGGCGTCAACCACCCTGTCGGCAATGAGCCGAATGCCGACCTCAAACTCCCCCGCGTAGTAGATAAACGAGCCGAGGATTTCCACCTCTCGGCGGGCCACCGACATGGGAACCACCTGCGCGGGGCGTGTGGACAGGCCCACAAGTACCACGCGCCCGCCGCTCCGCACCAGGTCTAGCGCCTGCTGCACCGTCGCGGCCACGCCGGCGGTCTCACAAAAGCAGCACGGGCCAGGCGTAAGGCCCGGCCCGCAGGATGATCACAGGTCTGCCAGCGTGCCGTCCACCTCCGAGTCCGGCACGTCAAAGACCGTGTTGTGCGGCGGCAGCGGCTCCTTCAGCATATACTCGGGCAGTCGGTCATCGGCCGACGTGAACCCCGCCCGGCGGTTGAACTCCAGTTCCAGTTTCAACACCGTGCGGTTCATCTGCTCCAAGTCTGCTACCGTCCAGCCCCAGCCGAACCGCCCGTTGATCAGGTCCACCATCAGTTGCGGGTCGGCGAACACGGGCGGCCGGGCGAACAGGCACAGGCCCGTGTAGTCCAGCATCGCCGCGCCCAACTGCAACTTGCGCGATTCGGCGCGCTGGCCCTCAATGCCCAGCGGGTTCACCGTGGCGCGCGAGCCAAAGGCATTGCCCGCCGTGTGGTCCGCGCCCATCGGCGACGTGGCGTAGGTAACGCCGTTGCCCTTGAGGGCGCGCGGGTCGTAGCCGGGCATCGCCTGCCCCTTGACCGCAGGCACCCGCGTAACCCCCAGCACCCGGCCGGTAACGACCGCGCCCTGCCCGATCATCCTGCCGACGACGCTGCCCTTGGCCACCTCCTGCAGGAGCGCCACGAAACTGTCCTTGTCGCCGAACTTCGCCAGTCCGGCCTCGGCGGCCACGCCCAGTGCAGCGCCGATTTCTATGGTGTCCAGACCCAAGTCGTTGCAGATATAGTTCAATTCGGCCACTTCGTCCAGCGTGCCCAGGCCCAGGTTGGACCCGACCAGCCCGATGGTCTCGTACTGGAGCGTGCCCACGATGGGCTTGCCGCTCTCGTCCACGAACACGTTGCAGCACGCGATGACACATCCGGGCATGCAGCGGGTGCCCACCTGCCCGCCTCGCGCTAGCGTAACCTCGCGCAGGTGCTCGCCGCGCAGGTTTGCGGCTTCCTCAAAACTCCCCTCGCGGAAGTTGCGCGTGGGGAACGCCCCCATCTCGTTGACCGCGCCCACGATGGACGCCGTCCCGTACAGGTGCGACGAACCCTTGTGGCCGGTCTTGGGGTTGTTCCACAACTCCTGCCCAAAGCGGCGGGCGGCCGTGCGGAACAGTTCGGGGTTGGCCACAGCGACGGGCCCGACGTTGCCGGCATTCAGCACCACCGCCTTCAGGCCCTTGCTGCCCATCAGCGCGCCCAGCCCGCCGCGCGCCGCCTGGCGGCTCACCTGATCGCCCTCGCCGGTGCACGCGACGCTGGCCGCGGCATACCGTCGCTCGCCCGCTGGCCCAATGCTCACCACGGTGCAGTCCTTGCCCCAACGCGCGCGGGCGGCTTCGGCTGTGGCGTAGGTTCCCAGGCCCCGCCACTCCTCTGCAGGGAGCAGTTCCACCTTGTCGGACGAGATGTACAACTGGTACAGCCCGCCGTCCTTGGGCTGGCCTTCTACCACAATCGCCTTGATGCCCAGGCGGCCCAGCACGATGCCGGCAGTCCCGCCGGCGTTGGCCTCCTTGACGCCACCGGTCAGCGGGCTTTTGCCGCCGACGGACAACCGCCCCGCACTGGACAGGCTAGTGCCCCCTAGCAAGCCCGGCGCCAGAATCAGTTTGTTGTCGGGACCGAGCGGCTCGCAGAGAGGCGGAACCTCCTCCAGCAGAATCTTGGCAATCAGGCCGCGCCCGCCGAAGTGCTCGTAGGCAGCAGGCACAGACTCCCACTTCGTCGTCAAGTGGGTCATGTCCACTCGCAGTATCTTCATTGTGTCCTCCTTATGTAAAGTTCACAACCGGCCATCAGTACAAGGCCAGCAGAATCGGCATAATGAGCAGACCCACCAGGATGGACAGGGAGATGGCGCTCGCCGCAAAATCGGTGTCCAGCCCCTCCATGGATGCGTACACCAGCACCACGATCCCAATGGGCATGGCCGCGCCCATGGCGACGGTAGCCCGCTCCAGTCCCTGCAGGCCGAAGACGGCCACCAGCGCCTGCCCCAACACCCAGCCGCCCGCGATGCGAAGGGCGACTGCCGTCAGCATCGGCGCCCATCTGGAGAAACGCAGTTCAATGAACGCGCCCAGCGTCAGCATGGCCAGCGGCCCGTTGGCCTTGGACACCGGCTCCAGAATCCCCACCAGCCAGGCCGGCAGCGTAAGCCCTGCCAGGTTCACCGCGATTCCCAAGACGTTCGCCCAGAACGTGGGCAGGGTCAGCACCCGCTTCAGACCCGTTTGCCACGCAGCCGAGGCGCTGTTGCCGTGCCGCGTCGCCGTGTAGTAGGCGTAACTATTGCCCACCAGCGAGTTGCCCAGGTCAAAGGCAGCCAGTCGGCCAATGCCCTCGGCTCCGTAGAACGTGAGGAAGAAAGGCACGAGAAAGAAGCCGATGTTGCTCACCATCGTGCTCGTGATGAGCACGCCGGCGACCGGCTTCTCCAGGTGCATGGCCCTGGCTGCCAGGCGGGCCACCAGTTGCAGGAGCAACGGGATGGCCGCGCCGCAGAAGGCCAGCGTCAGGATGTTGCCAATCCCCAACTGCGCCCGCGCCAGCGACAGGAACAGCAGCGCCGGCAGCGTGGCATAGATAATGACGCGGGCCATGGTATGCCCGTCGTCGTGCCGCAGAATGCGGGCCTGCCGAAACAGGAAGCCCGCAACGATCCACGTCAGGATAGGCAGCGACTGGCTCAGGATGGTTGCCATCGGCCCTACATCTCCACCGGCAGGCCCATCTCTCCCGATTTCATGATGGCGAGCACAACCTCCCGGAGTAGATCAGATGGTCTCTTCATCAGTGTGCTGGAGATACATATCCGAGCCGCAGACCTCGCCCGGATCCGATACGGGGGTTGCGCGACGACGTGTGCGGATTGCGATGCGACGTCGGTGCGGGTGCGGTGTATCTGCGACGCGGCTGCGATGTGGCTTCGGAGTCCCGTCGTCGCGCAACCCTGCAGCCCTGGCTGCGATGACAAGGGTATGGGCTGCTCCCGCGGCGGATCGGTGGCCATGTGAGCGTCAGCGCCGCGGCTCGTAAGCGATGGTCGCCCCCATCATGGCGGGTAGGCGATGGTGTACAGGTGTTTCCCGCCGTGGAAGGGGCCTTTCAGAACCGCCTCTATCTCTTCCGGCGTGCGCATGGACATCTTGTCGGCGGGCGGCAATTGGCCGGCCGGGAACCGCGTCAGGATGTCGTTGATGAGGCGCACCATGTAGTCAAACAGCGCGTTCAGCCCGGCCTCGGCCTTGGCAGGATCGGCCAGCGACGGCTTGCCCACAACGCCCTCCGGCGTCATGATGACCTCAATCCCACCGAACCCGATCTGCTCGTGGCCCTTGATGGGCGCATGGTACACCTCGCCGCCCTTGTCCACGTGGCCGGGGGGCATGAACCCCTTGTGCTCGGTGTCCACCGCCTTCTCCAACTTCACCATTTCGGGGAACAGCGCCATGGAGTAGGAACATTCGGCCTCGTCGGCGTGGCGGAACGGCGTGTCAAACGGGCCGCCGTGCTCCTTGTCCTTCAGGTAGTCGTGGATCACCGTGGGCCAGTGGAGCGAAATCAACATACAGGGCACCTGGTACTTCTTGGCGAACTGGTGCAGCGCCAGGGGGATGACCTCCTCCTGCCCGTGCCCATTGAGCAGAATCTGCTTGCGGAAGCCGGTGTTCCAGAACCCGGCGATGATGGCCCGCAGGTAGGCAATGAACGTGTCCTCGGGCACCACCACCGTCCCGGGCATCCCCAGATGGGTGAACGGATGGGAGCCGTACCAGACCGGCTCGGCCACGGTGCAGCCGGTCGCCTCGGCCACCACCTCGGCCATGCGGGCCGCCAGGAACGTGTCCTCGCCAAAGGGCTGTGCGTCCCCGTGCTGCTCGGTGCTGCCCACGGGGATGATGATGATGTCGTTGGTCTTCAGGCGCTCTTCCACTTCCGCCTTGGTCATCGTCTGATAATAGATGCCATGCGGCTTGTCCATGTGGCCGCCCGATGGCGGCAGTTTCCACTTCGGCATAATGCCTCCTTTGCGCTCGTGCGTTTGCGACGCACGCCCGCCGCCGCGGCCCAGTCCCCCAACCACCGGGCCGCAGCGCGCGGGCATAGGTGCCAACTAGACGACCGGAATTCGCAGGTCTTCGGCGAACCGCTTGGACTGCTTCAGGTGCGGGTAGTACTTGTTGAGCATCTCCACCACAATCGCCGCCTGCTCGGCCATGCGCTTGCCTTCGGCCGCCGACGTCATCTCGCCGTGGCCACCGACGACGGAGTTGCCCGTCTTCAGGTGCACCGGAGCCGCAATGCGGGCGATCTCGGGCGCTTCGTACACGCGGATGAAGCCACCGGATCCGGGCGGGTTGTCGGTGTGGACGTCAATGGGAACCTTCACCGCGGCGCGCAGTGCGGCGATCATGGGCAACTGCAGGTCGCGGACGGGGTTGATGCTGTCGGCCCCCAGGCTCTCCAGCAGTTTGAACGAGGCCGGGTTGCAGTGTCCCAGATGCGCCGAGGTCTTGAAGATGATCTCCTTCGGCAGTTCGCCTTCCTTGCGCATCTCGTTGACAACCCAGAGCATGCCCTCGTCGTAGATGAGGAAGCCGCGGACGCCCAGGTCAATGCCGCGCTTGATGTCCTCAATGCCGCGGAGCAACTGCTCCATGCCGCGCAGACGGTAACTGATGCGCACACCCTGCGGCGAGAGGACGGTCGCGCCGGTGTCGTAGGTCGCGCGCGGGCCGGTGGACATCAGCAGTTCCGCACCGTAGTCGTGGCACAGTTTCACGTACTCCTTGATCTCCTGCGCCGTGTGGCGGAACATGCCGTAGGTCTCGGTAACGCGGTTGATGGTGATCCCCATCTTGTCCGAGGTCTCCAGCAGGGCCGCGACCGCTGCGGACGAGTTCACCGTGGGCACCTCAATTCGGAACGCAGCACCATCGGGGAATCGCGCGTCCGACGTGGGCAGGTCCCACAGGTCGCCTTCCGGCAGACCGATCTCCTTCATGAACTTCCGACTTGCTTCAAACATTTCCTTTCCTCCTCAAAGAATTGCGAGTTTGGCTTATTTGCAGTGTTGCGGGAGCGGCGGCGAGTAGACCCAGACCAGTTTCAGCGGCTCGTCGCCGATGTTCTCCAGCCGATGCTTCTTGCCAATCGGCGAGTAGATGGCGGTTTCAGGGCCGACTTCCCATTCGCCCTCGCCCTCTATCACCAGTTTGGCGCGCCCGCTGATGATGAACATGACCTCTTCCGAGTCCTCGTGCACATGATCGGGAATCATGCTGCCGACCTCGGTAACGTTCAGCCCCATGGAAACGGCCTTCGTGCCTACGGACTTGGGACTGAGCAGCAACTTGGACACGCGGGGTGGCGTCCGATATTCCCCCTCCACCTCGGCGGCGACGACAAAGGGTCCTTTCTTCATGCTTGTTTCCTCCTATGATTTATGTAAATCCTGCGGCGCATGAACCGCGCCAGCCTGCAACTTACAGCGAAATCGCGCCCACATCGCGGGCGATCGCGTCGGCCGTCGCCCGAACGGCAGGGGCGATTTCCAGTATCCGCTCCGGCGTCAGGCGGAAGGCCGGCCCCGCGACCGCCACCGCCGCAATGGGATACCCCCGCATGTCCAGCACCGGAGCCGCCACGGCGTTGATGCCCGCCTCGTACTCCTGGGACGACACGGCGAACCCGCGCTCGCGCGTGGCTTCCAAATCCTTCAGCAGCGCCTCGCGGGTAGCCAACGTGCTCTCGGTGTAGCGGGTCAGTTCCTCCGGCAGCAGACGGTCCAACTCATGGGGCGGGACGAAGGCCAGGAATGCCTTGCCCGAAGCCGTGCTGTGAACGGGAAGGCGCTGGCCGGGGCGGGCCGCCAACTTCACCCGATGGGGGCTTTCCACGACCTCCAGGTACACGACATGGGTGCCATCCAGAACCGACAGGTCAACCGTCTCCTGGCACTGCTCCACGAGGCGATAGAGATGCGGACGCGCCCGCTGCTGGAGGTCGTTGTGCTCCATGACGAGGAAGGCCAGTTCCAGAATGCGCGTGCCCAGCCGGTAGCGGCCGGTCTCGGGGTCGCGCTGGACAAAACGCTTGGCTTCCAGCGTGCCCAGCAGGCGGTGCATGGTGCTCTTGTGGATGCCGAGTCTGGCCGAAATCTCGGTCAGCGAGAGTTCCGGCTCGCTGTGGCTGAAGCAAAGGAGGACGTCAAGGGCCTTCGCCACAGTCCGCGTTTCCTCTTGTGCGGTCTCATGCTTCGCCTGCATCGGACTCCACCAACCCACATGCGCCTTCGCTCTGGGCGCGGTAGTTTCAATATTTGAAATCTAGTTTCATTCTGATTATACTCGCATCCGCCTCCGCTGTCAAATTTCCGCTTGCGAGCGTTGAACCGCGCACCCTCTCGCGCCCGAACGGAACGCAACATGCGACGCACCTGCGAGATGCGTCGCATGTTGAACCCTTCGCGCACATTCGCGTTCATTCGCGGTCTGCAGACCGCACAGGCGCACCCCGCCCGCGGCCCCGCGTATCCGGGCGACATCCCATCATCCCGCTGCGCGCTCGGGTGCATTTCAGTTTGGGGGCAAGCCTGCTGCAATGGGCACGTCGGAGCAGGGCCGTGAGCCGCCCCCACCAACGAAATCCACTTTCGCCGCCCGACGTACAGCGAAGAGGCTGCTTGACCTCACCTAACCCCTCCCACACCCTCCCCTTTCCTCTCCGCGGGCGGAGAGGAAAGGGGAGGGCCGGGGTGGGGATAGGTGAGGTAGATTCTGTGCGACAACCTAACG
>JARYMK010000153.1 GCA_029907165.1 Anaerolineae bacterium
TGCCTGGGCCGTTGATGCAACCGCCCTCGCACGCCATCAGTTCTACGAGGGACGCCTGCAGACCGCCCGCCCGAATGCTACGGAGCACATCTTCGCACGCAGCCAGTCCCGACGTGGTAACGATTTCGCTCGTCAGGATGTCGGTGTCCAGGTTCGCCGTTCCCACAAGGCCACCCTCAACCGGGAAGGCGCGGGCATTGGCGCGGGGCACCCGCTCGTGCTCATCAGGAGGTTGCGGCATGGCGATGCCGCCGGACTCCAGCCACTCGGACAACTCGCCAAAGGTCAGCGCCGCGTCCACCACGCCACGCACCGCCTCGTCGTGGATTTCGCCCTTCTTGGCGAAGCACGGGCCGATAAACACCAGGAAGGCGTGATCCCCGTAGCGTTGACGAAGCCAGCGGCCATGGGCGAGCATCGGCGAGACGATGGGCGCCAGATGCGGAATCAGGTCCAGGTAGTAAATCTCAATGAGGTTGACCACCACCGGACACGACGAGGTGATGATGGGCCAGCGCGAAGGTTCGGCCTCCACCAGTTCGCGGTGGGCCAGGCCGACCATCTCCGCACCGAAGGCGGTCTCGTGCGCCGCCGCGAACCCCAACGCCCGCAGCGCCTGCTCCATCTGGGCGAAGGACTGAATGCCGAAGTACGCCGGAGCCGAGGGCGCAACGCTGGCAACCACCGTCCGACCCGCAGCCAGCGCCTCGCGGACCAAGTCGCGGTCGTCGCGCACGCTTTTGGCACCCTGGGGACACTCGCGGACACACGTGCCGCAGACGATGCACAACTCGGGCACCACCTGCGCCTGCCCGCCCTGGATTCGCACGGCCTTGACCGGGCAGTTGCGCACGCACCGGTAGCAGTCGCGGCACCGCGCCACGTTCGTACTGACAACCGAATGGGTCATGACGACTCCTCACGATTCAACCGAGGCAAAATCTCCCGCTCAAAGAACGAGGCCGCCTCCAGGAAATGGATTTCACGGTACTGCTGGTCGTCCACCTTCACCGAAATGCCTTTGGAACACTGCTCCATGCAGAAAGCCCCCACCAGACGAATGCGGTCTCCCAATCCCCTCTTCTCAATCTCCCGCTCCAGGGCATCGGCGAACTCGTCCGAGCCGCGTACCGAGCAGGAACTCCCGACGCAGATGGTAACGGTGATCATCGCAACCTCCTTGATGCGAGATGGGAACCGCGCCTGCGAAACCACGGGACTGCCACCTGCCGAACAGGCCATGCTACTGTAGCACGTTCTGGCCCACATGGCAAATCACTTGTGAAATGGCGCACGATGGGCGGACACTGGACAGAGGAATGAGGACAATCGGAAGACCCCGCCGTTCTCCCGCCCGGCACACGGGAGAACGGCAGGGCAACAGAAGGGAGCCGTTCCGCTGGCACCCGCGGCCGTCATGACACGACGGCAAGCCCCGACAGTTGCGGCAACCCCCGAAGCGCAGGCCTACTTCAGTTGCATGTAGGCCGCGACCAGGGCGCCTCCAGCGATAAGATTGAGCACGGCAGCGATCGGCGATCCCATAACGAAGTCTATCAACGTGTAGAGCACTGCAAGCCCTGCGCCGATCAATACTCCGGTCTTCGCCGAGGCCACGTTGCCCTTGCGGAGCGGCTCATAGGCCAAGAGTAGAACCACCGTAATGGCGATGAGCGCCGTCAAGAAACCAATGGGGCCGGCAAATGCGGCCAGGGGCACCGTAAACGCATAGATGCAGGCCGCGACGGTGATAAGATTCTTGGCGCTCCCGAATGAACCGGCGGCCGCCGGGGTCTGGGCCGGGGCGGCTGGCGGACTTGGCGCAGCAGCGACGGCCAGCGGCGCGCCACACGCCTCGCAGAACCGAGCGCCATCTTTGTTCTTCGCACCACAACTCGGACAGTACGGCATCGCTCTACCTCCTTATGAAATCTTGTAACAGGATTCTGCACCATCGGACTGACACGAAACTGACGGCTATCGCGCTTCAACAGTATCTAATCTCTGGTATCGGCTCCTTTCCCGTGCGGCTCCGCGAGGCCAGCTCGTACACTGTGCTTGCACTGCTCTCGTACACCAACAGCAGCCCATGATTCGCGGCGCCGCTCGCCCATGCCTGCACCGCACCCGTCACTTCCACGGAGAGCCACTGTCCCACCACATTCAGCGCTGCGCTGCCATCGGCGATAGCCAGCACATCCGTGTTGTCCGTCGCGCCAGGCCCCGCCCACGGAACGTTCCACGTTACCGTGTCCTCGTTCCATGCCCGCAACAGCCGATAGGCGCGCAACGTACCAGTGCCCGCGTTTGTCCGCGTCTCCACCCATACGTTCAGAACCGCCTGCACAACGAGCCGTCCCATAATCTGCGGTAGCAACTCCGCCCTCACCAGCGCCTTGTACACGCCTCCGCTCCGAACCTTTAGGTTCGCATCCGCGCCACGATTGGTGGCGGGATTCCAGCTATCTATCCAAGCGTCTGCAACGGCGACTGCCCTGGCCGCCTGTGGCTCCGAAGGGGCGTACCACTCCCGAAACGCTACTGGCAGATGCATCCGACGTCGCGCCCCCGCCACCCAAGTCGGGGAAGGCCCAGGTGTGTTCGTGGGACGGCGCGTGCAGGTCGCCGTGGGCGTGGGGGTGCGCGTCGGCGTATTCGTAGCGGTGGGGGTCCGGGTGGGCGTGGGCGTCCGCGTCGGCGTCCGTGTAATCGTCGGCGTGCGCGTGGGCGTGCGAGTAGGGCCCGTCTCCGCAACCTGCAACGCCACCGCAAAACTATCCCCCCTTCATTATAGGTGATGTCATACCCCGGTCCCACGGCCGCCGGGTGTCCTGCGCCGCTGGTAAACCCGGCGAGGTATGCGCGTCCGTCCCAGCCTATCGCACATCTATAGCCGTAGTCGGTATCAGCACCCCCCACGAATGTTCCATAGAGCACAGCCATTCCACTCGCGCTCAGCCGCACCAGGAACGCATCATAATCGCCGTTGATGCTCTTGTCATACCCGGGACCGCTAGTAACGGGAAAGCCGGCTGACTTCGTGTATCCCGCGATGTAGGCCGTTCCATCCTCAGCCACAACTACATCGCAGGCATACTCGGTTAGAGTCCCACCCAAGAAGGTCGCGTAGGCAAGGCTAGAACCGTCCGGGAGCAGTTGAACCGCGAACGCATCGCCAGCCAAGTTGTAACTGGTGTCAAAACCGGGCCCTGCGGGGAAATTGGACGACGAGGTCTTGCCGACAACAAAGGCCCGGCGGGCGCTGTCAACAAAGATGCCCCGGCCAACGTCCTCATCTTCTCCCCCCAGAAACGTGCCGTAGGCTAGCGACGTGCCCGCCGCGTTCATCTTGACCACGAACACATCCAATTCGCCGTTGTGGGTTACATCGTAGCCTGGCCCGTCTACTGCCGGGAAATCGACCGAGCGGGTTGGCCCGACAACGTATGCCTGACCCAGGTCATCCACTGCAACAGCATGGGCGTACTCGTACTTGCTACCTCCCAGGTAAGTCCCATATCCGAGAGCCATACCCGAGGCCTCCACTCGGAACAGGAAACCGTCGTCATCGCCGTTGAGGGTTGTGTCATACCCCGGTAGGCCGGGCGGCATCAGGTTGCCAGAGCGGGTCTGCCCAACCACGTAGGCACGCCCCAGGTTGTCCAGCGCAATCCCCTTTCCCCAGTCGTAATGGCTGCCGCCCAGAAATGTGGCATACGCGATGCCCGTCCCAGATGGGTTCAGTTTTACAACGAACACATCCCACCCGCCATTGATTGTGGTATCGTAGCCGGGACCTGCCGCCGCAGGGAAATTGCTCGAAGCCGTCTGGCCCGTAACATACGCGTACCCCAACGCATCCACTGCCATGTCCGCGCACTGGTCGGCGTCAGAGCCTCCCAAGAAGGTGGCGTACAGCAAAGACATACCATCAGCCGCTAGTTTGACAACAAACACGTCTTCCCAGCCGTTGAAAGAAGTGTCATAGCCCGGGCCGTGGACGGCGGGGAAGTTCACAGACCGAGTCCAACCTGCTACGTAGGCCTGGCCATCCTCGTTTACGTGTATCCCCCAAGCGCTCTCGGAACCGGAGCCTCCCAGAAACGTCGCATAGCGCACATCCTCCGGTGAATCGGCGACGGTCAGGGCGACTGGGTCATGGAGGGCCTGATCGCATGCGAAAGGATGCCACACGTCGCTGCCATGCAGCCTGGGGACAAGACGGGCGGCGTCTTCTCCGACCAGTGTCGGCAACGGCAGCCGCACCGTGCCGAGCACCGTGTACAACGTTAGTGCTCCGCCTTCAAGGGCCATAGCGTCCGCCCCTTCCACCCGAAGGCGGACCGCTCCCGCGTCAGCGCCGGGTTGCGCCAGGAGTTTGAGGGTCGGACGTCCGTGGGTAGCAGACACTTCCAAGTCAATGCCCGGATACAGATCGCGGTAGCGAACGCCTGACCACACCGGCACATTCGCTCGCCAATCCATAGGATTCGCGCCAAGAAAGTAGGACACGGAAGTCTGAACGCGCCCAAATGGTTCCATGACAGGATGGGGGCTCGCCCCAGGGAAAGAGACCCGGATGCGGACAACACCGCAGGACTCGTTCTGTCTATCGGGCGAGGGATTAGGAGAATCGACCCTAGTCTTCTCGGGCAACGGCAGAATACCATGCGGCGGGTCCGGGCTCCACAAGGTTAGCCACATACTGTCCTCCGCCACTAAGGTACTGAACGAGTACAGGGCTTTGACGACATCCCCGCAAACGGGTACAATTCGGTGGCAAACACCCGTCGGGGAGCGAGACGATGCCCAGGCCGGTTCCCAACCGACAGGCCGTGCGCTATATCACCGTCCGCCGCCGCGTGGAGCGGCTCCTGAGCCTGCTGCGGAACCACCGGGATGTGGTCATCCTGACCCACAACGACCCGGACCCGGACAGCATCTCCTCCGCATGGGGACTTTCCTGGCTTCTGGAGTCCACCCTCCAGACGCGCTCTAGCATTCTGTACGGCGGGATGATCGGGCGAGCCGAAAACCGCGCCATGGTGGAACTCCTCCGCATCCCCCTCAAGCGGGCGACTCCCGCTGATCTAGAGGCCGGGAAGCCGATTCTCCTTGTGGACACCCAGCCGGGGATCGGGAATAATCTCCTGCCCGTAGGGGCAATCCCGCTGGCGGCGATTGACCATCACCCGCCCCACGCCAACAATGCCGGTGTGCCGTTCCGCGACATTCAACCCCGCTTCGGGGCAACGGCCACCATCATCACCCGATACCTGTGGGCGATGGGCGTGGAACCGCCGCCGCTCCTCGCCACCGCCCTGTTCTACGGCATCAAGACCGATACGCTGGGGTTGAGCCGCGAGGCGAGCCGCGCCGACGCCCTGGCCTACCTGTACCTGCACGAACGCGCCGACTTGCCCGCACTCGGTGCCATAGAGCGCGCCCAGTTGTCCCGCGACTACTTCGTGGTCATGAGCCGGGCGTTGCGGCGGGCGCGGCTGTACGGCAACGCCGTCGTAACCATGCTGGGCACGGTCGGGCATGCGGACATGGCCGCGGAGGTGGCCGACCTTCTGGCGCGTTTGCAGGGAGCCGAGTGGGTGCTGAGCATCGCCGTGTTCGGGGACGAGGTGATTCTTTCGCTGCGTACCACAGACCCGGAACTGAACGCGGGGCAGGTGATCCAGCGCTTGGTCGCGGGAAGCGGGAGCGCAGGCGGCCACGGCACAGCCGCAGGCGGCCGCATCCGCTTCAGCGGCAGCCCTGCATCTGCCCAGAAGCGCGTCGCCCAGCGGTTCGCGGAGATCATGGGGTTCTCCTCCGCGGACGCCAAGCCGCTCATCTGATAGCATGCTCCCGCGGTTGACAGCCATAGCCGCGAAGGTATAATGCGCCTAAAGCACGCTATCAAAAACGGGAGGATTGCGATGAACATTTTCAACCGCGTGGTTGTGGTACTGCTGCTGGTCGCGCTCATCCTCATCAGCGCGGCCGTCATTGTACTGCCCAAGCAGGCGATCACCGTCGCCGGCGAGTTCGTGGCGGCGCTGGGCACCTATCTCTCCACATTCCAAGGCTGGGTGTTCATGACCATCGCGCTTCTGGCCCTCATGGCCCTGTGCGTCGTCCTGCTGTATCTGGAAATGCGACGCGTGCCGTCCAAAACCGTGCGCGTGGAGAAGATCAGCGGCGGCGAGGCGCGCGTGGCCGTGGAATCTGTCGCCCATCGCCTACAATACAATCTGGATCAACTCCCGCAGGTGCTCTCGGTGAAGCCGCGCGTATCGGCCAGGGGCAAGCGCGTGGACATCACGCTGGACATTGAGACCACGCAGGACGTGAACATCCCCGCCAAGACCGAAGAGATGAGCCAGATCACGCGCTCGGTGATTGAGGAACAGATGGGGCTGAAACTCGGCAAGATGAGCGTGTCGGTGCGCCACACGCCCGTGCCGTCGCTGGAGCGGAGACGGCCGGTTGCCGCCCCGCCAGCGCCCGAAGTGCCGGTCCCGTCGGGCCAGGAAGCACCGCCGCCAGAGCCAGGACAGCCCGGGGTCTAGCGGCCGATGCGGCCACTGGCGCGCAGATAGCCGTCGCCGACCTCTAGCGACTCCAATCGCACGTAGGGGCCTGTGTCCAGGATGGTCTCGGTGATCACGCGGCTCGCCAGGTTCTTGACCCAGCGCGGGAGCGCGGTCCGGCCCACACAAGCCTGCTCCACCGAGACCTGCAGTGCCTCGTCGCGGAGCCAGACGCGCGCGTGCACCTGCACGCGAACAGGTACGAGGAGAACGCGGGTAATCGCACCGCTGAAGTGCACGCGGTCCTGCGAAAACCAGACGATCGCATCCTTGAGGGGTATGCCCGACCATCGGGCCGCCGAGTAGGCAATCCAGGACGTGAGTTCCTGCGCGGTTGTCTGCAGGACGAACTGACCCGTCTGGCCGTGCAGGTAGGGCTGTAACCGCCCGTCCAGCGACTGCGCCAGTTCCTCAGAATAGGGAATCTTGGGCGGTGCGCCGCACACGCCGGCCCCATCACCCTGAGGCTTGCAGGCGACTGGGGCGATAGACAGGAGGATCAGCGCCAGCCACAAGAACCGTTTTCGCATTGCGATTCGCTCCATGAGGACCGGTTTCACATCATAGCACGGAGGCAAAACGCTGACAAGCGAATACGCTCCCGCAACGGAAAACAGCACAC
>JARYMK010000154.1 GCA_029907165.1 Anaerolineae bacterium
TCCTTCCCCTCCACGTGCAAGATTATACATCATGTGCTCCACCTTAGCACGTGGTCCAGTTTTTGGGGCCAATTACAGACCTCATCAAACCCCTCAGGGCTCGGTTTGGGTGCCTGCGACGTGAGTGTCAGCCACTGCATCTGACATCCCAAGAGTTTGGCGAGATTTTGCACTAGTAGGTGGGCAGTACGGAAGACAGCAAGAAAGGCGTAAAGCAAATACAGAGGATGTGATACGAACAACAGCAGGCGCAGCGCTTTCAATAACCCATCCGGCGGAGAGTATGAACCCGAGTCGTGATTGGCTATTCTCTGCTCACCTCGTGAGGTAGGTGCTCCTAAAGAACAAAGTTCTCCATTGCGATCACAAAAGATGCCTCCGCGAGATCAGACGCCTGGCCATTGAGTTGGGCTGGACCTGCAAGAAGTGGACTTAGCGATTGGTGAATACGACCGCGCGAGCGGAGGAGCGCCTACGAACAGGGCAACAGACTGACCCGAGTATCAAGCCGCGCCGCCAGCCCGCTTCCCCCGAGGCTGAACGGCGTCGTTCGCGGTCTTTCGCGCCGTTTCGCGGATTTCGCGATCCAGCCGCCCCCTACGCCTCCACCACCCGCACAGCGCCCGCCTCCTCGCGCAGCCGCCCCCAGGGCACGCGCGGGTCGTGCTCAAAGATGAGCAGCGCGTTGTTCCGCAGCGCCCACTGCCGAATGGACCGCTTCACGTCCACCGTCTGCAAAGGCTGCACGTCAAAGGCCGTCGTCCACGCCAGGCGCTCCAGGTGCACCGCCCAGGGGGCCATGTCGCTCAGGTAGATGGCCGCCTCGCCCGCCGACTCAATCACCACCGACTGGTGGCCGAAGGTGTGGCCTGGCGTGGGCAGGCAGCGGATACCCTCCACGATGTGCTCCTCGCCGCGGATGAGGCGCAACTGCTGGCGCTCCTCCAGCGGCAGCAGGTTCTCGGCCAGGTACACGGCGCGGGTGCGCTCGTTGGGGTGGGCCGCGTCGTGCCATTCCTGTTCCTGCACCACGTAGGTGGCCTTGGGGAAGGTGGGCACGGGCTTGCCGTCCACCAGCGTCGTGTTGCCTCCGCAGTGGTCCGGGTGCAGGTGCGTGTTGATGACGATGTGGATGTCCTCGGGGCCGAAGCCCAGTTCGGCCAGGTTGGCCAGCAGGCGGCTCTCCGGAATGCGGTAGATTTCGCGCTCCTTGGCCGACATCTTGGGGCCGAAGCCGGTGTTGACCAGGATGACCTCGTCGCAGGTTTCAATCAGCAGGCAGTTGAGTTCCATGGGGACGCGGTTCTGCGGGTCGCATTCGGCCACGCGCTGCCAGATGGCCTTGGGGACGATGCCGAAGATGGCCCCGCCGTCCATCCAGCAGATGCCGTCCGAGACCAGGTGCAGCACTACGTTGCCAAGCCTGCGCGTGCGTTCTTGCGTCATGCTTCGCTCCCGTGTCAGTGTGTGTGGTATGGAACGGTCGCCGGACGAGGACTGACGGAATGCCGCGCCCACAACCCTCGTCCGGCCGACGTTTCACAGACGGTCCCGATCAGCGCCCCTCGGCCACGTACTGCATCCCCCGCTCTAGCGCCCGCTTGTTCGGCTCAATGATGTGCTTGCGGTGGGCAGGGATTTCCTCCTCCATGGCCCGCTTGACCGAGTCCGGCGAGACGATGGGCTTGGTCGCCAGGAGCGCGCCCAGCAGCACCACATTGGCCATCCGCACGTTGCCCAGTTCGTGGGCCAGGTCGTTGGCCGGCACGCGCACCACCGTGATGTCGCTCCGTTGCGCGGGCCGCCGCACCAGCGACGTGTTGACCACCAGGATGCCGCCCGGAGCCACCAGCGGCTCGTACTTGTCCATGGACGCAGGGTTCAGCACAATGGCGATGGTCGGGTTGCGCACGATGGGCGACCCGACAGGCTCGTCCGACAGGATCACGGTGCAGTGGGCGGTTCCGCCTCGCATCTCCGGCCCGTAGGACGGAATCCAACTGACCTGCCGCCCCTCGTAAAGTCCCGCGTAGGTGAGGAGTTGCCCGGCGAACAGCGCGCCCTGCCCGCCGAATCCGGATATGATCACTTCTTCGTGCATTGGACTCTCCTCTCGCCTATTTCTTCGCCATCAGTTCTTTGACGCTGTCCTTCACCTTGTAGTCGCCCAGCGGGTAATAGGCCAGCATGTTCTCCTGGAGCCACTTCAGCGACTCCAGCGGGGTCATGCCCCAGTTCGTCGGGCAGTTGGAGACCACCTCCACCAGCGAGTAGCCCAGCCCCGCCATCTGCACCTGGAACGCCGTCTTGATGGCGGCCTTCAGTTTGCGGATTTCGCTGGGGTTATAGGCCGACCGCCGCACGATGTACGCCGAACCCTCCAGCGTGGACACCAGTTCGCACACGCGCACCGGAAAGCCCGCGAGTTTCGTATCGCGGCCCCTGGGTGTGGACGTCGTTACCTGGCCGGGGAGCGTGGTGGGGGCCATCTGTCCACCCGTCATGCCGTAGATGGCGTTGTTGATGAAGATGGTGGTGATGTTCTCGCCCCGCGTGGCGGCGTGAATCAACTCGTTGGTGCCGATGGCCGCCAAGTCGCCGTCGCCCTGGTACGTGAAGACGACCAGTTCCGGGTGCACGCGCTTCATCCCCGTCGCCATGGCCGGCGCGCGCCCGTGGGCCGCCTCCGCGAAGTCCGTCGCGATGTAGTTGTATGCCAGCACCGAGCAGCCCACCGGCGCGATGCCCACCGTGATCTCCTGGATACCCAGGTCGTCAATGACCTCGGCGATGACGCGGTGGACGACGCCGTGCAAACAGCCGGGGCAGTAGTGGGTTACCACGTCGCACAGGGCCTTGGGCCGCTGGAACACGATTTTCTCTTCCTTTGCCTCTGACATGTCGTCTCCTCCTTCCTACGCCTCGGCCATAGCCTTCTTCATGGCGTCCACGACGTCCTCGGGCATGGGCACGACGCCGCCCATCTTGCCGAAGAAGTGGATGGGCCGCTTGTCCATGACCGCAAGCCTCACGTCCTCCAGCATCTGGCCCGCGCTCAACTCCACCACCAGCAGGCGCTTCGCCTTCTCCGCGGCCCTCCTCAGCGCATCGTAGGGGTATGGGTTGACGGTGATGGGCCGGAACAGGCCCGCCGTCAGCCCATCCCGCCGGGCTTTGACGATGGCCGTCTTGACGATGCGCGCCGCCGTCCCGTAGGCGACCACGAGCAGGTCGGCGTCGTCGGTCATGTACTCCTCGTATCGCTGCTCGTTCTCGCGGATGCGCTTGTAGGTCTCCTGCAATCGTAAGTTGACCTTCTCCAGCGTCGGCGGGTCCAGTTGCAGCGAGGTGATGATGTTGCGGGGCCTGCCCTTCGCGCCGGTCAGCGCCCAGGGGCGTTCGGGTCGCTGCGGCGGCTTCAGTTCGGGCAGTTCCACCGGCTCCATCATCTGGCCGAGCATGCCGTCGGCGATGATATACACGGGCTGGCGGTACTTATCGGCCAGGTCAAAGGCCAGGATGACCAAATCCACCGCCTCCTGCACGGTGGATGGGGCGAGGACGATGGGGCTGTAGTCGCCATGTCCGCCGCCCTTGGTCATCTGGAAGTAGTCAGCCTGGGAAGGCTGGATGTTACCCAGGCCCGGCCCGCCGCGCATGACGTTCACGGCCACGGCGGGAACCTCCGAGCAGGCAATGTAGGACAGGCCCTCTTGCATCAGACTGAAGCCGGGGCTGGATGTAGTAGTCATGACGCGCGCGCCCGTGCAGGCCGCTCCGTAGACCATGTTGACCGCGCCGAGTTCGCTTTCGGCCTGGACGAACGCCCGGCCCAATTCGGGCATCCGCGCCGACATGTATTCCAGAACCTCCGACTGCGGGGTAATGGGATAGCCGAAATACGCTTCGCAGCCCGCTCGGATGGCGGCTTCGGCGATGGCCTCGTTGCCTTTCATTAGCACTTTCGCCATGATGACCTCCTTTGTCGTCTAGCGGTACACGGTGATGGCTACGTCGGGGCACATGTTGGCACAGAAGGCGCAGCCGATGCACTTCTTCTCGGGGTCCACAAACTTGGACGGACGATACCCCTTGGAGTTGAATTCGTCGGACATCTGGACGAGGTCGCCCTTGGGGCACACCTGGGTGCAGAGACCGCACCCCTTGCATCGCTCCACGTCAATCACAATTCGCGGCATGTTTGACCTCCAACTGACAGGTTATTTAGGCGGCATAGCGAGATACACGCCCAGGGCAATGGACATCAGCTTCGTCTCGGGCGGGTCGGCCCGCGACGGCATGATGAGCAGGCTGCGGCTGCCCACCACCACGCCCGCCATCTTGCCCCTGGCGAAGTAGGTGATGGCTTTCGCCAGGATGTTCCCCGCGTCCACATCGGGGACGATGAGGATGTCGGCGTAGCCTGCCACGTCGCTCTGGATGCCCTTCACTTTCGCCGCATGGGGCGAGATGGCGTTGTCCAGCGCCAGCGGGCCGTCTACGATGCCCCCCTTGATCTGCCCGCGTTGCGCCATCTTGGACAGGTTGCTGGCGTCCATGCTCACGGGAATCTTGGGGTTCACCATTTCGGTGGCGGCGAGCACGGCCACCTTCGGCTTCTCAATCCCTAGGGCATGGGCCACGTCAATGGCGTTTTGGACGATAGACACTTTCTCCTCCAGCGTCGGCGACACCACGACGCCGATGTCACTGATGAGAATCAGGCGGTCCAGGCCGGGGATTTCAAAGATGCTGACGTCGGTGAACAGTTTGCCGGTGCGCAGTTCCATCTCGGGCTCCAGTGCCACGCGCACCAGATGGCCGGGCTGGGCGCGCCCGTTCATCGCCATATCCGCGACGCCGTCCTTGATGGACGCCACCGCCGCGCGCACCGACTCCTTGTGGTTGGGCACGTGCACCACCAACAGGCCCGACAGGTTCACGCCCGCAGCTTCCGCCGTCTGGCGGATGGCGGCCTCGTCGCCAAACAGGACGGCCGTGGCGAGGCCGAGGTCGCGAGCCTTGGACACCGCGGCCAGCGTGTTGGCCTCGTCGGCTGCCGCCACCGCAACGCGGGCAGGCCCCCTCGCAATCGCGGCCTCCAGTAACTGGGCGAAACTACGGATTTGCATCGGTCAACCTCCGTGTGCTATGCATTACTCATGAATCGGAAACATTGCCACTACCGCGTCCAACGCAAGTCAAAGAACCGCCGAATCTCCAGAATCGGCACATCGCGCACCTCGCGGCGCACCGCTTTGGCCAGGCTCGCCTCAACGCCCAACATAGCCACAGGCAGGCCCACAACGCGCGCCGCGTCCATCACCTGCCGATGCCCCGCCAGCACCAGTTCGGCGTGCGTCTCGTCCATCATGTTGGGGTTGCTCACCAGCGCCGAAACGGTCAGGCGCGACGTCCGCTCCACCTCACGAATGGCCGCCCGAATTCCCTCCGCCGTGTCGGTGAACGGACGATACGGGTTGACGACGAAGTACACGACGTGATCCTGCCGCTGGATATACGGGCTGTACTGGCCGAGGGCGCGCGCTCCCTGTGGGTCGCCGCCCACGTCCAGCACAACCAGGACTCCGCGCTGCTCAATGGCGCCCAGAATCTCCGGCGAGATGGCCGGCAGGTCCAGGTAGCGCCCCACCTCGGCGGGCGACACGACCGCGACACCCATCGGGCGCAGGGTCTCGCCCAATTCGCGGGTGCGAAAGTATGGGGTTACGATGTCCAGGTCCACGAGCGTGGGGTGCGAGTTGAAGGAAGGCGGCGTCTGTGTCCACCCCGTGGCCGTTAGGTACTGCCCGCGGGCGAGTTGGACCGCGAAATTGGCGGCGCACTCGGTCTTGCCGCTGCCGAAACGGCCGGCGAAAATGAACAGGCGCGGAAGCATCCCGTCTCCTTTCGGTCAGTCCGCAAGGAGCACGCCCAGCGCCATTGAGACCAGTTTGGTTTCGTGGGCATCGGAGCGAGAAGCAACGATCATGGGGCTTCGCGCGCCCACAACCACCCCTGCCATCTTGCCGTTGGCGAAGTACGTGATCGCCTTGGCCAGCACGTTGCCCGCCTCAATGTCGGGCGGGATAAGGATGTCGGCGTAGCCCGCCACGGTGCTCTGGATGCCCTTGACGGCGACGGATTCGGGGGAGATGGCGTTGTCCAGGGCCAGCGGGCCGTCCACCAGGCCGCCTGTGATCTGTCCGCGGTCGGCCATCTTGGCCAGGTTGGCCGCGTCCAGCGTGGCGGGAATCTTGGGGTTCACCATCTCGGTGGCGGCGAGGATGGCGACTTTCGGCTGTTCCACGCCCAGCGCGCGCGCCACCTCAATGGCGTTGCGCACGATTTCCACCTTCTGCTCCATGTCCGGCGCGACGACCACGCCCGCGTCGCTCACGAAGATGAGCCGGTCCATCCCGGGAATCTCAAAGGCTCCGACATGGGTCAGCAGGTTGCCCCGCCGCAGGCCGTACTCCTTGTTGAGGGCAGCGCGGAGAAAGTCGCCGGTCTCCACCTTGCCCTTCATGGCGATCTGGGCGTGCCCGTCGCTGACCAGTTGCATGACCTTGTTGGCGCATGTTTTCGGGTCGGGCTCGTGGATAATCATCATGCGCTGCAGGTCAATGCCTTCCTCGGCGGCGATGCGCTCAATGGTAGGGCGGTCGCCAACGAGGATGCACTCGGCCAGGCCGAGTTTCTCGGCATCGGCAGCCGCCAGGAGCACCTCGCGCTCATGGGCAGCCGCAATGGCCACGACTTTGGGGCCGCGCTTACGCGCCTCCTCCATCAACTGTGCGAAGTTCCGAATCTGCATACTCCATCCTCCATTGGATTGAGTTTGCCGCAGCGCCATTGCTAGCGGCGTTTCTTACCGGGATTCGGTCGTGCACCTTTGGACGAGTGAGCCGCTCCCGCTGCGGCTCCGGCAGGCACCGGCGCGCCCTGCTGTTCGGGCCGCCCGTGGCAGTGCTTGTACTTCTTGCCGCTGCCGCACGGGCACGGGTCGTTGCGGCCCACCTTCTGGGCGGCGGGCTTGGCGGGCTGGGAGCGTGCCTGGCCGGTCGCAGGTGCCGGCACGCCTGGGCGCACCGCTTGCATGGGCCGGGGCGCCGGTTCCCGCACCACGGTTACGCGGAAAATCGCCGAGGCCACCTCATGGCGCACGGCGTCCATC
>JARYMK010000155.1 GCA_029907165.1 Anaerolineae bacterium
GTGCTCTCGGCGCTCTTCCTGAACGACACCATCGTGCTGATGTTCACGCCGCTGGTCATTGAAATCACCACCACCCTGCGGCGTAACCCGATCCCCTATCTTATCGGACTGGTGACGGCGGCCAACATCGGTTCGGCGGCCACGATTGTCGGCAACCCGCAGAACATGATCATCGGTGTAGCGTCGGGCATTCCCTACCTGCGGTTCGCGGGCTACCTGACGCCGGTGGCGATTCTGGGGATGGCGGCGGCCTGGGCGATCCTGGTCGTCGTGTACCGGCGGGAGTTCGCAGACCGGGCACTGCCGCCCGACGGCAATGGCCCCGTGGAGTTCCACCGGCCGCTGCTAGTGAAAGGGCTGGTGGCGACCGGCGTGATGGTTGCGGGGCTGGCGGCGGGCGCGCCTATCCCGCTGGCGGCCCTGTCGGCGGCGGCGCTCCTCCTCATCACGCGGCGGGTGGAACCGCAGCGGGTCTTCGGCGAGGTGGACTGGTCGCTGCTGGTGTTCTTCTCGGGGCTGTTCATGGTAACGGGCGCGCTGGAGAAGACGGGGGCGACAGCGCGGCTGTTCGCGGTTGCGCGGCCGTTGGCCGAAGCGGGCGGCGCGTCGCTGGCGGCGGTGGGCGTGGTGCTCAGCAACCTGGTGTCCAACGTGCCGGCGGTGCTGCTGTTCCGTCCCATCATCTCGCAGTTCTCCAACCCGCAGGCGGCGTGGCTCACGCTGGCGATGTCCACCACGCTGGCGGGCAACCTGACGCTGCTGGGGTCGGTGGCAAACCTCATCATGGCGGAAATGGCGCGGGAGCGTGGGGTGTACGTGTCCTTCGGCGAGTACCTGAAGGCGGGCGTGCCGATCACGCTGGCGACGCTGGCCATCGGTGTAGCCTGGCTGGGGGTGGTGGGGTAGGCTGGCGAAGAGCCGCAGGGGGCACACCGCGATGTGCCCCCTGCGCGATGCGATGGGATTTCTACAACCCCGCCTCTTTCCGGAGCAACTCGGCCTTGTCGGTGCGCTCCCAGGGCAGGTCCAGGTCGTTGCGCCCGAAGGCCCCGTAGGCCGCCGTCGGCTTGTAAATCGGGCGGCGCAGATCAAAGTCGCGGATGATGGCCGCCGGACGCAGGTCAAAGTGCTTCTTCACCAGTTCCACGATCTTATCGTCGGGCACGTGCCCCGTGCCGAAGGTCTCCACCATGAGCGACAGGGGGCGCGCCACGCCGATGGCGTAAGACACCTGAATCTCCACGCGGTCGGCCAGGCCCGCCGCCACGATGTTCTTAGCGATGTACCGCGCCGCGTAGGCTCCCGAGCGGTCCACCTTGGTGGGGTCCTTGCCCGAAAAGCACCCACCGCCGTGCCGCACCACGCCGCCGTAGGTATCCACGATGATCTTGCGGCCCGTCAGGCCCGAATCGCCCATGGGGCCGCCGATGACGAACCGGCCGGTGGGGTTGATGTAGTACTTCGTCGCGCTGTCCAGCATGTCGGCCGGAATCACCGCGCGAATCACGTGCTCCATGATGCCCGCTTCCACTTCGTCGTGGGTAACCGAAGGATCGTGTTGGGCCGACACCACCACCGTGTCCACCCGCTTGGGCTTGCCGTAGGCGTACTCCACGGTAACCTGCGACTTACCATCGGGCCGCAGCCAGGGCAGAATCTTGGCCTTGCGCACCTCGGCCAGGCGACGGCACAGGCGGTGCGCCAGCGAGATGGTCAGCGGCATGTACTCCGGCGTCTCGTTGCAGGCGAAGCCGATCATCATGCCCTGGTCGCCGGCGCCGATGGCTTCAATCTCCTCGTCGGTCATCTCGCCCTTCTTGGCTTCCAGCGCCTTGTCCACGCCTAGGGCGATGTCCTTGGACTGCTCCTTGACCGAGACGATGACGCCACACGTATCGGCGTCAAACCCGTACTTGGCGCGGGTGTAGCCGATGTCGCGGATGGTGTTGCGGGCAATCTCGGCCATGTCCACGCGGGCCGACGTGGTGATTTCGCCCATGATGACGACGAGGCCGGTGGTGGCGCAGCACTCGCAGGCCACGCGGGCGTCGACATCCTGGGCCAGGATGGCGTCCAGGATGGCGTCGGAAATCTGGTCGCAGACCTTGTCGGGGTGGCCTTCGGTTACCGATTCCGATGTCAGGTACAGTTTCGGCGAAGTGGCGAATGTGGTGCTCATGAATTGTGCTCCTTTCCTGAATGTAGTTTCAAGAGTTTTTCACCCCACAGCGCGCCAAGGTTGATCGGACTCTCTCTGTCCCCTCGGCGGTGAACGCCCACCGCTTTTGGCAAAAAGAAAACTCCCTCAAGATGAGAGAGTTTCAAGGCACCTCTCATCTTTCAGACTCGCTGGTGCGGTCTGCCGGAATTGGCACCATGAACGGGGTCATCGCCCCCGACGGGCCGCGACCCGCCGTTCTGGTTGCCGGGGTTTCACAGGGCCGGTCCCTCCACCCCTCTGGATGAGCGTCCAGTCGTATTCAGTTGTGGCGACATGATAGCACGGAACGGTGCACCTGTCAAAAAGCGGCGCGGGATTTTACTACGGACGGCGTAGAGAGGATCACGATCGCAGGGGCGAACCTTGCACTTGATGCCTGGCTGCGAGCATGCGTCGTGTGATGGATATGCGAGACGTTTCGCGACTGCGCCGCTCACCATGACGGGCTGGCGATCGCCGAGACAGGGGCGCCGTCACTTGCTCCGATTTCCCATTCCGCGCAAAGCGTGGTACAATATTCTCGCTGTCACGATACACAGGACTGTGAGGGGTGCCAGCCGGCGCCCCTCCCAATTTTTATGAGGAGCAAACTGATGAAACGTACAACCTTGGCGCTGGCCTTCGCCCTGGCGCTTGCTTTGTTGCTGGCGGCATGCGGCGGCAAAGCCACCCCCACCGCGACCCCTAGCCCCACACCCACCGAGACCCCTACGCCGGAGCCGACCTCCACCGTCGGCGGCGTTGACGTGGCCCTGAAACTCGTCGTCCAGCCCACTGGGCCTAATGTAGCCGTGGTCAACGGCGTCGCCATCCCGTCGGCGCTCTACATGGGTGAACTGGAGCGGCAACTCATCTACATCACCGAGCAGTACGGGCTGGATTGGAACGACGCGCAGATGCAGGCATACCTGCCGCAGATTGAGCAGCAGACCTACTGGCAACTCATCAACCTGGAACTGGCGCGCCAACTGGCGAAGGCCGAAGGTATCACCATCACCGATGCCGCCCTCGCTGCGGAGATTGAGTCCACACGCCAGTCCATCCTCTCCAGCGGCACGTACACCGACTGGGACAACTTCCTCGCCGTGAACAAGATCACCGACGAGTACTTCCACGACCGCATTCTGGACTCCATGATCGTGGACGAACTGGTGAAGCGCCACGGCGGCCCCACCGAGGCCGAGCAGGTCCACGCCCAGCACATCCTCGTGGCCGACGAGGAGACCGCCCGCAAGGTGCTGGACGAACTCAAGGCCGGCAAGACGTTTGAGGAACTGGCGGCCCAGTACTCCCAGGACACCGGCTCCAAGGACAACGGCGGGGACCTGGGCTGGTTCCCGCGCGGGATGATGGTGGCCGCATTTGAGGAGGCGGCCTTCTCCCTGGCCGTCGGCGAGGTCAGCCAGCCCGTGAAGACGGACTTCGGCTACCACATCATCAAGGTCTTGGGCAAGGAAGTGCGCCCTCTGGACGCCGAGACGCTCCAGCAGATGCAGGAGCAGGCGTTCAGCGAGTGGTTCTCGGCCCAGCGCGACCAGGCCAACATTGAGGAACTGATGGCCTGGGAGTAGCCGATGCGCTGCGTCATCGTAGGGGCAGGTCTCAGACCTGCCCCTACCCACCCGCCGACCTGCCCCTACCGCCCCCGCCCCCTACCATTGCCGCCATTCGCAAACTTTTCGCCAAACCTGTACTTGCGCGTTCATTATAAGTATGGTACAATCGTACTGTAGCACATCTCTCGCCTTTCAGAACCCTCATCCGTGTGATTCACCGCCCTTGTGGGCCACCTGAGCGCGTTGGGAAGACACGAGATCCGAACCCGATCGGCCGCCTTGCGCTCGCATTTGACCAAATGGCCGAAGCATTGAAACGGCGAGATTCGGATCGCCGCAGAGCCGAAGAGGAGGTACGCCGAATGAAGGACTTCAGCGAAGGACTGGTTGAGAACATGATGGAAGGCATACTCACGGATGATCTGGACGGGCGTTTCACCTTCGCCAACGCAGCAGCGGCAGCCATCCTCGGCTACGACTCGCCGTCGGAATTGGTGGGAATGCTGTGGACGGCCATCGTCCCGCCGGACTGTCTCGCAGTTCTGGCCGCTGTCAACGAGCGCCGCAGCCGGGGCTTGCGCGAAAGATACGAGGTAGACCTGATCTGCAAGGACAGGCGGCGCATCACCGTGGAGATCACTGGCGGCCCGCGCATGGAAGGCGACCGCCAGGTAGGCACCATGGCCGTGTTCACCGACATCACCGAGCGCAAACTGCTAGAGCAACTCCTGTGGCAGACGAAGGTGGTCGTGGAGCACAGCCCGGTGGCGCTGTTCCGTTGCGACGCCAAGGCCCATTGTCGCATGGAGTTCGTCTCCGATAACATCGCCCGCTCCGGCCACACGCGGGACGAGATTCTGGCGGGGCCGCTGGCGCTGTATGCCCTTGTGCACCCCGAAGACCGCCAGCGCGTGGCCGATGAGTTGGCGCGGCGCGCGGCTGCGGGCGAGGACGCCTTCCAACTGACCTTCCGCGTGCAGGCCCGAGACGGGACCGTCATCTGGACCGAGAGTTATACGGAGGCGGTGCGGGCCGACGATGGAACGGTTGCCCATTACCAGGGCGCCTGGCTTGACATCACCGAGCGCAAGGCGCTGGAAGAACGCTTGCTTCAGGCGCAGAAGATGGAGGGCATCGGGCGGCTGGCGGGCGGTGTGGCCCACGACTTCAACAATCTCCTCACGGCCATCTCCGGCTACGCCAACTTCGCGCTGGAGACGGTGGGAGAGAAGCACCCGGTAGCAGCCGACCTGCGCGGGATTCTGGACGCCGCGGCGCGCGCCGCCGACCTCACGCGGCAATTGCTGGCCTTCTCGCGCAAGCAGATCTTTGAGATGAAGATCGTGGACCTGAACGACCTCATCCGGGGCATGGGAAAGATGCTCCGACGGCTCATCGGCGAGGACATTGACCTGGTCGTCGTCCCGGGCGCGAAGCCGGCGACAACCCGGGCCGACGCCGCGCAGATAGAGCAGGTGCTGGTGAACCTGGCCGTGAACGCCCGCGACGCCATGCCCGACGGCGGCACGCTGACCATTGAGACCAGCAACGTGGTGCTGGATGATGCCTACGTGCGGAGCCACCCCGGGGCCGTCCTTGGCGACTACGTGCTCATCGCGGTTACGGACACGGGCGTGGGCATGACCGAGGAGGTCAAGTCGCGCATCTTTGAGCCGTTCTTCACGACCAAGGAGCCGGGGAAGGGCACCGGACTGGGCCTTTCCACCGTATTCGGCATCGTGAAACAGCACGAGGGTAACATCTACGTGTACAGCGAGCCGGGCGTGGGCACCACGTTCAAGGTGTACCTGCGCCATGCGGCCGAATCGGCGCAGCCGCTGCCCGACCAGGCCGAGGAGGAGCATCTGGTCGGCGGGACCGAGACCGTGCTGCTCGCCGAGGACGACCTGCAGGTGCGGCAGATGGCGGCGCGCATCTTGCGCTCGCTCGGGTACACCGTGCTGGAGGCAGGCAACGGCGCCGAGGCGCTGCAGATCGCCCGGAGGCAGGGCAGGCGCATTGACCTGCTGATCACCGACGTGGTGATGCCGCGCATGAGCGGGCGCGACCTGGCCCAGCGGGTGGCCGGAATCTGCCCCGACGTGAAGGTGCTGTACGTGTCCGGCTACATGGAAAACGCCATCGCCCACAACCACATCCTGGACGAGGGCACTCACTTCCTGCAGAAGCCCTTCGCCAGGCGCACGCTGGCCCGCAAGGTGCGCGAGGCCCTGGACGCGTAGCCCACCGCGCACGGAGGACACATGGAACGCAGAATCGTGCTTCAGGCCGAGCGAGGGGGTGTCCGCGTGGACAAGTACGTGGCCGAGGCTGTGCCCGACCTGTCGCGGGCGGCGGTGCAGCGTCTGATTGACGAGGGCCGCATCCTGGTCAACGGCGCGGTCGTCAAGGCCTCGTACCGCCTGGAGCCGGGCGACGCCATCTCCGTGGAGATTCCCCCGCCTGTGGACGTGAGCATCGCGCCCGAGCCAATTCCCCTGGACATCGTGTACGAGGACGCCGACATCCTGGTGGTGAACAAGCCTGCCGGAATGGTGGTGCATCCCGCGTTCGGGCACGCCAGCGGGACGCTGGTCAACGCAGTGCTGGCCCACTGCCCCGACCTGGCCGGCGTGGGCGGCGAACTGCGCCCAGGCATCGTCCACCGGCTGGACAAGGACACATCGGGCCTCATCGTTGTTGCGAAGGGCGACGTGGCGCTGCGGGACCTACAGGCGCAGTTCAAAGGGCGCGAGGTGCAGAAGGTGTACCTAGCGCTGGTGGAAGGCCACGTGTCGCCGCCGACGGGCCTGATTGACGCGCCCATCGGGCGGGACCCGCGGGCGCGCAAGAAGATGGCCGTGGTGCCGCGCGGCGGGCGCGAGGCCCAGACCGAGTACCGCGCCCTGGAGTTCTACGACGAGCACACGCTGGTGGAAGCCCATCCGCTTACGGGCCGCACCCACCAGATTCGCATCCACATGGCCTTCATCGGCCACCCCATCGTCGGCGACCCGGTCTATGGCTTCCGCAAGCAGCGGGCAAAAGCCCCGCGGCTGTTCCTCCATGCGGCGCGGCTGGCGTTCCGCCTCCCATCCACGGGCGAATGGCGCGAGTTTCAGACCCCGCTGCCGGACGACCTCGCCGCCGTCCTGGCCCGCCTGCGGGGTGGCGCACAGTAGCCGAGAATCCGCGCAAGTGGCCTCAGGAGCAGGATCTTGCAGGGGCAACGCATGCGCTG
>JARYMK010000156.1 GCA_029907165.1 Anaerolineae bacterium
TTCTTGATGGGGCACCGGCCCGACTCGCCGCTGTATCCCCTGTACCGCGAGGTCGGCGCGCTCCCAGGCGAGGGCACGGTGGACATGACCACCTACGGGCGGTTCGTCCACGAGCCGTCCGGTCGCGTGGTGGACGTAACCGGCGACTTGGCCCGGCTTGCCCGCGACCTCAAAACGCTGGCGCCCGAGGACGCCCGCATCGTTGACGAACTGATGGCGGGTGTGCGTGCCCTGCGTGGGCCGGGAATGTGGAGCATCGGCTTCGGCGATCCGCCGGAACTCGCCAAGCCGCTGGACTCCCTGAAGATGTTCTGGGCCATACGGAAGGCAGGGCGGTATTTCATCGGCAAGTTCAATCGCCCCGTTGCCGAGTACACTCCCGCCGTGCGCAGTCCATGGCTGCGCGCTTTCCTGGAGACCCTGTTCTTGCCCGAGGTGCCCGTCTGGTTCGTTTTCATGCTGCTGGCGCTGCTGGCCGATGGGCAACTCGCGCTCCTGCCGAGCGGATGCAAAGGCTTCGTCCTTCCGATGGAGCGGCGTTTCAGGGAACTGGGCGGCGAGATTTCCTACCGCGCCACGGTGGAGAAGATTCTGGTGGAAGACGGGCGCGCTGTCGGCGTGCGGTTGGCCGACGGGACGGAACACCGCGCCGACGCGGTCATCTCTGCTGCCGACGGCCGCGCCACCCTCTACGACATGCTGGACGGGCGATTCGTGGACAGCGCCTGGGCCGAACGCTTCCGCACGTGGAAGACCGTCAGCCCCGTCCTTATGGTCTCCTTCGGCGTGGCCCGCGAGTTCCCGACAGAACCCTCGTCGCAAATCTGGTGGTTGCAGGCCCCGTTTGCCATAGCGGACCGGCCAGTCCACGCCATCAGCGTCCGCGTGTTCAACTACGGTCCGGCGTTTGCGCCCCCTGGCAAGACCGTGGTGCAAGTCATGCTGGACACCGACTGGGACTACTGGGCGGCGTTGCGCCAGGACTACTCCCGTTACGCCGCGGAGAAGGAACGCATTGCCGCCGAGGTCCTTAGCCGGCTGGAAGCCCGTTACCCGGGCATTGGTGGGCTTGTGGAAATGACCGACGTGGCGACGCCATACACAACCTGGCGCTACACGCGCAACTGGCGCGGCTCCATCATGGGTTGGCTGCCGTCGCCTGCGGCCATGATGACCCCTATGCGCCGCACACTGCCGGGCCTTCGCAACTTCTACATGGCCGGTCAGTGGGTCATGCCCGGTGGAGGAGTGCCCACCTGCATCCTTTCTGGCCGCCAGGCGGTCCAACTGCTGTGCAGGGACAGCGGCAGGCGGTTCGTGGGCGGCGGGGGCTGACCGCTAGCCCAGCATCACCGCCGTGCGCTCCAGGCCGCGCGCCGAATCCCACAGGCCCAGCGACTTAAGCACCTCGTCGGGCCGGCCCGTCCCCTGCGGCCCAGACTTGACCCGCATGCCCACGACGAACCGCCCCTCGGACTGCCCCACGACCCACAGGTGCTCCACCAGCGGCCGCAGGTCGTATTCGCCCGCGCGGCCCTTGCGCTCCCGTTGCCGCATCACCGAGTCCTGGGCCAGCCACGCCCGCAGGCGCGCCTCCAAGTCGGCGGCGGGGCCGTCCCACTCCACGCGGGCCTGGTACTCCACCGTCGCGGGCAGCGACATCAGCGCCGGCTCCGTCAGGGCCACCTCCGCGACGCCGAAGACCTCCACGCCAGTGGGGAGCACCGCGTTGAGCCTTCGCAGGGTCTCGCGCGGGTCCATGCGCGTCGTCAGGAACAGGTCCACTTTCTCGGCGCGGCTGGTAACGCCGGTGGGCAACGGGCAGGCCAGGGCAATCCTGGGGCGTGGGTTGAACCCCTGGGTGTGGGCGATGGGCAATCGGGCGCGGCGGCAGGCCCGCTCCCACAGGCGCATCATGTCCAGGTGAGACACGAACCGAAGCGGCTCGCCCTTGGCGTAGTCCAACCGCAGCCGCTGTACCGCAGGGGCATCTAGGGACATAGCGCCGTCCCTCCCGCCAGCGGCAGCGCGGCGTTCACTCCGCACCCCACACACCCCTCGCGGCAGTCGGGGGTGGGCGTCGCCGCGCGGCACCGCTCCCGCTCGCGCCACAGGAACTCCTTGCGCACGCCGATGTCAATGTGGTCCCAGGGCAGGGCCTCGTCCCTGTCGCGCGGCCTGCGCCCGTAGAATTCGGGCGACAGGCCCGCGTCGCGCCAGGCTTGCTCCCACGCCTCTGGCCGGTAGGCGTCGCCCCAGGCGTCAAACCGCGCGCCCAGTTGCCACGCCCGGTAGATAACCGCGCCCACGCGCCGGTCGCCGCGCGACAGCGCCGCCTCCAGCAGCGTCGTGCCAGGGTCGTGCCACGAGAACTGCACGCCCTTGACCCGCAGCCCGCGCCGCAGGATGTCCAGGCGACGGCGCAGCGTCTCGTCGTCCACCAGCGCCTCCCACTGGAACGGCGTGTGCGGCTTCGGGACGAAGGTCGCCACGCTGACCGAGACCTCGGCGCGGCCCCCGCGATGGCGCCGTCCCACCGCCACCACCTTCCTGACGAGGTCGCCGATGGCCTCCACGTCCTCGTCGGTTTCGGTGGGCTGGCCCACCATGAAGTACAGTTTGATGCGGTTCCAGCCGGTTCCGAAGGCCGCCTCTGCGGTGCGGAGCAGGTCCTCTTCCGAGACCTTCTTGTTGATGGCGTCGCGGAGCCGCTGGCTTCCGGCCTCCGGCGCGAAGGTCAGGCCCGTCTTGCGCGTGGTCTGCACCATCTCGGCCAGGCGCACCGAGAAGGCATCGGCCCGCAGGCTGGGCAGCGAGATGGAGACGCCCAGCGGCGCGCAACGCTCGGCCAGCGCCCGCACCACGTGCTCAATCTGGCTGTGGTCGCTGGAACTCAACGACACCAGCGAGATTTCCTCGTGCCCTGTCGCCAGCAGCATCTCATCCGCTGCGCGCACGATTTCGTCCACCGTCCGCTCGCGCACGGGGCGGTAGATGGTGCTGGCCTGGCAGAAGCGGCACCCCTGGGTGCAACCCCGCTGGATTTCCAGCATGGCCCGGTCGTGCACCGTCTCTATGTACGGCACGATGAGGCGCGTGGGCGGCGGGGGGAGCGCGGGCACGACCCGCTTGACCACCCGCGCGGGCACGTCGGGCGCAATCGGCACGGTGCGCGCCAGTCGCCCGTCCGCGTGGTACTCGGCGGCGTAAAGCGCGGGCACGTAGATGCCCCCGATACGCGCGGCCTGGCGCAAGAAATCGGCCTTCGGGGGCCGGCCGGACGCTGCCCCGCCCCCGCGTTTCCACTCGGCGTACAGGCGCACCAGTTCCAGCAACGCCTCCTCGCCCTCGCCGATGACGAACAGGTCAAAGAACGCGGCCATCGGTTCGGGGTTGTACGCCCCGCTGCCGCCCGCGATCACCAGCGGGTCTTCGGGGCGGCGCTCCGCAGCCAGCGGCGACATGCCCCCAAGCGACAGGATGGTGAGCGCGTTGGTGTAGTTCAGTTCGTAGGGCAGGCTGATGCCCACGATGTCAAAATCTGTGAGCGCGTGGCGCGTCTCCAGCGAGTACAGGGGCAGGCCCGCGCGGCGAAGGCCCTCCTCCATGTCCAGCCACGGGGCGTACACCCGCTCGCACAGGATGTCGGGCTGGCGGTTCAGGATGTCGTACAGGATCATCAGCCCCAGGTTGGACATGCCGATTTCGTAGGTACCGGGATACGCCAGCGCCACCTTGACCGGCGTGGATTCCCAATCCTTGACGACGCTATTCCACTCGCCGCCGGTGTATCGCCCCGGCTTCTCCACATCCCGCAGGATGACTTCCAAATCGGACACGATGCTCATAGCGAAACCCAGATGCCTCGCAACGGATGACTTCGCAAGGGGCAGGCTGCGGGGCTAGGCGAAGTCCAACTTCCTGTGCCTGAGCGCTACGCTCTGCACCAGCCCCAGCCCCAGCAGAAGCGACAGCAGCGCGTTGTTCCCGAAACTCACGAACGGCAGCGGGATGCCCGTCGCCGGAATCAGCGCCATATTCATGGCGATGTTCACGGCGGCCTGCACGAAGATGTACACGGCCATCCCCACGGCGAGGAGTTCGCCAAACCGATCCCGCGCGACCCCCGCCACCCGGATGAGCCGCCACAGGAGGAGCCCGAACAGCGCGAACAGCACCAACGCGCCCACAAATCCCAATTCCTCGGCCAGGACGGAGAAGATGAAGTCGGTATGGCGCACGCGCAGGAAGTGCAACTGGCTCTGGGTGCCGCTGGCGAACCCCTTGCCCAGCCAGCCCCCCGATCCGATGGCGATCATGGCCTGGCCCACATTGTAGCCCGTGCCCTGCGGGTCGGCGGCGGGGTTGATGAACGCCAGCACGCGAAGCCGCTGGTAGTCGTGCAGCGAGTACCAGATGGCCGGGGCGGCAACCAGGCCCGCGCCCGCCAACGCCCCCACGTAGGCCATGTTCACCCCCGCGACGATGGCCATCCCCAGCCAAATCGCCCCCAGGAGCAGCGCCGTGCTCAAGTCGGGCTGAAGATAGATGAGCATCATCGGCAGCAGCGTCGCGCCCAGCGATACCAGGAACACCCGCCCCGACTTGATGTCTTCGCTGTGCTCGGCGAAGTAGCGCGCCAGGAAGATGACCAGCCCGAGTTTCGCGAACTCCGACGGCTGGAACAGCATGAACCCCAGGTCAATCCACCGCCGCGCGCCGTGGGTAACGCGGCCGATGACGAGCACGGCCACCAGCGCTGCGATGACCAGCCCGTAGATGGCCCCCGTGATAGGCTCTAGCAGGCCGTAGTCCACCGTGGCCAGCGCGAACATCAGCAGCAGCCCGATGACAATAAAGATGGCCTGGCGACGCGTGCTGTCTTCCAGGCCTTCGGTGTTCCGGGTTGCGCTGTACACCATGGCCAGCCCTATCGCCAGCAGGAGAATCAGGGCGGCCGTGAGCCAGAAGTCAAAATGACGCCACTTGAGTCTACCCACTCCGCTTGCGCGCGCTCCTTTCCCGCAGCGGCATGTCCACGATGAGCCGCTTGTTCTGTGTCAGCGTGATCTGCAGTCCCTCGCGGTCAATGTCCAGATACTTGGAGATGGTCGTAACCAAATCGTCCTTGATGCGCTCTAGGACGTCGGGCGACAACTTGACGCGGTCGTGAATCAGGACCAACTGCAAACGCTCTTTCGCGACCTGGCTGCTGGTGGGTTGCTTTCGTTTGAAGAGTTTGGCTATGGCGCTCATCCCTTCCCCCTCGTGTATTCGGCGCTCCGTGCCTGCTGGGCCGGGCAAGGTGTCAGGATACCGTTGAACGACGCGCTAGTCCCCGCCGCGCACCATGCGCGCCAGGCGCGAGAAGAAGCCCTCTTCGCGTGCGGGCTGGTACATTGGGATGTCCTCGCCCATGATGCGTCGCGCGATGTTGTCAAGCGCCTGCGCGGCTGGCGAGCGCCCGTCCAACACGATGGGCGTCCCGCGGTTCGTGGAGATTACGATGGCCTCGTCCTCCGGGATGATGCCCAGCAACTTGATGGCCAGAATCTCCACTACGTCTTCGGTGCTCAACATATCGCCGCGCCGCACCATGTCGGGCTTCAGGCGGTTGATGATGAGGGAACCGGGGCCTTTCTCCTGCGCCTCAATGAGGCCAATGATACGGTCGGCATCGCGCACCGCCGAGACTTCTGGCGTGGTTACGATGATGACCTCATCCGCGCCCGCGACGGCGTTCTGGAAGCCCTGCTCAATCCCCGCTGGCGAGTCTATGAGCGCGTAGTCAAACTCGCGGCGGAGTTGCTCGCAGACCTGAATCATGTCGGCCGGGCTGACAGCGGTCTTATCGCGAGTCTGAGCCGCGGGGAGCAGATACAACTCGTTGACGCGGCGGTCGCGGATGAGTGCCTGGCGCAAGCGGCAGATGCCTTCCACCACATCCACCAGGTCGTACACGATGCGGTTCTCCAGGCCCATGACGACATCCAGGTTCCGCAAGCCGATGTCGGCATCCACGACGGCAACGCGTTGGCCGTGCTGTGCCAACGCCATGCCGAGATTCGCGGTTACAGTGGTCTTCCCAACGCCGCCCTTTCCAGAGGTTATGGTGATCACTTTGCCCGGCATCCTCGGATTCTCCTTTCCGATTCTCACGGCTCCCAGGGTTCGGCCACAATTTCCGCACCCCGCACACGTGCGACTTCAGGGCGCGCCTTTTGCTTTGTCCTGTTGGATTCGGGGGAGCGCGCAATGTTCCCGCTGATCCGCAACTGCATGGGCTGCAACTGCAGGGCGCACACGACCGCCGAGTCGTCCCCCATGGCGCCCGCATGGACGGTGCCCCGCAACTTGCCCCACACGATGATGTCGCCGCCCGCCACGATCTCGGCTCCCGGGTTCACGTCGCCGATCACCACCACATGCCCAGGGTAGCGGACGCTCTGGCCCGATCGGAGCGTCCGCCGCACGATGACCGCAGGCTCCTGCCCGGCCTCCAAATCGGATGGAGCCTCCTCTGGCGGGGATGCCGACGCCAGTCCCAGTTCGCGTGCGGCGGCGCGGGTCATCGGCGACTGGCTGATGACGGCCCAGATGGTGATGCCGAGTTCGCCGAGCACGTCGCAAATCTGCTGCAGGTCGGCGCGGGTCATGGGGCGGCTACCCACGGCCAGCGCCACCTTGCCGCCCTGGAAGAACCCGGGCGAACGATTCAACTGCGCGCGGAGGTCGGCCAACAGCAAGGGAAGGTCGCCCGCGCCCAGGCTCACCAGAAGCCCATCGCGCGTGCCTTTGATCTTGACGCCATCCGCCATGGACACCCCCATGCGGGCAGTGCTCTGTCGCGCGGCCCATGAACCGAAATCGTCTCGCGTATAGAGTACCAATAGTTGCGCGAAAAGTCAATTGGCTGTACTCGTTCAGTACCTTAGTGACACATCCTCCTTTCCCAGGATTCCATTGTGCACGAGGTACTGGAGTGGCG
>JARYMK010000157.1 GCA_029907165.1 Anaerolineae bacterium
AAAAGGGCAAAGCCCTGCGGGCTCGGTCAGCCCCGAATGGGGCTTCGCCCGTTCAGCGCGGGGGTTTAGCCCCGCGCGGACGCACCCTCACCCTAACCCTCTCCCAGGGGGAGAGGGAACGCGCCCGGCCCGCCCGAGGCTGAAGCATCGGGCTACATGGGCAAAGCGCCCGCCCCGCCGCCCGATGCTAAAGCATCGGGCTAAAAGGGCAAAGCCCTGCGGGCTCGGTCAGCCCCGAATGGGGCTTCGCCCGTTCAGCGCGGGGGTTTAGCCCCGCGCACGCCCCTGCATTCGCCCGACGCTGAAGCATCAGGCTGAACGAACAAAGCCCTGCGGGCTGCCCTAGCCCCAACGGGGCTTGGCCCCTTCAGCGCGGGGGTTTAGCCCCGCGCGGCCCTGCATTCGCCCGACGCTGAAGCGTCGGGCTGAACGAACAAAGCCCTGCGGGCTCGGTCAGCCCCGAATGGGGCTTCGCCCGTTCAGCGCGGGGGTTTGGCCCCGCGCGGACGCACCCTCACCCTAACCCTCTCCCAGAGGGAGAGGGAACGCCCTGCGCGCTACCTCTTCTTCCGCCGCGGCTCGCGCCCGCGGAACAGCATCCGCAGTGGCGTGCCGGTGAACGGATACCGCTCCCGAATCTGGTTCTCCAGATAGCGCACGTAGGAGAAATGCACCAGTTCCTTGTCGTTCACGAAGAAAACGAACGTCGGGGGGTCCACCGAGGGCTGGGTTACATAGTAGAACTTCAGCGACTTGCCCGCTTTGGTGGGCGGGGCCTGGCGAGCAACGGCCTGCCGCAGGATGTCGTTCAGTTCGGCGGTGGACAGGCGCACCAGGCGCTCGTCGCGGACGCGCAGCGCCGTGTCCAGTACCTGACCCACGCGCTGGCCTGTCTTCGCCGAGATGAACAGCACCGGCACATAGTCCATGAACCGCAGGGCCGCGCGCACCACCTGCGTGTACTGGTGCATGGTGTGCGAATCCTTCGGCACCAAGTCCCACTTGTTCACCGCCACGATGACACTCTTCATCTCTTCCAGGATGTACCCGGCGACGTGGGCATCCTGGGCGGTCGGGCCGTCCACGCCGTCCAACACCAGCACCGCCACGTCGGCCCGCTGGATGGCCCGCATGGCCCGCAGGACGCTGTACTTCTCCACGCCCGGCTCTATGCGCCCGCGGCGGCGTATGCCGGCGGTGTCAATCAGCACGACGGGCTGGCCAGCCCACTCCAGACGGGTGTCTATGGCGTCGCGGGTGGTGCCGGGGATTTCGCTGACGATGGCGCGCTCCTCGCCCAGCAGCGCGTTCAGCAGCGACGACTTGCCCACGTTGGGCCGGCCGACGATGGCCACGCGTATGGCTTCGTCCGGCTCCTCCACCACCTCCGGCGCGAACGACGCCGTGATGGCATCCAGCAAGTCGCCCGTGCCCGTCCCGTGCAGCGCCGAAATGGGAATCGGGTCGCCCAGACCCAGTTCGTAGAACTCCACGGCGGCTTGGCGGCGCTCCTCGTTGTCGGCCTTGTTGGCGGCGATGACGATGGGCTTGTCGGTGCGGCGCAGCAGGTCGGCAGCCTCGCGGTCGGCGGCCGTCAGACCCGTGGACGCGTCCACCATGAACACGATGACGTCGGCCTCGGCGATGGCAATCTGCGCCTGCTCGCGGACTTTCCACTCCACCTCGCCCGACTCGTCAAAGACAAGCCCGCCCGTGTCCACGACGGTGAA
Organism: Anaerolineae bacterium; assembly: GCA_029907165.1. Classification (GTDB taxonomy): domain Bacteria; phylum Chloroflexota; class Anaerolineae; order DTLA01; family DTLA01; genus DTLA01. The sequence goes on from JARYMK010000157.1 coordinate 1,731, forward strand.
CGTTCGGCCATTCCACTCGGAGTCGGCGTACAGGCGGTCGCGGGTCGTGCCGGGCGAGTCCTCTACGATGGCCAGGGGCTGCCCGATGAGCCGGTTGAACAGGGTGGACTTGCCCACGTTGGGGCGGCCTACTACGGCGACGATGGGCTTCATCTCCGCACCTCGCTAGGGCCGCCGCGTGGGGGTGGGGGTCGGCGTGCGCGTCGCGGTCGGCGTAACCAGCCCCGCGGGAGCCTTGATTTCCACCTCTATCGTGTCGGGCAGGATGCTCTCCACCGTCAGCCCTTCAGGGGCGAACGCCTGGGCGTTGACCTTGTGCACACCTGGCCCCAGCCCGAACAGGTCCACCACGACGCGCACTTCCTCCAGGCTCAGCGCCTCCAACTTGGGCAGCGGCCCCGACAGGATGACGTCCACCGTCGCGGGCGAGGGCTGGGCCGTGTAACCCAGATGCAGGCCCTGGATGCTCACCGGCCGCTGGATGGTGATGCTGTCTATGATGGGCGAGACGCTCACCGTTACGCTCACGGTTTGGTCGCCCAGGATGGAGACGCCTTCGGGCAGCACCAGGCCAATGCGAGCCTTGATGTCGGCGGTTGCGCCCGTGATGTCCAGCGGCAGCGTCTCCACGTAGCCTGGCAGTTCGGCCACGGCCAGCGGGCTGCCCACGATGGTAACGATGGACGGGTCCACCGAGATGCCCGTGATGCGGTAGCCGCGCGCCACCTGCCCCTTGCGGATGACGCTGACGGACACGTCGCGGTAGCCCAGTTTCTGCTCCACAGGGACCGTTACCGACACCTGCGGCGGGTCAATGGCGGTCAGCAGGGCCACGGGGTTGTCCTGGGCGTCGCGGGCCGACACCACCACGTCCCGCTGGACAGAGGTCTTGGTGCGCCGCAGGTACACGTCGGCTACCACCGACTGCACCTGGGCCACGCGCGACGCTGGCCCAATGACCCGCACCGTGGGCGGCTCCACGGTGGGCGTCCGCACCTCGTACCCCAGCGCGGGGTCGTCCATGATGCGCACCCGCACCTCAAAGACCTTCTCCAGCACCTCTTCCAGGCGGATGTTGATGCTGGCGGGCTGGACGGCTTCCACGCGCACCAGCGCGTCAGCGCACTTGACCGTGATGGGAACGTCGTGCGTCCCTGCGGGAAGGCCCGCCAGGTCCACCACCGCGCGGAAGTCGGAGCCTTTCAGCGTGCCCCATACCGAACGGGGCGCGCGGATGCTCACCTGGACGTACTCGGTGATCTGGCTCGGGTTGACGAAGTCCAGGCCCTGTGGCTTGTTGACGATCTCCACGGGGATAGGCTCGCCGAACGTCCCCGATTGCATGGGGTTCTGCTCGTTGACGGCGGCCATCCAGACCAGGAGCGCCAGGATGATTGCCAGTACGGCGCTTGTGATGTTCTCCAGAAAATTGCGCATGATACCAGACCTATGACGAACGCTTGTTGAAACGGGGCAGCAGGCGAGCGACGCGCCCGAACCATGAGCGCACGCTGTTGCCCACGACCTTGATCCGACGGGCCAGTTGCTTCGCCCGCGTTACGGGAACCGCCCGAGGCAGGTAGATGGCGTCCAGCACCTTGACCAGGCGGTTCTCGTCCAGGCGGCGGATCATCCGCCCGTTGTGCACGACCGAGATGATGCCCGTCTCCTCGGACACGACGACCACGACGGCATCGGTCTGCTCGGTCAGGCCCAGGGCGGCGCGGTGGCGCGTGCCCAGGCGGTAGTCCACCGCCGTGCCCGTGGCGAGCGGCAACACGCAGCCCGCCGCCACCACGCGGTCGCCGCGAACGATAACTGCGCCGTCGTGCAGGGCCGTGTTCGGGAAGAAGATGGTGAGCAGGAGTTCGGTCGTCAGGGCCGCATCCACCCGCACGCCCGTGTCCACGTACTCCTGCAGGCCCGTCTCGCGCTCTAGGACGATGAGCGCGCCGTGGCGTCGGTCCGACAGCAGGGCGCTGGCGCGGGCCACCTGCCGAATCACCTGGCGGAACAGGGGTTCCGCGCCCTGGCGGTTGGCGAAGGCGCCCGCTCGCCCCAGACGTTCCAGGGCGCGGCGCAGTTCGGGCTGGAAGATCACGGGCACCGCCAGCAGGAGCGCAGGCACGGCCTTGCCCATGAGCCACGAGAAGGCGGTGAGGCGGAAGACGCTGGTGAGCACCGCCGCAGCCAACACCACCAGCACCACGCCCCGAAGCAGTTGCACCGCCTGGGTGCGCTGGATCAAGTGGAGCAGCCCCCAGAAGACCAGGGCGACCAGAGCGATGTCTATGGCCGCCCGAATATCCAATTGCGACAGCGTCCACAACAGGTCCGACACAGGATGCCTCTTCTTCTCCTGCCCAATGCTGGCGATCTCGCCGTGCGAGTTGGTGCGCTTGAACCGCAGGGTGCGCCGAGACCTCTGAAGAGGGGAAATGACTCTGCGAACTCGGCGTTCTCGGCGGTGAAATGTTCAGCAGCACGTTCTTATGGGAGACCGCCCCGATACCAAAACGCCCGAACCCGCCAAGAGTTGCGCTCTTGGCAGGGAAATTTGAATCACTATCCGCCCATTTGCTGCAGGCGCGCGCGGTATGTCTCCACGTTCGGCGGGTTGAGCGCGATGAGTTCCCGCAGAGCCTCGCGCGCGCCATCCTGTTGCCCCTCGTCCCACAGCAGGCGCGAGGCCAGGTCCAGTTCCTGCACGGCCTCGGCCATCCGTCCCGCCGCCTGGTACGCCTGCGCCAGCAGACGATGCAGGTCGGCGTTGTCGGGCCGCAGGTCTGCCAGTTCGCGCACAACGCGGATCATGCGGTTGTGGTCGCCCCGCTCACGATAGAGCGCGATGAGTTCGTTCAACTGTGCCAGGGCTTCTGCATCCCGCCCGAGTTTGAAGTGCAGGTCCACCAGGCGGATGCGGGCGCGTTCGTCGGTGGGCGACAGCGCGATGATCTGGCGGTAGGTGTCCAGCGCCGCCTTCCACTGCACGCGGCCCACCTGAATCTCGGCGACCTGGTGCAGGACGGCCGCCTGCCAGCGGGGAGCCAGGTTGTACTCGCGGATGAGGGCCTGGGCCTCTTGCGCGAGGGCCAGCGCCTGGTCCACCTGGGCCACGCGCGCCAGCATCTGAATCTGGGTGATGTACTCCTCCAGCGCCGCCTCGTACTCGCCCTGCTTCACCAGGAGTTTGATGCAGGTCGCGCGGGCATCGGTGTCGGCGGCGTTGATCTGCAGCAGGCGGCGGTACACGGCCACGGCGCGCTTCTCGTCCCCGCGCAGGGCGTACAGGTCGGCCACCAGGCGGTACTTGTCCGCCGCGCGGGGGATGTCGCCCATTTGGAGCCAGACGTCGGCTAGTTTCATGTGGGCGGGCAGGTAATCGGAGGCCAGCCCCACCGCCCGATGGCACTCGTCGGCAGCGGCAGCCAGCAGCCCGCGCTTGAGGTATTCCTGGCCCAGCGACAGGGCGCGCAGGATCTCGTCCGACTCCTCGGCCTCCAGCAGTTCGGCCATGCTGACGGTTACGCCCTCGCCCGCGCCGCCCAGCCGCTTGCGGGCCTCGCGCACCTTGTCCTGCCAGCCCTTGCCGCTCAGGAACTGCACCAGCGAGTCGGCGAACGACCTGGCCTTGTCGGCGTCGCCCTGGGCCTGGTAACTCTCGGCCAGGTTCTCGTACAACTGGATGAGGTCGTCGGCCTGGTCGCGGCCCACGGTCTCCAGGTCCACGATTTTGAGGACCTCCAGGAAGTGCTCAATGGACAGGCCCACCTGCCCCTGGGCGCGGTAGCACTGGCCCAGCGCGAAATGGCTGCCCAGGCGGTATTCGGGGTCCTTGACCGAGCGCAGGAGATGCTCAATGGCGTCCTCAAACCGCAACTGCTGCTGGAACAGCAGGCCCAGGTTGAAGTGAATGGCGGGGCGGTCTTCGCCCATCTTCAGCAGCCGCAGGTAACTGGAAATCGCTTCGTCCACCAGGCCGCGCGTCTGGAAGTCAATGGCCTGGCTGATGAGCGTGTCCACCGTGGCCCTGTCGGCGGCCTGCGCCGTCGGCTCGCCCTGCGGCTGGGCTGGGGCTGCTTTCTCCTCAAATAGCGCGCCCGCCAGTTCGGTGAGGGCCTTGCGCTGGGTCTCTGCGGCGGGGGTCAGCACCTCGGCGGTAGGCGCTTCCTGCGGCGCGGCGGGGGCGGGGCGTTCGGCCTCGGCTCCCTCGCGGAGCATCTCCATCATGTTGCGGGCGGCCAGGTTGGCGGGCGCAAGTCGCAGCGCCTCGCGGCACTGCTGGATGGCCTTCTCCACCTGCCCCATTCGCTGGAGGATGCCCGCCAGCGCCAGGTGCTGTTCCACGGCCCTGTCCACGGCGCGCAGTTGGGCGTAGGCGGCGGCAAGGCGCTGGCGCGCGGCGATGTGGTCGGGCGCGAGGCGAATGGCCTGCTCCCACGCGGCCACGGCCTGGCGGATGTCGCCCGCGTCGCGGTGCAAATCCGCCAGCGCCATGCAGGCGTCCACCGCCTGCGCCACGTGGCCCTGCTCCGCTTCCAGTTGGGCCAGGTGGATGAGCGGCACGGGGTCGCGCGGCGAGACCTTGGCGAGGGTGCGGTACACCTGCGCCGCCTCGGTCCGCTTGCCCAGTTCGCGGTACGCCTGGGCCAGCGCCACCAGGGCAGGCGGCTCTTCGGGGAACTCGGCCAGGGCCAGGCGGTACTGCTCCACCGCCTTGTCCCAGCGGCCGTCCCAGGCGTAGTCGTGCCCTGCCTTCAGGTGCTTTTCATAGATGTTTCGTCGGCCTGCCACATCCAACCTCGCTGCTTACGCTAGGCGGCGCGTCCATTGCCTGCGCCGAGGGCACAGCACGCTGTGTCCCCATAATACATCGTCCCATTCCTTAGGGGCAGGCCTGCGTGCCTACCCCGGTCCGCCCCTCACCCTAGCCCTCTCCCATGGGGCGAGGGAACTTCGCCGCCCCGGCCGCCCGATGCTGAAGCATCGGGCTAAATGAACAAAGCCCTGCGGGCTCGGTCAGCCCCAACGGGGCTTGGCCCGTTCAGCGCGGGGGTTCAGCCCCGCGCGGCACTGCCCTCACCCTAGCCCTCTCCCAGGGGGAGAGGAAACTTCGCCGCCCCGGCCGCCCGATGCTGAAGCATCGGGCTGAAGGGACAAAGCCCTGCGGGCTCGGTCAGCCCCAAC
>JARYMK010000158.1 GCA_029907165.1 Anaerolineae bacterium
CTGGTCGACTTCGCCATCGGCTTCGCGGTGCTGCTCGTGCTGTTGCTGGCCTACCGCGTGCCGCTCAGCCTCCACGCCTTGTGGCTGCCCGTGTTCCTGCTGCTCGGCATCGCCACCGCGCTGGGGTTCGGCCTGTGGACGATCAGGATGCCGGCCCCCGACCAGCCTGTGCCCCGCTGGCGCTATGCCTTGGCCATGGGCGTGGCAATCGCTCCCGTGGCGGTCGCGGGCATGGGGCCGCTCTCGCCTGCGACGCCCTGTATCCTGCGCCTTTGGCAGGCGCTGCTGAGCCAGTCCAGACTGGGCGTGCTGGTGCTAGCGCTGGCCGGGCAGATGTTCGCGATGGCGGCTTTGCTGCGACCCGGCGTCGCACCTGCGGCGGCGCGCGGCTGGCTCCGCACGGGGGTCTTCGCCGTCTGGGGGCTGGCGGCGTTGGCGCTGGCCCTGTGGCCGCGGGGGCTGCTCCTGCTCGCAGGCTACGCGGCGAATGTGAGCCGGAACCCGCTTTCCCCTGGGGCCTGGGCTGCGCTATTGTTGCCGCTCCTGGGCGCGATGGCGCTCCCTGAAATGCATGACCTTGAGGACACGTGGCAGGAATACGGCTCCCGCGGGGCGCGGATTCTCGACCTGGGCTGGCTGCGGTCGGGACTGCTGGGGTTCGGCAACGCCGTGGACGCCGCCGTTCGTGGGCTGGAAACGCTGCTCCACGGCGACAATTACGTCCTTTGGACTGTAGCCTTGCTCCTGGGCTTGATCCTTGCGCTGGGATTCCTATAGGGGGCGATTGTGGGGACATTCCAACCTAACCCGCTGGTCGGGTTCGGCATCCTGGTCGGGGGTGTGGCGCTGGCGGCGCTGGCCGCGGACGCGCGCTTGGCGCTCGTTGCCCTCGTCGCGCAGTACGTCGGGGGCGCGATGGTGATGGCAGGTTTGGCGCCAGCGGTCGCCTGGCTTCACCTGGCGGTGGGCGGGCTGGCCGCGCTCATCCTGTACCTGGGCATTCGCGCGCGACCCGCCGATGGCACAGAGCGCGCCCTCACCCTGCGCCTGCCGTTCCGCCTCGCTGCCCTGGTGTTGACCCTCACAGCCGCGGGCGTCCTGGCCGTGCGGTGGCCGCTTCCCTATGCCAGCGACTTGACCTCGCTGGCGTGCTACGCGCTCGCGGCGGGATTCATCGCGCAGATGGGGCTGTTCCGCGAACCCGCACGGGCTGGCATGGCTACGCTCACGTTGCTCATCGCGGCGTCTGTGTTTGCGCAGGCCGCCGGGGGCAGCCTGTTCCTCATCGGGCTTTTGCTCGCCGCGCACCTGCTCACGGGCCTTGCGGCGGGGCACTTGCACTCCATCCGCACCGCCGCACAGGAGGGTTCCGAATGACGCCATCCACAGCCTACCTGCTGCTGGGGCCGCTGGCGCTTTTCGTGGTGCTGTTCCTGCTGGGCGGTACGCGGCGCTGGGGAGCGACGGTCGCGGCGGCTGGCCTTGCGGTGGAAGCGTTCGCCTGCCTGCGCCTGCCCGCAGATGCTGGCGTGATGGTCCTGGAACACACGGTTGCTCTGGGCGGGGCGGCGCGGATGGGGCTGGCGTGGGCGGCTGGTGCGTCGGCATTGGTGGCGCTGGTGGCGGCGTTTCTGCCCGCGCATGCGCCGTCTGCCGTGTTTCTTCTGCCCGTAGTGTCCGTGGCAGGCGCCGCCCTGGCGCTGGAACCCGGCCCGCTGTCGCTGGCGGCGATGGGGCTTGCGCTGCCGCTGGCGGCGTGGCTGTTCCACGGGCGAGGCGCAGAGGCGGGCCGCGGCGCGTCGCGTGTTCTGCCCATCGCGGCTGTGGGGTTGTGCGCGTTCGCCCTGGCCGATGCCCTGCTCACCCGTGCGCTGACCGCCGAGGTGGAACAGACACCCCCTTGGGCAACGATAGGCGTGCTTGCCGTGGTGGGCGTTGCGGCGTTCCTCGGCCTGTTCCCCTTTGCCGCCGCCCACCGAGGAATGGCCGACGCTGGCCAGCCACTTGCGGAGGGATGGGCCAGCGGCATCTTGGGGCCGCTTGTCTTGGTCAATCTGGCGCGGGCGGTGGGAGCGCACCCTGAACTCTTGACCGCCGCCCCTGCCCATTCGCTGGTGCTGGCCGTGGCATTGACGGGTGCGCTCCTGGGAGGCGTGTTCGCCGCCGCCTCGGATCGTCCCTCCCGCACGCTGGCCTACACGGCGCTCGTGGGCATGTCGGTCCTGTTCTTGCGCATGGTCGCTGCCGACGGGCGCGTTTCCGCGACGTACTGGCTTGGCGTCGCGGGCTACTCCGTGGCCGTGGCGCTGGCCGCCATCGCCCTTGCGGTCGTGGAGCGCGACGGCTTGCCGCTCCGCATTACCGATTGGACGGGAGCCGCCGTCGGGGACGCCGCTGCCGTTGCGCTCCTCATGGTCGCGGTGCTGGGGTTGTGCGGCATGCCCGCGGGCGTGGGGTTCTGGGCCTACGGCGGGCAGGCGAGCGCCATGCCATCCATGCCGGCATGGGCACAGCGGGGGCTGGTCGCGGGGCCGCTCATCGCCGCCATTGGCTGGTGGCGGGTGCTTTGGACTGCAACCCGCACGCCGAAGGAGGCCCGCGCGGGTTCGGGACGACTTGCGAGCGCGGCCCTATGGTTGCTTGCAGCGGCGGCGCTTGCCACCTTCATCTGGCCCTCTGTTCTTCTCCGTGCCGTCAGCGCCTTCGCGGCGGCCATTGGCAGCCTTTGATAGAGAACTGGCCCAACTTGATAGTTTTTGACAGACTTTCTGTGCTACAGTGGGCGTGTGCGGGAAGGCGGCAACGTCATGTTCCGCCTTCTTCGCGCGTTTTGGAGGAGGGCTTTTGGCCGAACGACACCGCACCTCGGAGATGAGCGGCTTCTATACCCTGGACATGGCCCAGAGGCGGCGTCTGGTGCAGGAGTGGGCGAACCTTTCCGACGAGGAGACCGCCGCGCTGGAGGCAAGCCTGCCGCTGGAACACGCCGACAAGATGATAGAGAACGTGGTGGGGCGGTGCGCCCTGCCGCTGGGCATCGCCACGCATTTCCTGGTCAACGGCGTGGACTACCTGGTGCCGATGGCGATTGAAGAGCCGTCGGTGGTGGCGGGCGTGAGTTTCGCCGCCAAACTCTTCCGCCAAGGTGGCGGGTTCCAGGCCCAGGCCCTGGGGCGCGAGATGATCGGCCAGATTCAGGTGCTGGACGTCGCGGATTTGGACGAGGCCGAACGCGCCGTGCGCCAAGCCGAGCCGCGCATCCTTCGGCATGCCGACTTCCTGCAATCGGGGCTGGTCGCCAGAGGTGGCGGGGCCAGGGGATTGGAGATTCGCCGCTTCCCGGAGTCCCCCGTCGGGCCGATGCTGGTGGTGCACCTGCTCTTTGACACGGTGGACGCGATGGGCGCCAACGCCATCAACACGCTGGCCGAGGGCCTCGCGCCGATGATAGAGGAGATCACGGGCGGGCGCGTGAACCTGCGCATCCTGTCCAATCTGACCGACCGCCGCATGGCGCGGGCCGAAGGGCGCATCCCCGTCCAGGCGCTGGCGCGGTACGGTGTCAGCGGCGAAGAGGTGGCGCAGCGCATCCTGGAAGCCGCGGCCCTGGCCGAGGTTGACCCCTACCGCGCCGCCACGCACAACAAGGGCATCATGAACGGCGTGGACGCGGTGGCCCTGGCGACGGGCAACGACTGGCGGACGCTGGAAGCGGGAGCGCATGCCTACGCCGCCCGCAGCGGCCGCTACACGTCGCTGAGTCGCTGGTGGCGCACGGAGACGGGAGACCTGGCCGGGTCGCTGGAGATGCCCCTTGCCGTGGGCATCGTGGGCGGCGCAACACGGTCGCATCCGACCGCGCGCGTGGCGCTGAAGATTTTGGGCGTGCAGACGGCATCGCAACTGGCCGAGGTCATGGCGGCGGTGGGCCTGGCGCAAAACTTCGCGGCGCTGCGGGCGCTGGCGACGGAAGGCATCCAGCGGGGGCACATGGCCCTGCACGCGCGGCAGATTGCCATTGCGGCGGGCGCACAGCCCGATGAAGTTGACATCATCGCCGACCGCATGGTCGCCGAGAACAACATCCGTCCCCAGCGGGCGGAGGAGATATTGAGATTACTTCGCACGCATTCGGAGAACGCAGATTCATGAAACCGATTAGAGATGTAGGCATCATCGGATACGGGGCATACGTGCCGCGCTACCGCCTTCCGGCGAGCGAAATCGTGCGCCTCTGGAAGGGTGGCGATGGCGACACACCCATCACGGAGAAGGCCGTACCCGGCCCGGACGAGGACGCGGCCACCATAGCCATTGAAGCCGCGCGCAACGCCTTGAGCCGCGCGGGAATCTCGCCCGCGAGAATCGGCGCAGTCTGGGTGGGCAGCGAGTCCCACCCCTACGCCGTCAAGCCGACATCCACCATCGTCGCCGAGGCCATCGGGGCGACGCCCGAAACCCAGGCGGGCGATTGGGAATTCGCGTGCAAGGCCGGCACTGAAGCCATGCAGGCGGCGTTCGGATTCGTGGCGTCGGGCATGGCGGCGTATGCGCTCATCGTGGGCGCCGACACCGCCCAGGGTCGCCCAGGCGACGAGTTGGAATACACCGCTAGCGCAGGCGGCGCGGCCTACATCATTGGGCTGGCCGAAGAAAGCCTCGCCCGCCTGGAAGGCTCGTACTCGTATGTAACCGACACGCCGGACTTCTTCCGCAGGCCCGGCCAGGAATACCCGACGCACGGCAGCCGTTTCACCGGCGACCCGGCCTACTTCCGCCACGTGCTGGCGGCAGCGCGCGGGCTCATGGAGCAACTGGGCACCAAGCCGTCGGACTACCGCATGGCCGTGTTCCACCAGCCCAACGTCAAGTTCCCTGAGCGGGCCGCGAAGACGCTGGGCTTCACCGACGAGCAGATTCGCACGGGCCTGCTGGCCGACGTCATCGGCAACACGTATGCCGGTTCGTCGCTGCTGGGACTCACGGCGATGCTGGACGTGGCCCAGCCGGGCGACCGCCTGCTGCTGGTCTCGTTCGGGTCGGGCGCGGGCAGCGACGCCATGTCGTTCGTCGTTACCGACAAGATCGCCGAGCGCCGAGACCGCGCGCCGTTCACGCAGGACTACATCCGGCGGCGCAAGGTCATTGACTACGGCCTGTACGTGCGCTATCGCGGAAAACTCAAGATGCACTAGCGAGGTTCGGGTGAGAGACGTTAGCATTATCGGCATTGGACAAACAGAAGTCGGAGAGCACTGGGGCAAATCGCTGCGCCACCTGGCGGGCGACGCCGTCCTGGCCGCCATGCGCGACACGGGCATAGAACGCGCCGACGCCCTGTACGTGGGTAACATGCTGTCGGGCGAACTCAATGGGCAGGAGCACCTGGGCGCGCTCATCGCCGATTTCGTTGGGCTGCGGGGCATAGAAGCCGTGAAGGTGGAAGCCGCCTGCGGTTCCGGCGCGGCGGCGGTGCGCATGGGATACCTGGCGGTGGCCAGCGGCCTGCTGGACGTGGTCATTGTCGTCGGCGTGGAGAAGATGACCGACCAGAAAAACCCCATTACCACCGCCAGCCTGGCCATGGCCGCCGACGCCGAATACGAGGTCGTCAACGGCGTCTCGTTCGTCTCGCTGAACGCGCTCCTGATGCAGCGCTACATGCACGAGTACGGCGTGCGCCACGAGGACTTCGCTGGATTCCCCATCAACGCGCACAAGAACGCGGCTACGAACCCCTACGCCATGTTCCGCAAGCCAATTTCGCTGGAGACGTTCAAGCGGGCGCGGATGGTGGCCGCCCCCATCAACCTGATGGATTCGTCGCCGGTAGCCGATGGAGCGGCAGCGGTGGTGCTGGCCCCGTCGGACGTGGCGCGGAAGTTCCAGCCGCTATCCGTGCGCATCATCGGCTCGGCCAACGCCACCGACTCCCTGGCCGTCCACGACCGGCGCGACCCGCTGTTCCTGAGCGCGGTGGCGCTGTCGGCCCAGAAGGCATACCGCCAAGCGGGCGTCGGCCCCAACGACGTGGACTTCTTTGAACTGCACGACGCCTTCAGCATCACGGCGGCACTTTCGCTGGAGGCGGCGGGGTTCGCCGAACGCGGGCGCGGCGTGTACCTGGCCAAGGACGGCGAGATCACGCTGGAAGGCCGCATCCCCATCTGCACCCTGGGCGGGCTGAAGGCGCGCGGGCATCCGGTGGGCGCTACCGGCGTGTACCAGGTCGTGGAGGCAGTCCTGCAACTGCGCCACCAGGCAGGCCCCAACCAGGTCAAGAACGCGCGAATCGGTATGACGCAAAACATCGGCGGCAGCGGTGCCACCGTCATCACTCACATCCTGGCTGCCGAAGGGTAGCCGATTTTCCGGAGGTACAAACCTATGGCTATTCCTCAGTACTGGAGACTGCAAAATCAGCGGTATCGCCTGACCGGCGAGGTGTGCAACACGTGCGGGGCCAAACTGTTCCCCCCGCGCGATGTCTGCCATGAGTGCGCCAAGCCCGCCTACGAGCCGTTCCAGTTCGCGGGCAAGGGCGAGGTGTACTCGTTCACCGTGCTGTCGGACGCTCCGGCAGGATACGAAGCCTACGAGCCCTATCCGGTGGCGCTGGTGAAACTGCAAGAGGGCCCGCTGGTAACGGCGCAGTTGACCGACGTGGACCCGCAGGACGTGCACATTGGCATGCCCGTGGAAATGGTAACCCGCAAGTTGACCGAAGAGGGCGAGGACGGCCTCATTGTGTACGGGTACAAGTTCCGGCCCGTGCTGAAGGCGGTCGGATAACACCTGTTGCCTGTTGTTGAGCTCGTTCAGATAGGTTAGTGACACTGGACAGGAG
>JARYMK010000159.1 GCA_029907165.1 Anaerolineae bacterium
CACACTCATAGAGCAGCCATTGTATCTTCCTTTCATCTCCTGTCCAGTGTCACTAACCTATCTGAACGAGCTCATTTGTACTAAAGGCACAAAGCGGGCTATCTCTTGTTGTTCGGGACCGAACAGGCGGCCCTCTTGACGCGCGGCGAGTTTCCATGCTACAATATTACCGAACCGGGGGCTATCGCATCGTCCCGGCCTGTTCCAGTTCCGACACCACCGTGGACGTCAACTTTACCGCCCCCGGAAGGAGCGAGGAACATGGCACAGGAATTCCGCGAAATCTACGGCAACATCCCGGGCGTGGTGCGCGGGCTGTTCCGCGATGCGCAGAAGGCCCAGTCCGCCGCCGAGGGCCTGCTGGCCATGGGCGTGGCCCCGCGCGACCTGCAGGTGGTCCCCATCACGCCGCCGGAGCAGCGCAAGTACGCGCGGCCCATGCTGGAAATCCTGGGCATTCGCAAGCCCAAGCGCGAAGAGAAAAAAGAGGCGACACAGGGCCCCGGCCAGTTCAAGCCAGGCGATGTAGTCGTCCTGGTGCGGCTGCGGGAATGGACGCGGGACCGCGTGGAGAAGGCGCTGCTGGACATGGGCGCGGATGAACTGGCTTACTTCCCGCCCCCCGGCGAAGGCGAGGTCATCGGCGCCAAGGTGGCCCCGGCCCGCCCCACCTACACCCGTCCCGGCGCCTAGCGGTCGCAGCCAGAGACACCGATCCATCAGCGCGGATGCCGTTCGGGTCTCCCGCAGGACGGTTTGCCGCGCGCATTGCCGGCGCGTGCCTTGCTTCAGGAGCGCGTTGGAGCGAGCGCCCAGCGGCCGCGCCGCGTAACGATCCGGAGGTTTGCCATGTCCCTTGCGGAGTCCACTGTCAAAATGCTGCTGGGCTACCAGCGCAATGAGATCACCGAGCACCACATCTACAGCAAACTGGCCGCGACGCTGCGGGAGCCGGAGAATCGGCGCATCCTGGAGCGCATCGCCGCCGACGAGTTGCGGCACTACCGCGAGTGGCGCAAGTACACCCAACGCGACGTGCAGCCCAACCGCCTGCGCGTGTGGAGGTATTACTGGATCGGCCGCATCTTCGGCTTCACCTTCGCCGTGAAACTGATGGAGCGCGGCGAGGAGGATGCCCACCAGAACTACGGGCGGCTGCGGGACGCGATTCCAGAAGCAGCGATCATCGCAGACGAGGAGGAACAGCACGAACAGGCCCTCCTCCAGATGCTGGACGAGGAGCGCCTGCGCTACACCGGCTCCATGGTGCTTGGGCTGAGCGACGCGCTGGTGGAATTGACCGGCGCGCTGGCGGGCCTGACCCTGGCGCTCCAGAACACGAAACTCATCGCCATGACCGGCTCCATCACGGGCATCGCCGCCGCCCTGTCCATGGCAGCCTCCGAATACCTGTCCACGAAGGCGGAAAGGGCGGGCAAAAGCCCCGCGCGCGCCGCCATCTACACGGGTGTGGCCTACCTGCTGACCGTGCTCCTGCTGATTCTGCCCTACCTGCTGCTGGCGAATTACTACGTCTGCCTGGCGTGCTCGCTCGCCCTGGCCGTGCTCATCATTGCGGGATTCAACTACTACATCTCCGTCGCCAAGGACGAGCCGTTTCGCAGGCGGTTTGTGGAAATGGCAGGGCTGAGCCTGGGCGTCGCGGCGTTCAGTTTTCTGGTCGGTCTGCTCATGCGCACGCTCCTGGGCGTGGAGGTTTAGGGGGCGGGCGTTCCGCGGAGGAGAAAGGCGATGCCCCAGAGGGATGTGCGGGTATGGGAGACGGCAGGCGTGGCGTTCATCCTTGTGGCGGGGGCGGCGCTGCACTTCGCCTTTGCGTGGTCGGGCTACTGGCGGCCCATCGCCTGGCTCGCCGCCGTCAACGAGAGCCTCTGGGAGCATCTGAAACTGGCGTTCTGGCCGGCGGTGGCGTTTGCGCTGGCCGAGTACGTCGCCTTCGGTTCCCGAATGCCGACGTTTTGGGCAGCCAAGGGGGTGGGCATCGCGCTGATGCCTGCGGTCATCGTCGGCCTGTTCTACGCTTACACGGCAGTGCTGGGCGACAGTTTCCTCCCCCTGGACATTCTCATCTTCATCGCGGCTGCGGCCCTCGGCCAGTGGGTCAGTTATCGCCTGCTGTTCTCGCCCCGCCCTGTGGCGCGCGCGGCTGCGATTCTGCCCATTCTGTTGGCGCTGGCGTTTGTGCTCTTCTCGTACCGCACGCCCCACATCGGCCTGTTCCGCGACTCGCCCACGGGTACCTATGGCATCCTGGAGAAGTATGGAACCCACTAAAGACCGCGCGCCGCGGGACGTTCGGGGCGTGATCCTGGACATTGACGGCGTGCTTCAGTTCCAGGGGAAGGCGTATCCAGGTGCGGCGGATGCAGTGCGCGCCCTGCGCGACGCAGGCCTGACTCTGCGCTTCCTGTCCAACAGCACGCTCCACAGCCGCCGCAGCCGCGCCGAGCGCCTGCGACAAATGGGCTTCGCCATCTCGCCCGACGAGGTCATCACCGCGTCCTCTGCCACCGCCGCGTACCTTCGCACCCTCCGACCGCGCTCGGTCTGGGTGATGCTGGACGGCGCGGGGCGCGAGGAGTTCCAGGACTTCGTCCACGACGAGGAGAACCCCGAGTACATTGTCGTGGGCGACCACCGCAGTCGGTTCAACTTTGACACGCTCAACAAGGCCCTGCGCCTCCTCCTACGCGGCGCCCAACTGGTGGCCATGTCGCCCGAATTGGTGGATGCCAGCCTGGGCGACGTGGAGTTGAACGTGGGCGCTTGGGCCATGATGCTGGAGCGCGCGTCGGGCGTGCAGGCCGTGTACGTGGGCAAGCCCAGCCCGTATGTGTTCGCCATGACGCTGGCGACCATGGGCCTGCGCAAGGATGAGGTCATCGTAGTGGGCGACCGGCTCTCATCCGACATCCGCGGGGCCAACGACTTCGGGATGCGGTCGGTGCTGGTAAAGACCGGCGAGTACGCCCTGGGGCGCACCGAGGGCGACGCGCGCCCCGACTGGATTCTGGACTCGGTGGCCGACCTGCCTGCGCTGCTGGGCCTGCGCTGAACCGCGCCGCGACATGCGTTCCGCACGCCCAAGTGGCCTCGGTCTCACCGCAGCCTGGGCCGCAACACGAGGACTCCCCGTATCTCTCCACGGCCGCTGAACCTGCGTTCTCTCCGCTTGCGCACATTCGGGGTTTCACGTTGGGGCCGCTTTGCCCGAAGGTCCCTTCTATGGTAGTATCGCCTGAAGGAGAGGACATCATGCGCCGTGTGTACGGAATCGTACTGGCAATCTGCCTGCTTGGGTTGACGGCTGCGGGGATCGTCCTGGGCCTGTCGGTGTGGTGGCCTCAGCCTCGCCGCGCGCCGACGCCCATCCCGCTCGCCCCACAACCGACCGCCACGACCGCGTCCGAAACCCATCGGCTCACGCTTCCGAACATCGCGGTGCCTGGGGCTACGGCCACGTCCACCATCGCGCTGGCGCAGGTCGTCCTGCCGACGCCTGCCCCGCCCACGCCGCCCGCTGTGCTGCCCACCGCGCCGACCCAGGCCCCCACCGCCGCACTGGCCCTCGGCGCCGCGTCGGATCGGTGCGCGGGTGTGGTTACACGGTCGGGCGCGCAACTCACCCTTGACGGAAAGCCGTTCCGCTTCCTGGGCACCAACTCGGCTTACTTCATGGAGCCTTACTTCCCCGAGGCGGAGATCGCGCCGATTTTGGATTTCATCGGCGGCACGTTCCCCAACGCCGTGCTCAGGCTCTGGGTGCTCCCCGGCTGGGACCTGGACCGCCTGGAGCGCGTGCTGGACGCGGGGGCCAGGGACGGCGTGCGGTTCCTCATCACGCTGGATGACTACTACCGCGGCAAGAGCGAGCACTGGTTCCAGAGCACGTTCCGCATGGAGTACCTGCCGCATGTCAAGGCCGTGGTGGAACGCTTCCGGCGCCACCCTGCGGTTATGGGGTGGGAACTGATGAACGAGCCAACGTGCGGGCCGGAGGGGCTCTCCCAGTCGTGCCTGGATGCGGAATACGGCTGGGTCAAAGAGACTTCGGAGGCCATCAAGGCACTGGATCCGTGTCGCCCCGTATCGGTGGGGACGACCGGCTACCTGTGGGGATCCGAGACCGATCGGGACAACTTCCGCCGCATGCACGCGCTGCCGTCGGTGGACCTGGTGAGCATCCACAAGCAGGTGGGTTCGGAGGAAAGGGACATCGTGGACATCGCGCGCGAACTGGGCAAGCCCTGGTTCTTCGGCGAGGTGTACCATCGGGTGTACGACGATGCCTGCCGCCCTATTCGCGTGGAGATGCTGGGCGAGCGGGCCGACGCGGTGGCTGCCGACATCCGCAAGAGCCTAGACGCGGGCGCGAGCGGCTACCTGCTGTGGCAGTACGCCGCGGGGCCTGTGGATATGGGCGGGCGCATCCAGTGGTTCTGCGGCTGGTACGAGTACTTCCGCGACGACCCCACGCATGCCCGCATCCGGAACACGGATTGGGGGCTGGGGCGGTAGTCGCGCGTCGCGTTTTCACCCCGACTTCTGGCGCTTGACGGCTAACCTGGTTTCTTGTTGTCCGTCGCACGAAGACCCGGAACGGAGGATGAACCATGTCAACCGAAGACTCTTTCGCCCGCGTGAGGGTTGCGGTTGTCCAGGCCGCGCCCGTTCTGTTTGACCGAGACGCCTCGGTGGAGAAGGCATGTCGCCTCACGGCCGAGGCCGCCGCCCGGAGCGCGCAACTTATCCTGTTCCCCGAGGCATTCATCCCTGCCTACCCGCGCGGGCTGGGCTTTGGCACGGTGGTCGGCGACCGCACGCCCGAAGGCCGCCGCACGTGGGAGCGCTATTGGGCCAATGCCGTGGAAGTGCCCGGCCCCGCCACCGATGCGCTGGGCGAGGCAGCGCGGGGCGCTGGCGCGTACCTGGCCATCGGCGTGGTGGAGCGCGATGCTCAGTTCAGCGGTGGGACCCTCTACTGTACCCTGGTGTACTTCGGCCCCGACGGGCGATTGCTGGGCAAGCACCGCAAACTGAAGCCGACTGCCGCGGAGCGACTTATCTGGGGCGAGGGCGATGGCAGCACCCTCACCGCAATCCGGACACCCTTCGGTACGGTCGGCGGCCTCATCTGCTGGGAGAATTACATGCCCCTGGCACGCATGGCCATGTACGCCAAGGGCGTGAGCATCTACCTGGCCCCGACGGCCGATGCCCGCGAGCGGTGGATCGCCACGATGCGCCACATTGCGCTGGAGGGCCGTTGCTATGTGCTGGGGTGCAATCAATTCGTAACCAGAGCCATGTACCCGCCGGACCTGCCGGGCGTGGCCGACCTACATTCGCAGCCCGAGGTCCTATGCCGCGGCGGGAGCGTGGTTGTGTCTCCGTTAGGCGACGTGCTCGCCGGACCGCTGTGGGATGAGGAGGGGATACTCCTGACTGACCTGGACATGGCCAAGGTCGCGCGGGCGAAGTTTGACTTTGACGTGGTGGGGCACTATGCCCGCCCCGACGTGTTCCAACTCATCGTCAACGAGCGCCCGCAGCCGCCCGCAACGTTTGAGTAGGCAGCGGCTCACACCGCTTGCGCACCCTCTGCATTCTGTGCTAGAATGCGGTCGCCTTGCAGCGATGCGTTGGGGGCACCATGGCCGAGACATTTCCGCGCCAATTCGGACGGTACGAACTGCACGGTGTGGTGCTGCGCGATGGGTTCGGAACCATCTACCGCGCCCACGACACCCACTACGACCGCGACGTGTGGGTGCGCGTGCTGGACGGCGACCTGGCATCGGACCCCGCGACGGCGGAGCAGTTTCGCCGCGCCGCCCGCCTTGCGTCCACACTGAGCCACCCGAACCTGCCCCTGGTCTACGAGGTGGGAGAGGTGGACGGGCTGCCGTTCCTCTCGTTCCGTCCTGCCGAGGGCGTTACCCTGTCGGATCGCCTGCGCGCCGAAAGCCCCATCTTCCCCCTGCGCGCCGCATTCATCGTCAGCCAGATTGCCGATGCGCTCCAGTACCTGAACGAGCGGTGGCTATCCCACGGCAACCTTCAGGATCGCAGCATCTGGCTCAGCGACGACGATCAGGTCATGCTGTTGGACTTCGGCATGGCCCTGGGCACCCACACACCGGAGAAGGACGCGCAGGACTTGGCGAACCTCGCCCATGAGATGGTGGTGGGCGCGCCCTTCTCCCGCACCGACGCCACGATGCGCCGCCCGGGCATCCCCTGGCGGCGGGCCGAGGACCGCCTGGGGCCGGAGATGTGGCAAATCCTGATGCGCGGCGTGGGATACGAAGGCAAGCCGTTCGCCGACTTCCGGGAGTTCAGCGATGCCTTCGTGCAGGCGGCGCAGACGGCGGGGCCGCCCCCGCGGGAAAGCCGCCGCAAGCGCCGCCTGGAGCAGAAACGTCGGGCGCAGGCGCTGGCCCAGCAGGCGCGGGCTGCGGCCCGGCTCGGCCAGTGGGAGCGCGTTGCCGAACTGGCGGGGCACGCCCTGCGCCTGAATCCCAAAGACCCCGACGCGCGGCAGTGGTTGCGCCGTGCGACGCGCGTCCTGGGCGGCGAGGCTGCGGAAGCCGTCGCGCCTGCGGTGCGCCCGCGCAGGACGGCGAAACGCAGGTACGGGGTAGCGCTCCTGGCGCTTGTGGTCATCCTGGGCACCATTGGCGGGGGCATCTGGGCGCTCACGCGGCCCAAGTCGGCCACATTGCCACCCGCCACGGCCACAGCCACCCCGACCCCGCGCCCCACTCAGACGCCGAACGCCACGCCCACGGCCACCCC
>JARYMK010000015.1 GCA_029907165.1 Anaerolineae bacterium
AGATGGTGATGCCTGGGGACAACGTGAACCTGAAGGTGAAGTTGATCGTGCCTGTGGCGCTGGAAGTGGGGTCGCGGTTTGCGATCCGCGAAGGCGGGCGGACGGTCGGCGCAGGCGTCATCACCGAGATTCTGGAATAGGTTTGCTGGCAATCTGAGGTCGGGGGTAGAGCAACCTCTATCCCCGACCCTTGTGGGGAGTGGGATACATGGCGAAGCAAAGAATCCGAATTCGCATCAAGGCGTATGACCATCGCGTCCTGGATCAGTCGGTCCGGCAAATCGTGGAGACGGCCGAGCGCACCGGTGCTGTGGTGGTGGGCCCGGTTCCCTTGCCGACCAAGATAGAGCGGTTTGTGGTGCAGCGCAGCCCGTTTGTTGACAAGGACTCGCGCGAGCAGTTTGAGATTCGCACTCACAAGCGGCTAGTGGACGTGATAGACCCCGGATCCAAGACGATTGACACGCTGATGCGTTTGAATCTGCCGGCCGGCGTGGACGTGGAGATCAAACTGTAGGCCCGGCGCAACTCTTAGGACACCGCTGCCGAGAAACAGGACTTATTGTCATTGTACGCAAGGGCAGTGTCTGGTGAGGAGTGGTATGAAAGGATTACTCGGAAGAAAACTGGGAATGACTCGCATCTTTGACGAGTCGGGCAAGGTGATTCCCGTTACGGTCATAGAAGCGGGGCCCTGCTACGTAACGCAGAAGAAGACCGTGGAGAGCGACGGGTACTCGGCGATCCAGATCGGGTTTGAGGAAACCGAGCAGCGCAAACTGACCCGGCCCGAATGGATGCGGCTGAAGAAGGTGAACCTGCCCCCTCTGCGGCACCTGCGCGAGTTGCGGATGTCGGACGTGAGCGGGTACGAAGTGGGGCAGAAACTGATGGTGGACCTGTTCAAGCCCGGCGACAAGGTGGACATCACGGGCCTGTCCAAGGGCCGGGGCTTCGCTGGCGTCGTGAAGCGGCATGGCTTCGCCGGTGGGCCTGCAACGCATGGTCAGTCGGACCGGCATCGCGCTCCCGGGTCCATCGGCTCGGGCACGACGCCTGGTCGGGTGTACAAGGGCACGCGCATGGCGGGGCACATGGGCAACCACACCAGCACGGTGCAGAACCTGCAGGTCGTCATGGTGGACCCCGAGCGCAACCTACTACTGGTGCGCGGGGCCGTGCCGGGCGCGAAGAATGGCCTGGTGCTCATCCGCGAGGCCGTGAAGCAATAGCAATCTGACCTCAGGCGGGGCGCGAAAGTGCCAAGCGCGCTCTGACTGACAAGGAGTAGGATAGAGATGTTGGTTCCGTTGCGAAATCTGGAAGGCGAAATCGTCGGCGAAGTGGAACTGCGCGATGACATTTTTGCCGCGCCGATTCACGAGCCGGTTATGCACCAGGCGCTGCTGCGCCAACTGGCCAACGCCCGCCTGGGCACGTCGGACACGAAGACCCGGGCGGATGTGAGCGGCGGCGGGAAGAAGCCCTGGCGGCAGAAGGGCACGGGCCGCGCGCGCCAGGGGAGCATCCGCGCCCCGCACTGGCGCAAGGGTGGCATCGTATTTGGCCCGCACCCGCGCAGTTACGCGCAGGCCATGCCGCGCAAGATGCGCCGATTAGCGCTGCGCAGCGCCCTGTCCGCCAAGGCGGCCGAGGAGCAGATCATCGTGGTGCAGGACCTGAACCTGGACGAGCCGAAGGCCAAGGCCATGCGGCAGGTGGTGGACAACCTGGCGGGCGGCGGCTCGGCGCTGATCCTGCTGCCGGAGCGGAACGAGACGGTGGAACTGTCGGCGCGCAACCTGCCCGATGTGAAGACGCTGCGGGCGCATTACCTGAACGTGCGCGACCTGCTCACGTATGACTACGTGGTGATGCCCGTTTCGGCCATCCAGACCATTGAGTCATTCCTGGGCTAGTGAAGGGGTTGAGAGCCATGAATATCTACGAAGTGTTGCGGCGCCCGGTGCTCACCGAGAAATCGGATGTGATGCGCGAGCAATCCAAGTACGTCTTTGAGGTGGATCGGCGGGCGACTAAGATCATGGTGAAGCAGGCTGTGGAGGCCGCCTTCAACGTCAAGGTGGTGGACGTGAACATCATCAACGTCCCCGCGACGATGGGGCGCTACGGCCGCCGGAAAGTTATCTCGGAATCGGCCTGGAAGAAGGCGATTGTAACGCTGGCCCCGGGCGACAAGATCACGTTCTTTGAAGGCGTGTAGCGGTCAGCCGCCCAGAATCATGAATCCGTGAGGGGTTTCCATGGGGATTAAGATTTACAAGCCGACCTCGCCGGGCAGGCGGGGGATGTCAGTCTCAACATTTGAGGAGATCACGCGGGAGGAGCCCGAGCGAAGCCTGTTGCAGCCGCTGCGCAAGACGGCGGGCCGCAATGTGCACGGGCGCGTTACCGTGCGCCACAGGGGCGGTGGCCACAAGCGCATGTACCGGGTCATAGACTTTCGACGGGACAAGGACGGCGTGCCCGCGAAGGTGGAGTCTATTGAATACGACCCGAACCGCTCGGCGCGCATCGCCTTGCTGCTCTACGCGGACGGTGAGCGGCGGTACATCATCGCGCCCATTGGCCTGATGGTGGGGCAGACGGTGATGTCGGGGCCCGATGCGGAGATTCGCCCTGGCAATGCGCTGCCCATCGCGAACATCCCTCTGGGCACGCTGATTCACAACATTGAGTTGTACCCTGGGCGCGGCGGTCAATTGGTGCGCTCCGCAGGCGCGGCGGCCCAGTTGCTGGCCAAAGAAGGCGACTACGCCCAGATTCGCCTGCCTTCGGGCGAGATGCGCCTGGTGGCTCAGGCCTGCAAGGCGACCGTCGGCCAGGTGGGGAACACCGACCATTCCAACATCAGTTTGGGCAAGGCGGGTCGCAAGCGCTGGCTGGGGCGCAAGCCGCACGTGCGCGGGTCTGCGATGACGCCGCGGGATCACCCGCACGGTGGTGGTGAGGGCCGCTCGCCCATCGGCATGCCCGGCCCCAAGACGCCGTGGGGCAAGCCCACCCTGGGCTACAAGACGCGGCGCAACAAGCGGACCGATTCCATGATCATTCGCCGCCGCACCAAAAAGCGGTAGTCGCAGTTAGGCATTTGCTGGAGGTGAACAGTGTCTAGGTCTTTGAAGAAAGGCCCTTACGTAGATCCCAAACTCCTCAAGCGGATTGAGGAGATGAACAAGAGCGGCGAGAAGAAGGTGATCAAGACCTGGTCGCGCGCGTCCACGATCTTCCCCCAGATGGTGGGGCATACGATCGCGGTGCACAACGGCCGTCGGCACGTGCCCGTGTACATCACCGAGAACATGGTGGGGCACAAGTTGGGCGAGTTCGCACCCACGCGGCTGTTCCGTGGCCACTCGTACAAAGAGAAGGGCACGAAGGTCAAGACCGGGTAGCGTCGGGCCGGAGTCCTGTGCGGCTGTCCGACAGATTGCATGGCAGAGGTTGCGAGAATGGACTTTGAAGTGAGAGCGGTACTGAAATACAGCGGAATATCACCCCTGAAGGCGCGACTGGTGGCGAACCAGGTGCGCGGGCTGGGAGCCGATGAGGCGTTGGCGCGGCTGAAGTTCATGCCCCAGGCGGCGGCCAAGCCGGTGGCAAAGGTCATCCGCTCGGCCATCGCGAACGCCGAGGAGAACAACGAATTGTCGCGCGGCGACCTGTACATTGCGAAGATATTCGTGGACGAAGCGCCGAGCCGCCGCTGGCGCAGATTTGGCGCGAGGGGCCGCTTCAAACCGATCATTCGGCGTTCGTCGCACATCACGGTAGTGCTTAGCCCGCGCGGAGAGGCCTAGACAGGCCGTCCGCTGAAACGTTAGGCAGGAGGTAGACTTTGGGGCGCAAGGTTCATCCGACAGTATATCGGCTGGGAATCAACAAGACGTGGGATGCGCGTTGGTACGCAGCAGGCCCCCAGTACGCTGAGTTCCTACGCGAGGATCTGAAGATTCGCAAGATCGTGCGCGACCGGCTGCAGAAGGCGGGCCTGTCCAAGATTGAGATTGAGCGATTTGCGAAGCAAATCATCGTTACGCTGCACACGGCCAAGCCGGGCATCGTCATCGGCCGCCGCGGGGCCAGCGTCAACGACCTGCGCAAAGAACTGGAAGACATGACAGGCAAGAAAGTGCGCATTGAGGTCAAGGAAATCAAGCGCCCTGAGCTGGATGCGTACCTGGTTGCCGAGAGCATCGTGGAACAGTTGGAGCGCCGCATCTCGCACAAGCGCGCCATGAAGCAGGCAATTTCCCGGTCCATGCGAGCCGGGGCCCAGGGTATCCGCATCATGTGCGGCGGGCGGCTTTCGGGCTCGGAGATGGCGCGGCGCGAATGGCAGCGCGAGGGGCGGGTCCCCCTGCAGACGCTGCGGGCCGACATTGACTATGCTCACGCCGAGGCCCTGACCACGTTCGGGCGCATCGGGGTGAAGGTCTGGATTTACAAGGGCGAAGTAGTGCCCGAGGCTGAGGAGACCGAAGAGGTCGTGGTAGCCGAATAGACTTCAGCGCGCCCCTCGGTGGAGCCATGGCCGCAGGGCGCGGGTGTAGGAGTGGATCGTTATGTTGATGCCAAAGCGAGTGAAATACAGGCGAGTTCATCGGGGCAGGATGAAGGGCCAGGCACAGCGCGGCGCCGAGGTGCAGTTCGGCGAGTACGGGCTTCAGGCCCTGGAGCCCTGCTGGATGACCAGCCGCCAACTGGAGGCCGCTCGTCGTGCCATTGTCCGCTACGTCAAGCGCGGTGGCAAGATTTGGATTCGCGTGTTCCCGGACAAGCCGGTGAGCAAGAAGCCCGCCGAGACCCGCATGGGTGGCGGCAAGGGCGCGCCGGATCACTGGGTGGCGGTGGTCAAGCCCGGGCGCGTGCTGTTTGAGATCGCGGGCGTGCGCGAGGAAGTGGCGCGCGAGGCGCTGCGGCTGGCCGCGCACAAGTTGCCCATCAAGACCCAGTTCATCCAGCGGATTGAACAGGCCGGAGGCGAAGAAGCATGAAAGTCTCCCAGATTCGGAATATGACGGACGAAGAACTGAAGCGCAAGATCAGCGAGGCCTACCAGGAGTTGCTCAATCTGCGGTTTCAGTTTGCGACTGGTCAGTTGAAAAACACCAACCGCCTGAAAGAGATCAAGAAAGACATTGCCAGGATGCGCACCGTTTGGCGGGAGCGCGAACTGCAGAGGTACGGGGAGGATGCGTCATGAGGGAGCGTCGCAAGCAGATGGTGGGCCGCGTAACCAGCAACAAGATGGACAAGACCGTTGTGGTGAGGATTGAGCGCCTCAAGCGGCATCCTCTGTACGGGAAAACCATTCGGCAGCGGCGGCATTTCAAGGCGCACGACGCCGAGAACACCTGCCAGGTGGGCGATCTGGTTCGCATCGTGGAGTCTCGCCCCCTGAGCAAAGAGAAACGATGGGTCGTTGTGGAGATTCTGGAACGGGCCCAGTAACCCTGACGGTGATGGTTTGCCGGATGCCAGATGGGCCGGCGGCCTGGAAGTCGTAATCGGGAGTTGAAGAAATGATCCAGGTTCAGACGAGACTGAAAGTAGCAGACAACACGGGCGCCCGAGAGATCATGTGCATTCACGTCGTGGGCGGATCGGGGCGGCGCTACGCCGAGGTGGGCGACATCATCGTCGCCTCGGTGAAGCAGGCAACGCCCACCAGTTCGTACAAGAAGGGCGACGTGGTTCGTGCGGTGGTGGTGCGGACGGCGAAGGAGTACGCCCGCCCGGATGGCTCCTACATTCGGTTTGACGAAAACGCCGCAGTCATCGTGGACGATTATAAGAATCCCAAGGGGACGCGCATTTTCGGGCCGGTGGCGCGTGAACTGCGCGAGAGAGGCTTCATGAAGATCGTGTCCCTGGCGCCGGAAGTTGTATAGGGGGCGTTATGAGCAAGATGAAGATCAAGAAGGGCGATACGGTCGTAGTGCTCAGCGGCGATGACAAGGGCGCCAAAGGCGCGGTCAAACTGACCATGCCCAAGCGGCAGATGGTGGTCGTCGCGGGCGTGAACATGATCAAGAAGCATCAGAAGCCGACGGGTTCCACCCGCACCCAGGTGGGCATCATAAAGCGCGAAGCGCCCATCCACGTGTCCAACGTGGCGCTGTACTGCAGCCACTGCGAGCGGGGCGTCCGCGTGGGGTATCAGGTTGCCCCCGATGGCACCAAAGTGCGGGTCTGCCGCCGCTGCGGCGAACCGCTGTAAGCCGGCCCGATGCGTGAGGAGTTTTGAGTATGCCAAGGTTGAAGGATAAGTACCAGCAGGAAGTCCTGCCAGCCATGCAGCAGGAGTTTGGGTACCAGAACGTGATGGAGGTCCCGCGGATCGTCAAGGTGGTCGTGAACGTGGGCCTGGGCGAGGCGTTGCAGAACGCCAAGGCTCTGGATGCTGCGTCCAACGATATCATGCTCATCACGGGGCAGAAGCCCATCGTCCGCAAGGCGCGCAAGTCCATCGCCACGTTCAAACTGCGCGAGGGGAACCCCATCGGCATCAAGGTTACGCTGCGCGGCAATCGTATGTACGATTTTCTGGACAGGCTGATGAACGTGGCGCTGCCCCGGGTGCGCGACTTCCGCGGCGTGTCGCCGGATGCCTTTGACGGGCGCGGCAACTACACGCTGGGCCTGGCCGAGCAACTCATCTGGCCCGAGATCAACTACGATACCATTGACAAGGTCCGGGGCATGGAAGTAACCATCGTAACGACGGCGAAGACCGATGAGGAAGCACGCCGACTGCTCCAATTGCTCGGGATGCCTTTCCGAAAACGGCAGTAGCAGGGATTCATAAGCAGGAGGGAGTAAGACAGTGGCGAAGAAGAGCATGATTGCGCGGGAAAAGAAGCGGAAGTACGCGGTTCGGGTTCGCAACCGCTGCCACATCTGCGGGCGACCCAGGGGCTACATGCGCCGCTTTGACCTGTGCCGGATTTGCTTCCGTGAATTGGCCGTGGAAGGCAAGATTCCCGGTATTGTGAAGTCCAGTTGGTGATTCAGACAGGAGTGCAGGGAATGAGCGTAAATGACCCCATTGCCGATATGCTGACCCGAGTGCGGAACGCCATCATGGCGCACCACAAGACCGTGTCCATCCCACACTCGCGGATGAAAGCAGAGATTGCGAGAATCCTGAAGGAAGAAGGCTACATCAAGGATTTTGAGATTATAAACCAGAAGCCTGCTCCTGTTCTGAGGCTGCATCTGAAATACACACAGGACAAACAGCCTGTGCTCACCGGCCTGAAGCGCGTCAGTTCGCCCGGGCGGCGGGTTTACACCAGCCGCGCCGACATCCCGTGGGTGCTGAGCGGCATGGGCATCGCGATTCTGTCCACGCCGAAGGGCATCATGACGGGCCAGAAAGCGCGACGGCTCGGCGTAGGCGGCGAGATTCTGTGCTACGTCTGGTAACGATCGCGCCGCAGTGCGTGCAGGATGTTTGCAGGGAGGGATTGAAGTGTCGCGTATAGGACGGCAACCCGTGCCGATTCCAAAGGGTGTGCAAGTAACCATAGAAGGAAACCGCCTGATTGCGAAGGGGCCGAAGGGCGAACTCGCCCGCGACCTGCCCGAGGCGATTCAGGTGCGCGTGGAAGGGGACCATGTGGTGGTTACCCGGCCCAGCGACGACCGGGTTCACCGGTCGCTGCACGGCTTGACCCGCGCGCTGGTGGCGAACATGATCACCGGCGTGCACGAAGGGTTTACCCGCCGCATGGCGATTGAGGGCGTCGGCTGGCGCGCCGAGGCGCAGGGGCAGAACCTGGTGCTGATGGTGGGATATTCCCATCCGGTGGAGATTGTGCCCCCGCCCGGGATCACCTTCCAGGTGGACAAAGGCGGACGCACCTTCTCCATATTCGGGATTGACAAGGAACTGGTCGGGGAAATGGCTGCGCGGATTCGCCGCGTACGGCCGCCCGAACCGTACAAGGGCAAGGGCATCCGCTACGAAGGCGAGAAGATCCGCCGCAAGGCTGGCAAGACTGGCAAGTAATTGCCCCGTGTGCCGGCGGTGAACAAGAAAGTTCTCTCCCTCCCCGTGGGAAACGGGGCGGGGTGGTCTAGGGAGGAATGAGGATGAGCAAGGAAGTGGATACGGCAAAGGCTCGGGAGATTCGGCATCGCCGCGTTCGCGCCACAGTGAAGGGGACGAGCGCTCGGCCGCGCCTGAACGTGTTCCGCAGCAATCAGCATATCTACGCGCAGATCATAGACGATACGATCGGGCACACGCTGGTGTCTGCTTCCACTATTGACGCCGAGATTCGCCCGAAGTTGGGAAGTCTGAGCAAGACAGAACAGGCGAAACTGGTGGGGCAGACACTTGCGAAAAGGGCGTTGGCCATCGGGGTGAAGAAGGTGGTCTTTGACCGGGGCGGCTACCGCTATCACGGCCGCGTGAAGTCGCTGGCAGACGGTTCGCGAGAAGGCGGGCTGGAGTTCTAACCCTGCAACCGAGGGTTTTGAGGAGGATGCATGTTCGGCGAAGAATACGAAGAGCAGGAACAACTAGAAGAGCGATTGGTGTCCATCACCCGCGTGGCCAAGGTGGTCAAGGGTGGGCGCCATTTCGGGTTCCGCGCCGTCGTGGTGGTGGGTGACCGCAACGGGAACGTGGGCGTCGGCATCGGCAAGGCGCGTGAAGTGCCCGATGCCATCCGCAAAGGCTCGGAGCGGGCGCGGAAGAACATGAAGAAGATCCCGCTGGTCGGGACCACAATCCCGCATCCGGTCATCAGCAAGTTCGGCGCGGCGCAGGTGTTGCTCAAGCCCGCTTCTCCGGGCACCGGCGTGATCGCGGGCAGCGCAGTGCGCGCTGTGGTGGAGGCCGCGGGGATTCGCGACATCCTGACCAAGTCGCTGGGGAGTTCCAATCAGTTGAACGTCGTCCAGGCGACGATGAAGGGCCTGCTCCAACTGAAGGATGCGGCGGAAGAAGCCAACCGACGGGGCAAGCAGGTGGTGGAAGTTACTCCATTCTGGAGGCGGAAGCATGGTGCCTCGTAAGAAGAAGGAAACCGTTCGCAAGTTGCGCATCACGCTGCGCAAGAGCGTGATCGGCTACTCGGAGCGCCAGAAGGCGACCGTGCGCGCGCTAGGCCTGCACCATCTGGGCCAGGTGGTGGAGAAGCAGGACACCCCCGTGGTGCGAGGGATGGTCGCCAAGGTCAGCCACCTCGTAGAGGTGCAGGAGGTTGAAGAGTAGATGAAGTTGCACGAATTGTGGCCCGCATGGGGCTCAAAGAAAGATAAGCGGCGGGTGGGCCGCGGCCATGGATCGGGCCGAGGCAAGACCGCAGGGCGCGGCACGAAGGGTCAGAACGCGCGCACGGGCGGGCCGGTGGCCCCGTACTTTGAGGGCGGCCAACTGCCGATGGTGCGCCGGCTCCCGTTCCGACGCGGCTTCACCAATATCTTCAAGGTGCAGTACGCGACGGTGAACGTGTACCGCCTGGCCGAGTTTGAACCCAACACCGTCGTTACGCCCGAACTGCTGGTGGAGAGCGGCATCATCCGCTCGGCCGACCTGCCCGTGAAGATTCTGGGGCACGGCGAGATTGATCGCCCGCTGACGGTCAAGGCCCATCGGTTCACGGCCGGCGCGAAGGAAAAGATCCTGGCCGCGGGCGGTTCCGTTGAGGAAATCGCCTAACAGTCCGTAAGGAGCGTGGATCATGCTTCAGGCCCTGAGAAATGCCATCAAGTTGCCAGACCTGCGACGGCGGATCATCTTCACCATCATCGTGCTGATCGTGTACCGTCTGGCGTCGCAGATCGCCATTCCGGGCATCAACCACAACGTGCTGCGCGACCTGTTCGCTCGCAGCCAGTTGCTGGGGCTGCTGGACTTGTTCTCGGGCGGCGCCATGTCCAACTTCTCCATCATGGCGATGGGCGTGTACCCATACATCACGTCGTCCATCATCATGACGCTGTTGCAGCCCATTATCCCGCCGTTGGAGAGGCTGGCCAAGGAAGGCGAGGCAGGGCGGCAGAAGATCAACATGTACACGTACATCGGCACGATTCCGCTGGCCCTGCTCCAGGGTTGGGCGCAGGCGACGCTCTTGCAGCGTGAAGGCGTCCTGTCGGGGTTTGGATTCTCGGGCGAGGCGCTCCTGCCGACCCTCGCGACCCTGGTGGCGCTGACGGCAGGCACGATGCTGGCCGTGTGGCTGGGGCAGTTGATCACCGAGCAGGGCATCGGTAACGGTATCTCCATCATCATCTTCGGCGGCATCGTGTCGCGGATTCCGCAGCGCGTGGGCGAGATGATCGCGCAGCAGGCCTACGGCGCGCTGATCGCGTTCGTGCTCATCACGACCATCACGGTTAGCGTCATCGTCGTGGTGCAGGAAGGCGTGCGGCGGATTCCGGTGCAGTACGGGCGGCGGGTGCTGGCCCAGCGCGGCAACCGCCTGCGGGTGGCCGGCGGGCAGAGCACCTACGTGCCGCTGCGGGTCAACTCGGCGGGCATGATCCCACTCATCTTCGCCCAGTCGCTGATGATCTTCCCGGGCACGGTAGCCAGTTACTTCGTGGGGTCGGCCAACGCGACCGTGTCCAAGATCGCAACCGGCGTGCAGAGTTTCTTCTCGCCGCAGGGGAACTGGTACTGGATTTTCTACTTCATCCTGGTTGTAGGGTTCACGTACTTTTACACGGACGTGGTGTTCCGGCAGCAGAATCTGCCTGAGATGCTCCAGAAGAATCACGGGTTCATCCCCGGCATTCGGCCTGGGCGTCCAACTGCCGATTACCTGAGCGGCGTGCTGGGCCGCATCACGCTGGTGGGCGCGCTGTTCCTGGCGGTGGTCGCCATCCTGCCCTGGCTGACCCGCGACCTGACGGAGACAACCACGATGCTTATCACAAGCGCGGGCTTGCTGATCGTGGTCGGTGTCGTGCTAGACACGATGAAGCAGTTGGAGGCGCAGTTGCTGATGCGCCACTACGAGGGCTTCATCAAGTAGTGGCAGGGTTGTCGCCGAAGCGCGGAGAGGCGGACGTGATGGAGCCGAACTACTACATCCTGTTGGGCGCGCCGGGGGCCGGCAAGGGAACGCAAGCGGCCATGTTGATCCTGGCCCTGGGCATCCCCCACGTGGCCAGCGGCGACCTGTTCCGCGAGCACCTGAGCAAGGGCACCGAGTTGGGACTCCTGGCCAAGCAGTACATGGACGAGGGGAAACTCGTGCCGGACGACGTTACGGTGCGGATGGTGCTGGAACGGCTGGCGCAGCCCGACTGCGCAAAAGGGGCGATTTTGGACGGCTTCCCCCGTACCATCGCGCAGGCGCAGGCGCTGGAGCGTGCGCTTTCGGCCAACGGGCGGCGCATCAAGGCGGCACTGTACATCAAGGTGTCCACCGAGGAACTGCTGCGCCGTTTGGGCGGGCGCTATACTTGCAAAAACTGCGGAGCCGTGTATCATATAGTTTTTGACCCGCCGAAGCAGCCCGGCGTATGCGACAAGTGCGGCGGGCCGCTGTACCAGCGGGCCGATGACACGCCGGAGACGGCCAAGAAGCGGCTGGATGTGTATTTCCAGCAGACGGCTCCGCTCATTGAGTACTACCGCCAGCAAGGGCTGTTGCGGGAGATAGACGGCGAACAGTCCATTGAG
The DNA here is from genome assembly GCA_029907165.1 of Anaerolineae bacterium. Taxonomy (GTDB): domain Bacteria; phylum Chloroflexota; class Anaerolineae; order DTLA01; family DTLA01; genus DTLA01. Next base: position 11,672 of record JARYMK010000015.1, read on the forward strand.
GCGGTTCACGCGGCGCTCCTGAAGGTCATCAGGGGCCAGTGAAGGCTCTTTTCTAACCGATGGTTACGCTGAAGTCCAGCCGAGAACTCAAGTTGATGCGCGAGGCAGGGCGGATCGTCGCCCAGGTGCTGGAGGCGATGAAGGCCAAGGCCGCGCCGGGCGTTACGACAGCGGAACTGAACGAAGAGGCCGAGCGGCTCATCCGCAAGATGGGCGCCATCCCCTCGTTCAAGGGGTATCACGGCTACCCGGCGGCGATCTGCACGTCCATCAACGAGCAGGTGGTGCACGGGATTCCAGACGGCCGCAGGCTCAACGAGGGCGACATACTTAGCGTGGATGTGGGAGCCATCTACAAGGGCTACCACGGCGACGCAGCGGTTACGATTCCCATCGGGACGGTCAGCCCGGAGGCCCGACGGCTGCTGGAGGTTACCGAAGGCGCGCTCTGGGCCGGCATCGCCAAGGCCAGGGCCGGGTTGCGCACCGGCGACATCTCGGCCGCCATCCAGGAGTGGGTGGAGAGCCGGGGGATGTCGGTGGTGCGCGAGTACACCGGCCACGGCATCGGCAGGCAGATGCACGAGGACCCGCAGATTCCGAACTTCGGGCGTGCGGGCACCGGCTACGTCCTACGCGAGGGAATGACCTTCGCGCTGGAGCCGATGGTGAACCTGGGCACGTGGAAGACGAAGGTCCTGGGCGATGGCTGGACGGTGGTAACGGAAGACGGGAAGTTGTCCGCACACTTTGAGCACACCGTTGCGGTTACAGATGGAGAACCGCAGGTGCTCACGGTTCTGTAGACAAAGGAAATGGGAGGCAACAGGTCATGAAAGTCAGCGGTTCTGTGAAGCGACGCTGCGAAAAATGCAAAATCATCCGGCGGCGCGGGGTTGTGCGCGTCATCTGCACCAATCCCAAGCACAAGCAGCGCCAGGGTTAGGCAGCCGTGAGGGCTACGTTCTTAGGAGGATACTAGAGCATGGCACGTATTGCGGGAGTTGACTTGCCTCGCGACAAGCGCGTGGAAGTCGCACTGACGTACATCTACGGGATCGGTCCTTCCACCGCCAAGGAGATTTTGGCGCGGACCGGCGTGAACCCGGACATTCGGGTCAAGGACCTGTCGGAGTCGGAGATTGCGACGCTCCGCGAGTTCATTGACAAGAACTACCGGGTGGAAGGCGATCTTCGCCGCGAAGTGAGCATGAACATCAAGCGGCTGGTTGAGATCGGCTGCTACCGTGGGCTGCGGCATCGGCGCAACCTGCCGGTTCGCGGACAGCGCACGCGCACCAATGCGCGCACCAAGCGCGGGCCGCGCAAGACCGTGCCGGGCAAGAAGAGATCGCGGGCGAAGAAGTAATCGGCCCAGCACGAACAGCGTGGCGCCCCTATGGGGTGCCCGCTTTGCGAACGCATGGAATTGAGGAGGAATTATGGCGCGAACGAGTGGTGGAAGACGGCGAGGGGCGCGCATTGAGCGCAAGAATGTCCCTTACGCGCAGGCACACATCCTGGCAACGTTCAACAACACGATTGTTACCGTTACCGACCAGAACGGGAACGTGATCACATGGGGCAGCACAGGCGCAGCCGGGTTCAAGGGGTCCAAGAAGAGCACCCCCTACGCGGCCCAACTGGCTGCCCAGCAGACCGCGAAGCAGGCGATGGAGCACGGCGTGCGCGAGGTGGATGTGTTCATCAAGGGGCCTGGCCCCGGCCGCGAGGCAGCGATCCGCGCATTGGCCGCTGCGGGCCTGAAGGTGCGGTCCATCTCGGACGTTACGCCCATCCCGCACAACGGTTGCCGTCCGCCGAAGAAGCGGCGAGTCTAAAGTTTCGGGTTTTGCAAGAGTAGCAGGATCCTTGCAGGAGGAAAGATGGCTAGATACATAGGTCCGGTCTGCAAACTGTGCAGGCGTGAGGAAGAGAAACTGTATTTGAAGGGCGAGCGCTGCTTTGGCGAGAAGTGCGCGCTGGAGCGCCGCAACTACGCTCCAGGCATGCATGGCCGCAAGGGGCAGTTCCGCCGCAAGGTGTCGGACTACGGGCTCCAGTTGCGGGAGAAGCAGAAGGCGCGCCGCATCTACGGCGTGCTGGAGAAGCAGTTCCGCCGTTACTATGAGGAGGCCCTGAAGCGGCCGGGCATGACCGGCGCTACGCTCCTCAGCATCCTGGAGCGGCGTTTGGATAACGTAGTGTACCGCCTGGGGTTTGCCGAGTCGCGGGCGCAGGCCCGACAGTTGGTGCGCCACGGGCACTTTGAGGTCAACGGCCGAAAGACCAACATCCCGTCCATGATCCTGCGGCCGGGCGATGTGGTGGCCGTGCGCCAGAGCAGTTACAACAACGGCTACTTCTCTATGGTGAAGGAACTCCTGGCCGAGCGCAAGGTGGTGGATTGGCTCAGCCGCGATGACAATAGGCTATCCGGACAGGTTTTGAGCATGCCGACCCGTGAGCAGATTGATGTTCCGCTGCAGGAGCAACTCATCGTGGAGTACTACAGCCGCTAGTGTTGCTCTGCCATTTTGTAGCGAACAAGGAAGGTGGTTTCGTTGTTTGATCAAGTGCTAACGAAAATAGAAACCGAGGCAGGCTCCCAGAAGTACGGTCGGTTCAGCATCGGTCCCTTGCCGGGCGGCTACGGCGTAACGTTGGGGAACGCGCTGCGGCGAGTGCTCCTGTCGTCGCTGCCGGGTGCGGCGGTAACGTCCATCCGCGTGAGCGGGGTGTTCCACGAGTTCTCGGACATCCCCCACTGCAAGGAGGACATGATCACGCTGATGCTCAATGCCAAGCAGTTGCGGTTCATCATGCCGCAGGGCGAGACCGCACGCCTGCACGTGGAAGTCAAGGGCGAGGGCGTGATCACCGGGGCCGACCTGGTTTGCCCACCGAACGTGGAAATCGTCAACCCTGACCAGCATCTGCTCACCGCAGACTCGCCCGAAGCCGACCTGGACATTGAGATGGTGGTGCAGACCGGCTACGGGTACTCGCCAGCGGAGGAGCGCGGCGAACTGCCCATCGGCGAGATTCCGGTGGATGCCGTGTTCAGCCCGGTTCGCAGGGCCAACTTCCGCGTAGAGCGCGAGCGCGTCGGCCAGATGACTGACTTCAACCGCCTCATCATGGAGGTCTGGACCGACGGAACCATCCGACCGGGCGAGGCGCTGCGCCAGAGCGCGCAGATTCTGGTGAAGCATTTCGCGCTCATCGCCGGCGTCAGCGATGTAACGACGGTGGAGGCGGAAGCGCCTACTGAGATCCTCGTCCCCGACTGGGCGCGTTCCGCGCCCATTGAGGACCTGGAACTCACCGTCCGCGCCTACAACTGCCTGAAGCGCGCGGGCATCACGAAAGTCGGCGAAATCCTCGCGCGCCTGGAGAAGGGCGAGGAGGAGATTCTCAGCATCCGCAATTTCGGCCGCAAGTCGCTGGACGAGTTGCTGGAGAAGTTGCGGGCCAAGGGATACCTGCAGGAGTAGCGCGGAGGCGACGCCTGCGATAGCCCTGCATCGGAGACTTGATTCAACGAGGGATTGGATATGCGACACAAGGTAGCGGGCCGAAAACTGGGACGTTCCACCGGGCAGCGCAAGGCACTGTTCCGGACTCTGGTAACGCAGTTTCTGGATCACGGCAAGATACAAACGACCGAGGCGAAGGCCAAAGCCATCCGCGGCCAGGCCGAGCGCATGATTACGCTGGCCAAGCGCGGCGACCTACACGCCCGCAGGCTGGCGGCGGCGCAGTTGAACGACCCCAAGGTCGTGCAGAAGTTGTTTGACACCATCGGGCCCAAGTATCAGGATCGCCCGGGCGGATACACTCGCATCCTGAAGTTGGGCCAGCGCCAGGGCGACGGCGCGCCGATGGTGCTCCTGGAGTTGGTGGAAGAGTAGGACTGACGGACGGGGTGAATCGCGCAGCAGCAGAGAAGGCGCAATCGCCTAGTCTCGCCGCAGAGACGGCAGGTCAGGTTTACAAGGCCGTTGTGGAATACGACGGTACACAGTACTTTGGATTTCAAATACAGCCGAATGCCCCGACCATCCAGGGCGAACTGGAGGCGGCGCTGGCGAAGGTGCTGGGCGAGCCGACCCGCATCGTGGGCGGCGGGCGCACGGACGCGGGGGTTCACGCGCTAGGGCAGGTCATCAGTTTCCGGGCGGTGTGGCGACATGCTCCCGACGAACTGGGCCGGGCCATGAACGCCCATCTGCCCCACGACATCGCGGTGCGCGAGGTCGCGGCAGCCCCCGACGGGTTCCACGCCCGCTTCAGCGCGGTGGGGCGACGGTACCGGTACTCGCTGTTCATGTCGCCGGTGCGGTCGCCACTGCGAGAACGGTACGCCTGGCGACTGGCCGAGGAGCCAGACGCGGAGAAACTCGCGCAGGCCAGCGCGCTGGTCGTGGGCGAGAAGGACTTCGGAGCCTTCGGCGAAGCACCGTGGGGCGATTCCACAGTGCGGTGCGTGCGGAACGCCCGCTGGAGCAGCCGCGACGAGTTCCTGGTGTGGGACGTGGAAGCCAACGCCTTCTTGCGGGGCATGGTGCGCACCCTGGTGAGCACCATGGTCTGGGTGGGCACCGGACGCATGACGCTGGAGGCGCTGGCCGAATTGCTGGAGAAGCCGGATCGCAGCCGAGTGGCTCCGCCGGCCCCGGCCTCCGGGCTGTGTCTGATGGAAGTGCTCTACTGAATCACGTGTGGGGCATGTAGCATCTCTGAGGTATAAGGAGTTATCCAGGTGAAGACTTACGTTGTCAAAGAAGGCGAAATCAAGCGAGAGTGGTACGTGGTGGACGCGGAAGGCAAGACGCTAGGGCGTCTGGCTTCCAAGATTGCCCGCATTCTCATGGGCAAGCACAAACCGTACTACACCCCGCATCTGGATACCGGCGATTTTGTGGTCGTCGTGAACGCGGACAAGATTCGCGTTACGGGCCGCAAACTGGACCAGAAGAAGTACTATCGCTATTCGGGTTATCCCAGCGGGCTGAAGAGCGTAACGCTTCGCAAGCAGATGGAGACCCACCCCGAGCGCGTCATTTGGGCGGCCGTCCGCAACATGCTGCCCAAGAACAAGTTGGGGCGGGCCATGCTCAAGAAACTCAAAGTGTACGCTTCGCCCGATCATCCGCACGCGGCGCAGCAGCCGAAACCGCTAGACTTGTAGGTTAGGAGGACGCATGTCAGTTCAGTATCATGAGGCAGTCGGTCGGCGCAAAGAGGCCAGCGCGAGGGTGCGCCTCTTCGCCGGTTCGGGCAAGATTCTGGTCAACGACCGCCCGGCAGAGGAGTACTTCCCCCGCGAGGGCGACATGACCCACCTGCTGGAGCCCCTGCGGGTTACGGAGACCGAGGGGAAGTATGACATCACGGTGGTAGTGAAGGGCGGTGGCGTCTCGGGCCAGTTGGACGCCGTGCGCCATGGCATTGCCCGCGCCCTGCTGAAGATTGACCCGGAGATGCGCCTTCCGCTGCGCAAGGCGGGCTTGTTGACCCGCGACCCGCGCGCCAAAGAGCGGAAGAAGCCCGGCCTCAAGCGCGCACGCAAGGCCCCGCAGTACACCAAGCGTTAGTTTGTTGCCGCCTCGTTTGCGAGGCAGGCTGACGTACGACAACAACAGAGGGTGCGCAGGACACTCCTGTGCACCCTCTTTGTGTTGCCCTGTGCGGTGCGGCGCTACCGGGTGAAGTACATGATGACGATGACGGCGATCCCGAACAGCACCACGTTCAGGAAGAATGGCTTATCCTTCAGCAGCAGTTCCTCGGGGCTGCCGCCTTCCTCTCGGATGTGGATGAGGTACAGATAGCGGAAGATGCCGTACAGGACGAACGGGATGGTCAGCATCATGGTGTGGTTGGCAGGCACGTTGGGCGCGAAGAAGGTGTAGAGCGAGTAGGCGATGACCGTGCTGGACGCCACGACGTTGATCATCTCGTCCAGGAACCGCAGACTGTACTCGTCCAGGATGGCGCGGTGATTGTTCGCGCCTTCGGCCAGGAGGGCCAGTTCGTGCCGCCGCTTGCTGAACCCGAGGAACAACGCCAGGAGCGTCATGCAGATGTACAGCCACGGCGAGAACCGCTCCACGTCCACCAGCACCACGCCCCCTGCCACGCGCAGCACGAACCCCGCGGCGATGGTCATCACGTCCACGATGACGCGGTTCTTGAGGTAGAACGAGTAGGCGATCATGAGCAGCAGGTAGGCCGTGCTGATGATCCCAAACTGGACGTTCAGCGCGAAGGCAGTCGGAACGCAGATGACGATGATGAGGACGGCGGCGATGACGGCGACGCTCTTGCGCAGTTGCCCCGATGCCAGCGGGCGGTTGCGCTTCACCGGGTGCTGGCGGTCGTGCTCAATGTCCACCAGGTCGTTGATGAGGTACACGGCGCTGGACAGCAGGCAGAAGATGGCGAAGCCCGCCAGGGTCGGAAGCAGATATTGGGTCTGGAACAGTTTGCGGTCAAAAACCAGTGCGGCCCACACGAAGACGTTTTTCGTCCACTGTTTGGGCCGCATACTCTTGATGAGCAGGCGCAGCACGATGTTTCTCCTCGGTTGTGTAGAGTAACGGGCCCATGATATCGGAAATCGCGCGCGGCGTCAATTTGGCCGGGGCGCCCTGGCTGCGATGGCGGACGCGTTCTTGACGTTTCGCGCGGGTGCGGGTATCCTGCACCCGTGAGCAAGGACAAGGTTCGCCTGGACGTGCTTTTGGTAGAGCGGGGCCTGGCCGAGACGCGGGAGAAAGCGCGGCGGCTGACCCTGGCCGGGCATGTGGAGGTGGACGGGCGCATTGCCGACAAGCCCGGCATGGCTGTGCCGCGCGATGCGGATGTTCGCGTGCGCGAGGGGCTTCCCTTCGTCAGCCGCGGCGGGCTGAAGCTGGCGGCGGCGCTGGATGCGTTCGGCATCGCCGTGGACGGGCTTGTGGCTGCCGACTTCGGCGCATCCACTGGCGGGTTCACCGATTGCCTGCTCCAGCGCGGGGCGCGGCGCGTGTATGCCCTGGACGTGGGATACGGGCAACTGGCGTGGCCCCTGCGCGACGACCCGCGTGTGGTCGTCATGGACCGGGTGAACGTGCGCTATCTGGAAGGATTGCCAGAAGCCGTTGACCTGGTTACGATAGACGTGTCCTTTATCTCGCTAGGGTTGGTGCTGCCCGCTGCGCTGCGCGTGCTCAAGCCGGAATCGGGGCAGGTGGTGGCGCTGGTGAAGCCGCAGTTTGAGGCGGGCAGGGACAAGGTGGGGAAGGGGGGTGTCGTGAAAGATCCCGCCGTTCACCGCGAGGTGCTGGAGAAGGTGCGGGACGCGGCTCGTGGGCTGGGTTTCCGCGTGCGCGGGCTGATTCGCTCGCCCATCACCGGCCCCGCCGGGAATGCGGAGTTTCTACTGTACCTGGCCCTGGCCGGATGTGAGGCAGACTGGGAAGCCGCGCTGGGGAGGGCGCTCCAGGAAACGCAGCCTGTGTCATAAACAAATCTATCCATGGAGCAGATCGCCGTGGCCGAAACCAATTCACAAGATCGCTACTCCCGTTCGTTCTTCCTGGCCATGCTCGCCAATCTCGTGTTCTTCGCGAGCCACCACCTCCTCATGTGGACGTTTCCGATATACGTATCCCTGCGATTCCCGAGCGCAACCCAGGTCGGATTCATCATCGGCCTGATGGCGGCTTCCGCTGTGCTGCTGCGTCCCTGGGCCGGGGCTTGGGCCGATCGCTACGGCCGTAAAGTGCTTCTCATCGCTGGGGCTGTGGCAACAGGCGCGGGGGCGCTGTGCTATCTGTTGGGCCACTCTCTCTTCTGGCTTGCGCTTGGGCGGCTGGTGCAGGGCGCGGGGATTTGCCTGTTCACCACCGGCTACGGCGCGCTGATTCCCGATATGGCTGCACCGACGAGGCGCGGTGAGGCCATCGGCCTTGCGTCCATCACCATGCCGCTGTCGCTCATGGTCATGCCGCGCGTGGGCGCTGCCGTGCAGGAGCACTACGGCTTCCCATCGCTCTTCGCCGTTGCGTGTCTGGTGGCGGTGGCGGCCATGCTGGTGAGTCTGGGCCTGCCGCGCGGGAACTACAGCAGGCGGTCGGGGGCGGAGGCCGTCTCCTTCCGCAGCGTGATGGGCATGCGGCGGCTGTGGGCGGCTCTGGCTGCCGTGACCACGCTGGCGCTTTCTTTCGGCGCGCTAAGCGCCTTCCTGCCCCTATTCGCACAGGAGCGCGGTATCCTGGGAGGGAGTTACTATTTCCTGGGGTACGGCCTGGCGCAAGTGTTGGCGAACTACTCGGTAGGTGGCCTCTCGGACCGTTATGGTCGCCCTCGCGTAATTGTGCCAGGAATGTTGGGCCTCGCGGTTGCGATGGCGCTGGTGTCGCAAGTGAGCGGTCTGGCTCCGTTGCTCGTCCTCGCGGTTGCCATCGGGCTGCTCTTCGGCGCGGCGAAGATCTCGCTGGACGCGTTCTGCTTGGATTCCGTTCCTCCGCAGGGGCGGGGGGCTGTCGTCAGCCTAGAATACGCTGTGTTTGATTCGGGCATTGGCCTGGGTTCGCTGGGGCTTGGAGCAGTGGCCGATGCGGTTGGGTACAGCAACATGTTCATCGCTATGTCGGGACTGCTCCTGGCAGGGCTTCTGGCCTTCGTAATCCTGCACAGGGGGAACGGGCGTGCGGCGTAGCGTCCTGGGCTTGTGGGTCGCACTCGTCCTGGTGCTGGCCGTCGCGATGGTGCTGCGCCTCTACGGGCTGAACTGGGATGGGGGGCAGTGGATTCATCCCGACGAGCGGATGATCCTGATGGTGGTGAGCAATCGCCTATCCATTCCCACGTCCGAGCAGATGCCGCTTCTGCTCACGCCGCAAAGCCCGCTGAACCCGGCCTTTCACGCCTACGGTTCGTTCCCGTTGTACCTGCTCAAGGCGGTGCAGTTGCTGGTTGGCAACGCGGTGCCTCTCCACATCCCGGCGCGGCTGCTGTCGGTGGCTTTTGACTGCGGGACGGTGCTGCTGGCTTATGCGCTGGCGGCTTCTCTGGCCGGTGCATGGTGGGGCGTGCTCGCGGCGCTGCTGGTGGCCGTGTCGCCTGTCCACGTTCAGTTGGCGCACTACTACACGGTGGACACGATTCTCGCGTTCTGGACGGCCCTGGGGGCGTACTTCGCCCTGCGCCTCGCCGCGGCGGGCAAATTGCGCTGGGCGCTAGCGGTCGGCGCGGTGGCGGGGCTGGCGATGGCGACGAAACTCATCGGAGCTGCCGTCCTCCTGTTCGCGGTGTTGGCGCTGGCCGCGCAGCTGCTGGCGGGTGGGCGCTGGAGTTGGCGGGGCGCTCTGCGGGCGGCGGGGTGGTGCGCAGCGGCCGGGGGCGTGGCGTTGGCGGTGTTCGTCCTCGCCGACCCCTATGCGGTGATTGACGCCTGGGCCTTCTGGGGCGAGGCGGGCAATCAGGCCCTGATGGCGCGGGGAGACCCCCGCTTCCCATACACGCTCCAGTTCTACTACACGCTGCCGTATCTGTACCCGCTGTGGCAGAACCTGACGCGAGGCTGGGGCATCGGAGCCGGGCTTCTGGTGTGGGGCGGTCTGGTGTGGGCAATCGTTCGCGCGGCGCTTCGCATCCGACGCCCGGATGGTTGGGTGATCCTGGGCGGTTGGGCGTTGGCCTTCTTCCTCATCGTGGGCGGATGGCACGCCAAGTTCCCGCGCTATCTGCTGCCCATGATGCCGCTCCTGTGCGTTCTGGCGGCGGGCATGTTGGCAAACGTCGGGCACCGCTGGCGCACGCATGGGCCGCGGGCCGCTCTGGCCGCCACCACCGCCATTCTCATCGCTGCGACCGGCGTGTACGCCGTCGGCTTGCTGGGGATTTTCGGCCAGGAGCATTCGTGGGTGCGCATGTCGCGGTGGGTGTACGCGAACGTGCCCCGCCTGGCCGCCGTCGCCACCGAGTACTGGGACATGGCCCTGCCGCTCCCACTGACCATAGAGGGCCGCTACTACGACCGGGGCAACTACCGCATGCGCGAATTGAGCCTATACGATGCCGACACGCCGGAGAAGTGGGCGAAGGTGGCCGAGACGCTGGCCGCCACGGACTACTACATCGTGGCATCGCAGCGCGTGTACGGGCCGGTCGGCCTGTTGCGGGAACTGTATCCGACGACATCGCGCTTCTATACGCTTCTGTTCCAAGAGCGGCTGGGCTTCCGCCTGGCCCACTGGGAAGCGACGGACATGCGCGTGCTGGGCCTGCGGATCGTGGAGAACCCGTTTGCGCGGGCGGGGCTGCCTGTGCCACAGGCCATCGTCCGTACCTGGCAGGGCGAGGGCGCGTTGCTATTGCCGGGGGCCGACGAGTCGTGGACGGTGTACGACCGGCCGCTGGTGATGGTGTTCCGCAACGAGGGGCGGCTGAGCGCGGCGGAGATTCAGGCAGCGCTGATGTCGGCGGAGCCGTAGGGCGGGCGTGTGTGGACTCCGAGGTTCGAGGGCGACTGTCATTGCGAGGGTGCGAAGCACCCGAAGCAATCTCCAGGGGTCAGAGAGTGGTTCGCTGCGCTCGCCGTGACAGAACCGGATAAGTTTGCGTACAACAATTCTCCAGCAGAAGATGGAACGAGACCCGCAAACTGCCATTTGTCCGACAAGAGGCAAGGGATTATAATGGCAAACCGACTTGGGATTTCAGGAGGGTATTGTGGCCGGACCGAAAATACTGGTAACGGGGGGCGCTGGCTTCATCGGCTCCAACCTTGTCCACTCTCTTCTCTCCGATGGATACGAAGTTACCGTATTTGACAACCTTTCGCGCAATGGCTCCAAATTGAACGCCGCATGGCTGGCGTCGGTGCACGGCAAGGCGTTTCGCCTGATTGAGGGCGACGTGCGCGATTTTCGGGCCGTGGCCGAGGCGGTCCGGGGCAAGGATCACATTTACCACTTCGCCGCGCAGGTGGCGGTAACGACCTCGGTGCAGGACCCGCGCGAGGATTTTGAGGTCAACGCGCTGGGAACGTTCAACGTGCTGGAGGCCGCCCGCACCGTTGCCCATCACCCCGTGGTCGTGTTCACGTCCACGAACAAGGTGTACGGGGGCATGGAGGACGTGGTCATCGTGGAGCAGGCCACGCGCTACGCCTATCGCGACTTCCCGGACGGGATAGACGAGACGCGCCCTCTGGATTTCCACTCGCCCTACGGCTGCTCCAAAGGCGCGGCCGACCAGTACGTGCGCGACTACTACCGCATCTACGGCATCCCGACCATCGTGTTCCGCATGAGTTGCATCTATGGCACGCGGCAGTTCGGCGTGGAGGACCAGGGCTGGGTGGCCCACTTTGTGATTTCGGCGGTTCGGAACCGGCCCATCACGATTTACGGCGATGGCAAGCAGGTGCGCGACATCCTGTTCGCCGACGACCTGGTTCGGGCGCTGCGCCTGGCTCCGGAGCACCTTGACCGCACGGCGGGCCAGGTGTTCAACATCGGCGGCGGGGCGGCGAACACCATCTCCGTCTGGGCCGAGTTCAAGGAGATTCTGTCGCAACTGGCAGGCAGGCCGATTGAGGCCGCGGCATGGGGCCCCTGGCGTCCCGGCGACCAACTCGTATACGTGAGCAACTGCGCGAAGGCGAAGGTGGCGTTCGGGTGGGAGCCCCAAGTCAGCAAGGAGGAGGGCATCGCGCGCCTCTGGCACTGGGTGCGCGAGAACCCTGAACTTTTCGCAAGTCTGTAAGAATTGGGAGCATCGGGTGAGGATTCTGTTTGCATTGACCTACTACAGGCCCCACGTGTCGGGGCTGACCATCTACGTAGAGCGGCTGGCCCGCGTGATGGCCGGGCGCGGGCACGAGGTAACCGTGCTGACGTCGCAGTACAGCAAAGACCTGCCGGCCGAGGAGGAGCAGGACGGCATCCGCATTGTACGGGTGCCGGTGGCCTGGCGCATTAGCAAGGGCGTGGTGATGCCGACGTTCCCGCGGTACGCCTGGCGCGAGATTCGCCGGCACGACGTGGTGAGCATCCACCTGCCGCAGTTTGAGGCGAGCATCTTGGCCTTCCTGGCGCGGCTGGCCGGGCGTCCGCCCGTGCTGACGTACCACTGCGACCTGCAACTCCCGCCCGGGCTGTTCAACCGCTTCGTGGATCAGGTGGTGTTTGTCAGCAACTACATCGCGGGCTTGCTGGCGAAGTCCGTCGTGGCGTACACGGAGGACTACGCCGATAACTCGCGGTACCTGCGCAAGTTCACGCGCAAGCGGTGCGTCATCCCGCCGCCGGTCATTATGCCGCCTGCTGACGAGGGCGGCTGCCAGGCCCTGCGGGACGAGCACGGCCTGGAGGGCAAGAAGGTCATCGGGTTCGCGGCCCGCTTTGCCGCCGAGAAGGGCGTGGAATACCTTCTGGGTGCGATTCCGTACATCCTGACGGAAATCCCCAACATCAAGATTCTGTTCGCGGGCGAGTACCAGAACGTCATCGGTGAGCGGGTGTACGAGCGGCTGAAGCCGGTGATGGACGAGTACGCGGAGTACCTGGCGTTTCTGGGCGTCCTGTCGCCGCAGAAGATGGCCGACTTCTTCTCGGTGTGCGATGTGGTGGTGCTGCCCAGCGTGAACTCCACCGAGTCGTTCGGGTTGGTGCAAGTGGAGGCCATGCTGTGCGGGACGCCCGTGGTGGCGAGCAACCTGCCCGGCGTGCGCGTGCCCACCCGCGTAACCGGCATGGGTGAGACGGTGCCCATTCGCAATGAGGTGGCGCTGGCCGAGGCGATTGTGCGCGTGATCCGCAACCGCGAGCAGTACGTGCGCCCGCGCGAAGAGATTGAGCGCGCCTTCAGCCTGGAGACGACGCGGAAACTCTATGAAGAACTCTTTGAGCGCCTCACCGCGAAGCGCGGCGGATAGGTCGGACTACTTCCGCCAACATCTGCCGGAGGTGCCGGCGTTTCGCGCGTTGATTCGCGCTGTGGAGTGTCGGCTGTTGGCCGAGGTGGAGATGCCCGGGCCGGTGCTGGACATCGGCTGCGGCGACGGCATCTTCGCGCAGATTCTGGCAGGCGGGCGCTGGTTCGCGGGCGTGGACACGTGGGCCCAGGGCGTGCGCCAGGCTCAGGCCCGCCGCGCCTATAGGCACGCGCTGGTCGCCAGCGGCACGCGCCTGCCTTTCGCCGATGGCGCGTTCCACACGGTGGTGAGCAACTGTGTGCTGGAGCACATCCCGGACGTGGACGCGGTGCTGCGCGAGGCGAACCGCGTACTTGTCATCGGCGGACGGTTCGCGCTGACCGTTCCCAGCCACCTGTTCGCGGACATGTTGTTCGGGAGCACGACCTGCAAGCGATTGGGGTTGCACAGACTGGGCCGCGCATACGGCGCATGGTTCAATCGCAAGGCGCGCCACTACCACTGCGACTCGCCAGAGAAGTGGGTCGCCCGCCTGGACGATGCGGGGTTCGCCGTGGAGCGGTGGCAGTACTACCTGTCGCACGCCGCGCTCCAAGCCATTGACCTGGCGCACTATTACGGCCTTCCGTCCCTGTTCTGGAACAAGGTGCTGGGCCGATGGAACATCGTTCGGGGGCACTGGAACTACGTCGTGCCCGAACTGTGGCTTCGGCGCTACTATGAGGAGCCCGCGCCGAACCCCGGCGGGTACATCTTCTTCGCGGCCACGAAGACGCGCGACTTGGGGTGAGGAGCAGACGACCATGACGCACTCAATCCAGCGGCGATGGTTCGGAGTAGGACTCGTGTGCTGCCTGGCCTTGGCGCTGTGGGGGCAATACCTGCTGGCGCGGCAGCGGCCGGCCTTCGCCGACGGCGTGGTGCTGTACGCCATCAGTGCGGTGCTGTTCCTCGTGCTGAACGGCATCGCCGACCGCGCGGGCATCGGGTTGGCGTCGCCCTCGTTTGAGGTACGCGAAGGCCCTGCCCACCCGTTGGTCTGGCCGAGGCCGGTGCGCATCGGCCTGGTGGCCGCCTCGCTCCTGTGCGCCAGTTGGGCGCTGCGCATCATCATCTCGCGGCCGCCCACCTACTGGGGCGCGTTCTACCTGTGGCTTGTGAGCATTGTGCTGTTTCTTGTGGCGCACGTGCATCGCCCATCCTTCGCCGGCTGGGCCGAGTGGAGGCGCAGGGCCTACGCAAACCGCTGGGAAATCGCGGCGGTGGCGCTGATGCTGGTGGCGGGGGCTTTGCTGCGCGGCGTGAACCTGGCAGGCGTTCCAGCCAACGTGGGTGGCGACGAGGGGTCGCAGGGGCTGGAGGCCATTGACTTCCTGACCGGCGCCAAGACAAACATGTTTGAGACCGGCTGGCTTGGCGTCCCAACCATGTCGTTCCTGTGGCAGGCGCTGTGGTTCAAGGTGTTCGGCATCAGCGTAACGACGCTGCGCCTGCCCTGGGCTTTCGTGGGCACGGTTACCATCCTGGTTTTCTACCTGCTGGTGCGGCGACTGCTGGGCAAGCGCCTGGCGCTCATCAGCGCGTTCTTCCTGACCACGTACCACTACCACATCCACTACAGCCGCCTGGGTTCCAACCAGGTCGCCGACGCGCTGTTCATGGCGCTGGTGCTGTACTTTCTCACGCGCGGCCTGTCCACGCGACAGCCGCTGGACTTCGCCCTGGCGGGAGTGTCCCTGGGCGCGAGCATCTACTTCTACGCGGGGGCGCGGCTGACGTTTGTAGTAGTCGCCGCGTACTTGGTGATCGTCGGCCTGCTGGATGAGCGCAAACTGCGGGGCCAAGCGTCCAACCTGCTGATTCTCGTGGGCGCGGCGTTTGTGGTGGCGCTCCCGCTGGGCTACTTTTACTATAAGCACCCGGACGATTTCAACGCGCGGCTGAACATGGTCGGCATCATCCAGTCGGGTTGGCTGGAGCGCGAGGTGCAGATCACCGGCCGCCCGGCCATCCGCATCCTGGCCGACCAGTTCCAGCGGGCGTTCTTCGCGTTCAATTACTACCACGACCGCACGGTATGGTACGGCGCGACAATTCCGCTGATGGATTTCGCGTCCTCCATCTTCTTCCTGCTGGGCCTTGTGCTGGCCACGTTCCGCTGGCGGCGGGATGGGTATCTGCCGTTCCTGGTGTGGTTCTGGCTGGGGCTGATTCTGGGCGGCATGATGACTGAAAGCCCGCCGAGCAGCCAGCGGCTCATCACGCTGGCCCCGTCGGCCAGCCTGTTCGCGAGCCTGGCGCTGACGCGGACGTGGGACATGCTGGGCGCGGCGATGGGCAAGGCGCGCGCCTGGAGCGACCGCTTTATCGCCGTCTCGCTGGTGTGCCTGGCGCTCATCGGGACGGTGTACTACTTCCACAGGCTGATGCCCAAGCGACTGTACGGCAGCCTCAACGGCGAGGTAGCGACGGAGATGGGCTACTACCTGCGAGACCTGGGGCCCGACTACCGGTGCTACTTCTTCGGGCCCGGGCGCATGTACTACGGGTTCGCCACCATTCCCTTCATCGCGCGGGGCGTGGAAGGACTGGACGTGCTCCAGCCCATTTCCGTCCCGCCTGACTTTGTCCTGCCGGACAAGGGCGCGGTATTCGTGTTCCTGCCGGAGCGCCTGTGGGAATGGAACTTCGTGAAGCAGAAATACCCCGGAGGGAAGATTCGGGACTTCGTCCATGCCCAGTCGCAGGACTTGCTGTTCACGGCGTATGTGGTGCCGCGCAGCGTCGTCCAGGCTGCGTCGGGGCCGTGAGGTGAGTCGGGCATGGGGATTGCAGGTCATAGCGTGGACGACGACTTGGCGGCCCGCGCGGCCAAGAACACTCGGCAGAGAGTTTGGAGTATGAGGGTTGCGTCGCTTGCGAAACGATGGGCTACGAAAGGGGTAGAAGCGGCAACCGCCGCGATGCGGTGGCTGATGAATCCCGGCAATAGCGCGCTTGTGCTGGCGGTCATCCTGGCGGCGGCCCTGGCCCTTCGCCTGGTGGGGCTGGACTGGGACAAGGGCCACGGGATTCACCCCGACGAGCGTTTCCTGCGCATGGTGCTGAACGACATCCGTTGGCCCAAGTCCATCGGAGAGTATTTCAACACGGCGCAATCGCCGCTGAACCCGCGCAACAAGAACTTCACGTTCTGGGTGTACGGTGAGTTGCCACTGTTCCTGGTGCACCGCCTGGGCGACCTGCTGCATAAATCCGGGTACGGCCAGATTCACCTGGTGGGGCGCGCGGCGTCGGCCCTGATAGACGTGGCGTCGGTGCTGGTCATCTATTTCCTCGGCAAGCGGCTGTACTCCAAGAAGGTGGGGTTGCTGGCCGCAGGCCTCCTGGCGTTCACCGTGCTGGACATCCAACTGTCGCACTTCTTCGCGGTGGACACGTTCGCGGCGTTCTTCGCGACGCTGGGGTTACTGTGCGCCGTGTACGCGGCGGAGCAGGGCCGCGCCTGGCAGTTCTTCGTGCTCGGCGCGGTCGTCGGGGCGAGCATGGCGTCCAAGATCAGCATGGCGCTGTTCGGCGCAGTGGCTGGGCTGGCCTGGCTGATGTATGCGCTCCGCACACGCCGCGAGGAGGTCTGGACGGAGCGCGCGCTGCTGCGGTTGGGACTGCTGGGCCTGGGCGTGCTCCTGGCGTTCCGCGTGTTCCAGCCCTACGCCTTCTCCGGCCCCAGTTTTCTGAACTTCAGCCTGTCGCCCGACTTTCTAGCGAACATGAAGGAGGCGCAGTCGTACCAGACGGGCAAGGCCGACCCGCCGTGGGGCTTCCAGTGGGCCAGCCGCACGCCGTACATCTTCCCGCTGTACAACATGGTGCTGTTTGGGATGGGCGTGCCGATGGCGCTGGCCGCGTTCGTGGGGTGGGCCGCCGCGGGCTGGGAGATGCTCGCCAGGAAGCGCATGGCGCACCTGCTGCCGTGGGCATGGGTTACGCTGCTGTTCGTGTACCAGGGCGGGCAGTTCGTGAAGTCCATGCGGTACTTCATCCCCATCTATCCGACGATGGCGCTGCTGGCCGCCTTCGGGCTGGCGTGGCTGTGCCGCGAGGCCAAGAACCGCAGCCTGTGGGCTAGGCGGGCGGCGGCCCTGGCCGCGGTGCTGGTGGTGGTCAGCACGGCGGTGTACGGCACGGCCTTCGCAACCATCTACACGCGGCCCCATCCGCGCATGGCGGCGAGCGCCTGGATTTACGAGAACGTGCCCATGGCGGCCACGCTGCACTACCGGACGTCGGACGGCACGGTGCGGCAATATCAGTTGGGCATCCCGCACGGCCAGATTCTCGCGCCCGGGACGCCGGCCGTGTTCGTGTCGTTCTCGCTGCCCGAGTCGGGCGACATCGTGGACGTTACGCTGAACCATCTGCGGGGCGAGGGGACGGCCCTTAGCACGCTGCGCGTGGAGGTGGCCCGCGAGATGTGGCCGGATGACGCGCTGGTGTCAGCGGAGTTGAGCGGCGTCTTCCCGCCCGATGCCGATGGCAAGGGGCGCGCCTATCGGCTGGAGATGAGCGGCCTGACCATGGCGCCGGGCGTGCGTTACGTGGCCAAGGTCTCGGTTACCGACGGCGCGTCGCTCATCGCCGAGAGCAGCACCATCCTGCAGGAGACCTACGATGACCCGAAGGTGCCGTTCAGCGAGCCGGGGCGGGATCCCTTCCGCAACTACAACATCCCCGAACTGCGGGTGTACGACGACGAAAGCCCCGACAAGTTGCGCCACTTCCAGGAGATGCTGACCGAGGCCGACTACATCTGCTTCACCAGCCAGCGTGGCTACGGGTCCATCCCCCGAATGGCGGCCCGCTTCCCCATGGCGACCGAGTTCTACGAGTTGCTGTTCGCGGGCAGGCTGGGGTTCAAACTCGTGGGCGAATTCACGTCGTACCCACAACTGGACGGGATAGTCTTCAACGACGACAGGTCCGAAGAAGCGTTCACAGTGTACGACCACGCCAAGGTGCTGCTGTTCCAGAAGGTGGAGCCGATCACGGCGGAGCAGATCGCCGCGGCCATCGCCCCCGCCAACTGGAACGCGATCCCGCACTACACGGCAAAGCAGGCATCCAAGTTCAAGACGCTCCTGCTGAGCCCCGAGGATTTGGCCATCCAGCAGCAGGGCGGCACGTGGCGCGAGATTTTCAACCCCAACTCATGGGTCAACCGCGTCCCCACGCTGGTGTGGCTGTTGCTGGTGGAACTGCTCGGCGTGCTGGGATTCCTCATCGGTTTCCCGCTATTTCGCCACATGACCGACCGCGGATATGCGCTGTCCAAGACGTTCGGTATCCTCCTGTTCGTGTTCGTCAGTTGGATTTTGGTGGCGCTGAGGATCGCCTGGTTCACGCGGCTGACCATCGGCATGGCGCTGTTGCTGCTCGTGGTCGTGGCGAGCGCCGTGGGGTATCTGGAGCGGCAGGCCCTACGACAGTTCTTGCGAGAGCGGTGGCGGCACCTGGTAGCCGTGGAGGGGATTTTCCTTGTGCTATTCTTCGCCTGGCTCCTGGTGCGCTGGGGCAACCCCGACCTCTGGCACAATTACCTGGGCGGCGAGAAGCCGATGGAGTTCGCGTACCTCAACGCGGTGATCAAGAGCACCACGTTCCCGCCCTATGACCCGTGGTTCGCGGGCGGCTACATGAACTACTACTACTGGGGCCAGATTATCGTGGGCACCCTCACCAAGTTCACAGGCATTGTGCCGTGGGTGGCTTTCAACCTGGCGGTGCCCCTGCTGGCGGCGCTGACGGGCCTGGGGGCGTTCACGGTAACGTACCACCTGCTGCCCGAGCGCGTCCGCGGCGCCATGGGCACGCGCATCCACGGGTGGCTGTACGGGCTCCTGGGCGTGGCATTCGTGGTGTTCTTCGGCAACCTGGGCAACATGAACCTCATCGTCGGGGGCCTGATGCGGCTGGGCGTGCCCGAGTTCAAGAGCAGCATCCCGGGGCTGGTGCCGGTCGTCCGGGTGCTCACGGGGCTGTGGAAGGTGCTTTCGGGCGCGTCGCTGGGGTTCGCGCGCGAGTGGTGGTTCTGGAACGCGACCCGCACGATTCCCGACACGGTCAACGAGTTCCCGTTCTTCACATTCCTGTTCGCAGATTTGCACGCGCACCTCATCGCGCTGCCGTTCACGCTGCTGGCGCTGGGCAT
>JARYMK010000160.1 GCA_029907165.1 Anaerolineae bacterium
TACCTTCTCCCGTTGTTTTAAGCGGTAAGATTCGGCGTTCATGTTCAGGATGTAGGACTTAAAGGTGATGCCCGCCGCGCCGATACAGGCTACACGCGCCCGCCGGTCGCCCACCTCCTCCTTGACCAGGCGCTGCGTCTCGTAGGCGTCCAGCCCCCACAGGTGCGACGCCGGTTTCAGGGCCGCCTTGCCGTCGGCGATGGCGAGGTACACCGGCTCGGCTGCGCGCCCCGTGATGACAATGCCGTCGTAGCCGGCGAATTTCAACTCGGGGCCCCAGAACCCGCCGGAGTTGGACTCGCCCCACAGACCGGTGAGCGGCGAGCGGGCGCAGACCACAAACCGCCCGCACGAGGGTGCAGCCGTGCCCGTCAGCGGGCCGGTCATGAAGATAAGGGGATTGTCCGGCCCCAGGGGGTCTGTGTCAGGTGTAACGTGTTCCCACAGGTAGCGCGCGGCAAGCCCCGCCCCACCGATGAATTGCTCGGCCCAGTGCAGGTTCGTCGCCTCGTCGCGCATCTCACCCGTCGTGAGGTTCACGCGCAGAATCTTGCCCATGTAGCCACCCATCGTCAGCACCCTCCTTAACTTTTCTTTCACCGCAGAGCACGCAGAGACCGCAGAGATTGATCTTGAATTCTCTGCGCTCTCTGCGTTCTCTGAGGTGATAAATGCCTCTCTCCATTCACCGCGGAGCGCGCGGAGACCGCTTGCGTCAGAACGTTACGGGCTTGCCGTGGTACACGCACCAGAACAGTTCGTTGAACTCCTCGGACTCGGGCACGCGCGGGCTGGTGATGGTGCACGGGTCCTGCGAGGCGTTGTCCAGGAGCGTGGGCAAACTCTCGGCGAACTCGCGCTCGCCGATGCCGATTTCCTTGAGCGAGCGCGGGTGGCCGGTGTCGCGCACCAGCTGGCGGACGGCCTCCACCAGCGCGTAGGCTCCCTCCTGGCCGGGCGCTGTGGTCAGGCCCAGGTAGCGGGCCAGCGCGGCCAGGTTGTCGGGCATGCCGTTGGCCGCGAACTCCAGCGTGTAGGGCAGGCAGATGCCGATGAGCCGTCCGTGCGGCGCGTGGAACATCCCGCCCAGGGCGTGGGCCATGCTGTGGCAGATGCCGATTTGGGCGTTGCCCAGGCCCAGGCCGGCGATAGTGGCGGCGTTATGCATGTGCTCGCGGGCCTCTTCGTCGTGGGGGTTCTTGCATGCGCGCGGCAGGTATGTCAGCACCAGTTCGGTGGCCTTGATCATCAGGCCGTCGGTGAAATCGTTGCGCCACGCCCCGACGAAGCACTCAATGGCGTGGGCCAGGACGTCCATGCCGGTGTCGCGCGTGATGGCAGGCGGCAGGTCCAGGGTGAACACGGGGTCCACGATGGCAAAGTCGGCCAGGCCCTCAGGAGAGCCGAGCACCAGTTTGCGATGGCTGGCCTCGTCGGTGAGGACCACGCCCCAGCCCACATCCGCGCCCGTGCCGCTGGTGGTGGGGATGGTGATGAGGCGGATGTCCTTGCTCAAGTTCAGCGGTTCCAGCGGGCTAATGCCGTCCACCGGCAGGTCAGGCCGCTCGTATAGCACGCGCACGGTCTTGGCGGTGTCCATGGCGGAGCCACCGCCCAGGCCGATGATGAGGTCGGGCTTCACCTCGCGGGCCACCTCGGCCCCGCGCAGCGCGAGTTCCAGCGTGGGCTCTGCGCACACCTCGGGGAAGAGTGTGTACGTTACCCCCGCTTGGTCCAACTTGCGCGTTACCAGATTCACCAGCCCCAACTGTACCAGGTTCGCGTCGGTGATGATAAGCGCGTGGCGGGCGGGAATTTCAACGAGATAGTCCAGCGATTCAGGACCGAAGACGATTTGCGGACTGCGGAAGAACCACATGCGACACCTCCGTAGAACGGAATTGTTCCCGAACAATGCCGATGGACGTCGGGCGCGGGGTTCCCGTCCTCGCGCCCGACTACGAGCCCGGTTTCAAGCAACAGCGCCAGGATGCGGCGGGGCGAACGCGAGGCCGCCCGCTAGGCCCACTCGGTGGGCACAAGGGCGCAGCACTTGACCAACTCTTGGGCGGCCTTGACGTTCTTCATGATCATGGTCATGTTGCCCTTGAGTTTCAGTTTGCGGGTCATGAGGCCCTGGATGGGGTCCAACTGCGCCTTGATGACCCTGACCCAGGTGTCGTAGTTGGCGCTCATGACGAACGCGGGATTTTTCTCGCCTGGGTCCGTAATTCCCTTGGCCTCGCGGCACTTGCCGTGCCAGAGATCCATGTAGAGAATGGCCTGCTCGGCAAGGGGGCCGCCGGCTTCCACGATGAAGTAGAAATCACCCTCCCAGTTTTTGGCGGCTTCGGCGTAGGCCTCGCTGGAGTTCAGGGCTTCGCAGAGGGCTACAACCCATTCGTGAGACGGAAACTTTGGCATCGCTACCTCCTTGAGCAAACAGGATGGGGAGTGAACCGACAGGGACACTCGGGGCTGACGAAGGTTTCAGCCCCGTACGGAAGCGGGTGGTGCGATCCGATTCCTGGCAGGCGCTGCGCTGGGCGCGGAAGAACCATCGGCGACCTTCCTCTGCGCTCTGGGTACGTGAAACATTATACAAGGTGGGTTGGGAAAATGTCAACCTACTCGCGCATCCGCCAGCCCAACATGTTTAGAGCGAAGAACCACGAGTAGGCGCGAATCACGATCGTTGGCTATGCGATTCGTGGATTGTGCGTACACCTACGGCAGCACATCCGCCAGTTGCTCCCGCAACTCCAGCCACTTGTCCATGGCAGGGCGGGTAACCACCGACGGCGGCAGGAAGGGACACGGCTGTGATTCCCGCGTGGATACGTCAAACGTGCCGATGGAGCGCGCTAACGCCATGATGTCCACCTTGTCGTAGCCGATGAGCGGCCGCAGGATGGGCTTGTTGATGCCCAACGAGATCATCTCCAGGCTGGGGAGCGTCTGGCTGGCCACCTGCCCCACGTTCTCGCCCGTAACGATGGCGTGGGCCCCGATTTCCTCGGCCAGTCGCGCCGCCCTGCGGAGCATGGCATGCTTGCAGAACAGGCACGTCCACCGCTCCGCCCGCAGGTCATGGAGTCGCTCCACAATCGGAGCCATGACCTCGTAGTGGCTCACCACCAGCGGCTTGATGCGCCACCCGTAAGCATATCGGTCCAGGACTTGGCAGTTCTCCAACGCCTTGGCGGTTTCCACCTCGCTCTGGGTAAAGTGGAGCGGGGCCACGCCGCACCCGCGCTTCATCATCAGCCACGCGGCCACAGGCGAGTCAATCCCGCCCGAAATCAGCGCCACGACCCTGCCCTGGGAGTTCAGCGGCAGGCCACCGGGCCCAGGGTACGCCGCCGCGAAAATCAGCGCCTCCTCGCGGCGAATCTCCACGCCGATCGTTACGTCCGCGGCGTCCGACAGGTCCACCCCCGCGCCCGTTGCCATGCGGACCGCCTCGCCCACCTGGGCGTTGATCTGGGGTGAGGTCAGCGGGAACCCCTTGTAGGCGCGGCGGGCCTCCATGCGGAAGGTGCGGCCCGGCCCCAGCCCTGCGCCACGCGCGACGGCCAGCGCCTCGGCGGTGATGGCCTCCATATCCAGCGGCGCGGAGCGCACCGGACTGAGCGACACGATCCCGAAGACCCGCTGGAGATGGGGCAGCGCCGCTTCCACCGCGTCGGTCTCCACATATAGCCGCTGGCCGTGCACCGACACCTGCCCCGCCAGGTTGTTGCGTTTCAGGCAATCTTTTATGTTAAGCCGCAGCCGCCGAACAAACACGTTGCGGTTTCGCCCCTTCAGGCCGATCTCTCCGTAGCGCACCAGGATCAGACCCATCGCGTCCCCTCCCAAAAACAAGGCGGGGCAAGGGGGTGCCCCCTGCCCCGCCGGAAGTTCATGTCAGCGCCGCTTTAGGCAGTAGCAGGGCGCCGCCCAAACAGCCTGCGGAAGAACGCGCCGATCTCGCCTTTCTCCCAGACGACGAGGAGCGGCACCGCCGTGAACAGCGAAGCGTAGGTCTCGCTCAGCATCCCAACCAGCATGACCAGGATGAACTGCTTGATGGTCGCGCCACCGAACAGCAGGATCGCCAGCAGAACGAACATGGCGTTCAATTGCGTCGCCAGCGACCGGTGGAGCGTCTCCAGCACGCTGCGGTTCACGATGGTCTCGTAATCCTCGCCGCGCCGCCGCGGGATGTTCTCACGGATGCGGTCAAACACCACGATGATGTCCTGCACGCTGAACCCGATGACCGTCAGCAGCGCGGTCAGGAACAGCGCGTCCACCTCCCACCCCAGCACCTTGCCCAGGATGGAGAACAGCCCGGTAACCACGAGGATGTTCTGCACGATGGCGACCACCGCGCACACGCCGTACCGGAACGCATGGGGCACCTTGCGGAAGGCCAGCAGGATGAACAGCACAATCGCCAGCGCCGTGAACCCGATGGCCGTGAACGCCGACTGGGTAACTTCCTTGCCCACCGACGGCCCCACCGAGCGGAAGTACAATTCCGTTACCGGCCCGAACCGCTCCTCCACCTTCTTCACCAGTTGCGCCTTGGTCTCCTCGTCCACCTGCTTCATGCGGATGAGCACCGTGCGGTCGTCGCCCACGGTGGTTGCCGACGTATCCGAATACCCTGCGTCCACGAAGACGTCGCGGACCTCGGTCGGCAGGACCGGCTTCTCAAATCGCAGTTCCAGCGCCGCCCCGCCCGTGAAGTCAATGCTGGGCTTCAGCCCGTTGATCGCAAGGGACACGATGCCCGGAATCAGGATGAGCAGCGTGATCAGAAAGTACCAGTATCGTTTTTGCGCGAAACTAAACATGACGCCTCCTCAAGTCCGTTCCTATCAGACGCCCATGAGCCAGTGCTTGCCTTCAATCTTCTCGCCGACCGCGTCAAACAGCGTCCGCAGGAACGTCCGAGTTACCGTGATGGCCGTGAAGATGTTGATGATCACACCAAGCCCCAGGGTGATGGCAAACCCCTTCACGATGGACGCCCCGAAGTTGGAGCCGAAGATGTACAGGATGGCGCACGTGATGAGCGTAGAGATGTTGGAGTCGCGGATGGACGTCCACGCGCGGCTAAACCCCGCCGCCAGGGCGCTTTCCAGGCTGCGCCCCGCGCGGATCTCCTCCTTCATGCGCTCAAAAACCAGGATGTTGGCGTCCACCGCCATACCTATGGACAACAGGAAACCCGCAATGCCCGGCAGGGTCAGCGTTACGGGAATGAGTTTGTACACCATGAAGTTGAGCAGCCCGTAGAGAATCAGCGCGAGCGCCGCCATAAGCCCAGGCAGGCGGTAGTAGGTAATCATGAACAGCAGGACGACGATGACGCCGATGATGCCCGCCGTCGTGCTCTGCCGCACGGAATCGGACCCCAGCGTTGCACCCACCGTGCGGTTGTCCACAACCTTGAGCGGGACCGGCAGCGCGCCGTATTTCAACTGAATCGCCAGGCTGCGCGCCTCCTCCAGCGTGAAGTTCCCCTCAATCACGCCGCGGCCATCGGGAATCGCCGACTTGATGACCGGGCACGAAATCACCTTCTTGTCCAGCACGATGGCCAGGTAGCGCCCCACATTGGCCGCCGTGTGGTCCGCGAAAAGTTGGGCGCTCTCGGGCTGCAACTCAAACTGGATGAGCGGCTTGCCCATGTTGTCAAAGCCCACATCCGCTTTCTTCAGGTCTTTGCCGGTCATGACCGTTTTGTAGATGATCTCCGGCGTTGGGGTCGGCGTGACCGTGGGCGTCGTCGTGCCCGTCTCGGTAACCGTGCCCGTGGGCGCGACGGTGGCGGTGGCCTCGGTGGTCGGCGTAACCGTCGGCGTAACCGGCTCCGTCGCAGAAGTGCCGAACGTCGTCTTCACCACCGTGCCGGGTTCAATGAATGTCTCGGAGTCAATAAACTCCAACAGGCCGGTCTGACGGAACGTCGCGATGGCCTGGTCGGGATCCTTGATGCCGGGGAGTTCTACGATGATGCGGCGGTCGCCCTGGAGTTGCACCAGCGGCTCCGTAACGCCGAGGCCGTTGACGCGGTTCTCCACGATGGTGCGCGCGGCTTCCATAGCATCAGCGCTCGGCGGAGTCGTCTCGGGCACGTCGGCTTCCAACAGCACCTGCGTGCCGCCCTGCAGGTCCAGGCCCAGGCGCACGGAGATGTCGCGCGTCCCCTTGATGAGCGGCAATTTCAGGGTGTTGTGGCTTGGCCAGTCAATCCAGATGGCCAATGCCGCAATGAGGATGATGAGAATCAGCAAGTTAAAATTCCGATCCCTCATGAAGTGCTTCTCCTCCTCAGCCGGGATGGTGTTCCCGACTCAAGTTCTTCAACACAAACCAGGGCTCCTTGGCACGCGGCTCCCAGGAGCCCTGATTGTCTGAAGCCATTTCTTGGTGCGGCCCATTATAGCCTACGGCAATAGTCGTGTCAAATACCTTGCGGCCTCGCGGAACACGCCTTCCTCATCCAGGCCATCGGTCGCGATGACCAGGTCTGCATGTTCGCGGGCGTGCTGCACGCGCTCGCGCATGTCTGCGTACAGCCGCGGCGTCATCAGCGGATTGGGCCGCCGCCGCATCACCGTCTCATACTCCGCGTCCAGGAAGATGAGCACGTCGGGCGGGTGAATGCGTCGCCACATGTCGGGCACGTAGGAATGCTCCTGG
>JARYMK010000161.1 GCA_029907165.1 Anaerolineae bacterium
TCCGCTCGGCGGCGCGGAAGTCGGGCAGGTACAGCGCCGTGTCGGCGCTGATGACGCCCACCAACGTAACGCGGGGCAAATCCAGCCCCTTGGCGATCATCTGCGTCCCGATGAGGATGTCGGCGCGGCCCCGGATGAAATGCTCCAGGAATTCGTCGTAGGCCCTGGGCTGGCGGGCGGTGTCGCGGTCCCAACGCAGGGTGCGCGCGCTGGGGAACATCTCCTTGACAACCTCTTCCACCCGCTGCGTGCCCACGCCCAAGTAGCGGATGCGCGCGCTACCGCAGGCGGGGCAGGTGGTGGGAGCGGGTTCGCGATGGTTGCAGTGGTGGCAGATGAGGGCGCTGGCCGCGCTGTGGTACGTGAGCGGCAGTTCGCAGCGCCGGCACTGGACCACGTAGCCGCAGTCGCGGCAGATGACGAACGAGGCCGCGCCGCGACGATTCAAGAACAGGATCGCCTGCTGGCCGGCGCTCAACGTCTCGCGCAGGGCGGCCTGGAGCGCGCGGCTGAAGATGCTGCGGTTCCCCTCCAGCAGTTCCCGCCGCAAATCCACCACTTCCACGCGGGGCAGGTCGCTGAACAGCACCGTCGCCGCGCCTGCTTCCTGGGGGCGTGGCGCAGGTAGCCCTTTTCGGGCTTGCTCCATGCGCTGGCGGCTCCACAGGATGCGCTGGGGGAGTTCCAGCAGTCGGTAGCGCCCCTGCTTGGCCAGGGTGTACGTAACCACATCGGGCGTGGCGCTGCCCAGGATCACCGTCGCGCCGGTCAGTTGCCCCAGTTGCACCGCCACGTCGCGGGCGTGATAGCGGGGCGTGTGGTCGTTCTTGTACGACGGATCGTGCTCCTCGTCCAGGATAATGAGTCCCAGCCGCCGCACCGGCGCGAACAGGGCCGACCGCGCGCCCACAACCACCGTGTACTTGCCCGCCCGCACGCCCTGCCACTGGTCAAACCGCTCGCCCTCGGACAGGCCGCTGTGCAGCACCGTAACCTTGCCCGGAAACCGCGCCGCGAACCGCTGCACCGTCTGGGGCGTCAGCGAGATTTCCGGCACCAGGACGATGGCCTGCTTGCCGGTGCGCAGCGTCTCTTCCAGCGCCCGCAGGTAGATTTCGGTCTTGCCGCTCCCGGTAACGCCGTGCAGGAGCACCACCCGGCTCCCCTCGGCGCGCATGGCCTCCCGCACGCCCTGCCAGACCCGCTCCTGGTCAGGGGTCAGAATGGGCGGCGGCTCCGGCGGGAAAAGACGGTCTGCCAGGGGCGACCGCTCCACGTCTTTGTAGCCGATTTGCACAAGCCCCTGCTCTTCCAGCGCGCGGATGTCGTCCAGGGTGCAGTCGGTCTCCGCATAGACCCACGATAGCCACAGCGGTTCCGTCGCCTGCTGGAGTACCGACAGGATGGCGCGGTATTTCGCCACGCCCTGAATCTCCGCGACGCGCTCCAGCGCCTTCTCGCGGGGCACGGCCAGATGGATGCGCGGTGCCTCGTCCACGCGCCGCAGCCAGCCTTTCTCCACCAGCGTGTGGATGACGGCGGTGGACACGCCGACTTCGCGCATCAGGGCATCCTGTTCCGCAACGCCGCCCTTTGCCCGCAGAAAGTCCAGCACGGCCCCGTAGGCAGCGCGCGTGGGCCGGACGTCCGCCGCGGCGCGGTCCAACACGATGAGCGTCCGCCGGGGTTGCAGCGCCACCCAGCCCTCGGCGGCCAACCGCTGCGCGACGGCGGGCGAGGCGTCTACCTGCTCGCATGCCCTGTCCAGCGGCCAGACCGGCTCGTCGCTCTGGGCCAGCAGCGCCAGAAGGCGCGAAGCGGCGGTGGAGCGGCCCAGGCGCGGCAACGCCGATGCAATCTGCGCCTCGGTGGCCGTGAGGCGCACGTACCGTTCAGTGCGGGGCTGGGCTTTCGGTGGGGCCAGTTGCTTCTCGCGGGCCACCAGCGCCCGGCGCTCCAACGCCTTGACGCCGCGCCGCAGGTCCGACGGGGGAAACCGCCGACGCAGCAGTGCCCATCTGCGGGGGCTGCGCCGCGCCAAGTAGTCCAGCAGGGCCTTCTGCTCGGCGGTGAGGTCGTCCGGCCAGGGCGGGCTTGCCTTCAGGCGGACGATGGTTTCCAGCCGCTGGCTCATGCCAGGGGGCAGCATGAGGCGCACGGCATCGGTCAGCGGCGACACGTAGAAATCGCTGATCCAGCGGGCCAGGGCGATGTGGGCGGGCGACAGTGCAGGCTCGGCTTCCACGACGCCGTCCAGTTCGCGCACGTTCTCCACGGGGGCGGTGTCGGAGAACCCCAGGATGACCCCGTGCACCCGATGCGGCCCGAAGGGGACCCACACCATCTGCCCCACGCTGACCACGCCGGCCAGGTGCGGCGGGATGCGGTAGTGGAAAATCCCGTGCGACGAGGGGGCGAAGACCTCCGGCACGGCCAGTTCGGACGAGCGCGTCCGGCGCAGCGTCTGATTGACGGCAACCTCTGCGAATTCCGGCATTTTGCTCCACGCGGGGGTCGCGCCCCCAACCGATGGCTAGGCGGCGAAGATGGCCGCGGCCATGTACCCCACCACGCCGCTGTAATCGCCCGTAACGTCGCCGGACGTGGCGTACTTCAGCACGCGGGCCTGAGTCGCACCCAGTTGCCTGGCCGCCAAGAGCGTTGCCACAACGGGCCCGCCGCCGCACGCTTCCGTCTTCCCCGACGCCAGTTCGCGGGCAAGGCCTTCCGGGTCAAAGGCGTTCACCTTGTCCACCACGACGCGGTCCAACCGCTGGGCCTGCAACTGCGAATGGAAGTGCGACAGGTCGGTGCTGGCGACCAGCAGCGCGTTGCGGCCCTCCAACACCTTCGCCAGGCCGCGCGCCACCGTCTCGCACGTGTCCCACTCCTGCGATCCCATCATGACGGGCAGGAGCGCGAATTCGCCCGCCAGCAGGTGTTGCAGGAACGGCAACTGGATTTCCAGCGAGTGCTCGTTGTCTTGGCTAACGTAATGCAGGGAAACCTCTTTGTCCAGCGCGTCCTGCGCCTCGTGATCCACGCGCACGCGGCCCAGGGGCGTCTCGTAGAAGTCGGCGCTGGTGGAGGCGATGTGCCCCATCCACATGCGGTGCACGGGCGACACGACGGCGACCAAATCGTAGGTGCGCCCGCGCACGAGGGCGTAGGCGTGGGCGGCCACAGAACCCGAGTAGATGTACCCGGCGTGGGGCGCGATGAGGGCTACGAGGCGGCCAGGGATTTCCACAGGGGGCACCTTCTCCACAAACCCGTCTATCATGCGCCTCAACTGCGGTGGCGAGCCCGGGTACCAGGTGCCCGCGATGACCGAATGACGCACGGTTTCGCCAGCCATATCCTCCCTCCTTACGACATAACCGTAGCAACGCCTCTGCGCTTAGCGGTACTGGCCCAACTCGCCCAGGAGGCGCTGCGCTTCCCTCCGCTCTGCCTCGGAGCCGGCGAGGGAAAGGTACACTTGCAGATGGCGCGCGGCGTCTTGATATTGCCCCAGCCGCACGTAGGCCAGGGCCAGGTTCCACCGCGCCTCGCTCCAGTCCCCGCGCAGGGCCACGGCCTTCTCAAACGAGGCGGCCGCGCCCGTGTAGTCCTCTTGCGCGAACTGCACGTACCCCAGCATGAAGTACCCTTCGGCGGAGTCAGGCCGCGCCTGCACGGCACGGGCGAAATCGGCCCGCGCGCCGTCCAGATCGCCCGAATCCAGGCGATCCACGCCCCATTCCATGCGGACGGCGAAGGAATCGCGCTGCACCCGGACGGCGGCCCCCGCGCCCACGATCAGCACCGCCAGGAGCGGCAGCGTGAGGAGCAGCCGCCGCTGCCGCGTGCGCATGTTCACCACCCGCACGGGCAGCCCGTCCAGGTCGCGCTGGATGGCGTAGTCGGGGCAGAGCGCCCAGCCCAGCGCCACGCCCGCGACAAGCCCACCCAGATGGCCGTGGTTGTCCACGCCAGGGTACAGGAACCCAAACGCCAGGTTGTACGCGGCGACCAGCACGATGTTGATCAACTGCCGCCGTCCGGCTTGTCCCAGCAGATTGCGGTAGCGGGCGAAGAAGTAGCCCAGCGCCCCCACCAGTCCGAAGATGGCCCCCGACGCGCCCGCCGACAGGTGCTCGTTGAAGGCAAAACTGGCAACGACGCCCGCGAACCCCGACAGCAGGTACAGGACGATGAATGGCGCGTTGCCGAACAGGCGCTCCACTTCCGTGCCCAGGGCGTACAGGGCATACGAGTTGAACGCCAGGTGCATGGCGCCAATGTGGATGAAAATCGGCGTCAGGAACCGCCAGTATTCGCCCGCCGCAATGCGCCCGTTCACCTTCGCGCCGAACTGCACGAGAACGTCGGTGTTCTCAGAGCCGCCGGATAGCGTCATCGCCAGGAAGACCAGTACGTTGACGACGAGGATCGCCCACACGACGATGGGCCTGACCATGGGCAGCGGCAGCGAGACCGTTCGCGGCGGGGTCGGGGCGGGGGCAGCGGACTCTTCGGTCGGGGGCTGCATGGCGGTCCTCACAGATGGGCGCGGCGCGGGTGGGTGCGGCACTTCTCCGCCGTGATGATGGCGACGATGGTGCGCACGGCGTCGTCCAGATGACAGTCGGAATTGACCACTACGTAGTCAAACTCGGGCAGATGCTTCATCTCTTCGCGCGCGGTCTCCATGCGCCTGCGCAATTGCTCTGGGTCTTCGGTCTTGCGCGTGCGCAGGCGGCGGAACAGTTCTTCCTCGGAATCTGCCGTGAGGAAGATGGTAACGGCATCCGGAATCAGGCGGCGGACGGTGGCCGCGCCCTGCACGTCTATCCGCAGGATGACATCCTTGCCGCTGGCAAGCGCCTCGCGGATGTGGGCCTTGGGAATGCCCTTGTACTGGCCGTACACGATGGCGTGCTCCAGCAACTCGTCGTTGCGGATCATCTCCTCAAACTGGGCACTGGTTACAAAGTGGTAGTCGCGGCCGTCCACCTCGTTCTCGCGACGCGGGCGACTGGTAGCCGTAACGACGAAATGGAATGGATAGCCCATCTCCTCCATGCGGCGCACGACCGTGTCCTTGCCCACGCCCGATGGGCCGGAGATGACCACCACCAGCGGCGGTGCAGAGGGAACAAGTGCCCTGTTGGGGGCCGGATGGATGCTCACTCCGCCTCCTTCTCGCGCTGCTGCCGCAAGCGCCCCACAATGGTGTCAGGCTGCAGCGCGGCCAGCGCCAGGTGTCCCGTGTCCAGCACGATGACCGCTTTGGTGCGGCGGCCGTAGGTCATATCAATGATGCGGCCCGCATCGTTGGCCTCGCGGATCATGCGCTTGACCGGGGCCGAGTCGGGGCTGACGATGGCCAGGATGCGGTTGGCCGCGACAATCCCACCGAAACCGATATGTAACATCTCCGCCCGCATGGAAACCTCCTATCAGCCGATGATCGCAAACTGCAAATGGCCGTGAAACCACCCCTCGGCTACGCCGATTAGGGAATGTCAATCAGAGGGGCAGGGGGCAACGGATGCGTCGCCCTACAGAACTCTGAGCCCTCGTAATGACCGCTACCAGCCGACTTCTGACATGGCATCTTCGCGTGCGACCCAACCCACAGGTACGTCGCACATGCGCGTTGCGCCCAACGTGCCCCTACGCACTTGCCTGCCGATGGCCCTCTGGGTAATATAAACCGCGGATAACGACCTGACGAATCCGGAGGGCCGTATGCCAATCTACGAATACCGATGTCATGACTGCAAACGGCGTGTTTCCATCCTTTGGCGCACCCTAGCCGAGGCAGAGACAGGACAGCCCCGCTGCCCCCGCTGCGGAGGGGTCAACCTGACCCGCCTGGTCTCGCGGGTCGCCGTCCTGCGCTCCGAGGAAGCGCGCCTGGATTCCCTCATGGATGCCGACAGCCTGGGCGACCTAGACGAGAACGACCCCAAGAGCATCGCCCGCTGGATGCGCAAGATGAGCAAGGAAATCGGCGAGGACGCGGGCGAAGAATTTGAGGAGGTCGTGGACCGACTGGAGGCCGGCCAGACCCCCGAGCAGATTGAACAAGAAATGCCCGACCTGGGACTGGGCGATGCGAGCGAGCCATCCATAGACGCCGACTAGAACCTCGCCATCTGTTCCACATTGAGGACAAATACCGTGGCTCCGCCCACCTGCACCTCCACCGGCGTGGGCATGTACAATTCGCCCGGCTCCATCACGGGCGGCAGGGGGTTCACGAACTGCGTGCGCGTGTGGCAGTTCTCGCGGACGGTGGCCAGCACCTCCGGCACCTTCTCGTCCTCCGTTACGACCAGGATCGTGGCGTTCCCTTCGCGCAAGAAGCCACCCGTGGTGCTGATGACGGTGGCGCGGTGCCCCTTGCGGAGAAGTTGGTCCACGAGAGGCCGTGCGTCATCCGAGTTCACGATGCTGATGATGAGTTTCATCGCTTCCTCCTAATTACCTAGGATTGTGCGGCATGGCGTCCCATGCCGACGCAGCCTCGCGGGTGCAGCGCAGGGAAACCTACCGATACTCTACCTAACCAATGGTGCTACTTCACAGACTGAACTCGGCGATGGACAGCCGGACAAAACCGTCCTTGTCTGGCTGAAGGC
>JARYMK010000162.1 GCA_029907165.1 Anaerolineae bacterium
GCGGGGCTTCGCGGCCCTCCGAAGGCGCAGGCCATCCCCAGAAGATGCGCCGATACAGTTGCAGGCCGATGAGGGTCGGGTCGCGCAGGTAGGGCAGCGCCAGCGGGTGGGCATAGATGGTGGCGCCGTGCTCGCGGGCGATTTCGGCGTTGGCCCCGATGTGATCCTCGTGGTGGTGGGTGTTCACGATGTAGCGCACATTGTGGCAGCGCAGCGCCGCGCAGAGTTCGCGAGCGGTGAAGTGGCAGCCTGTGTCCACCAGCAGGCCATCGGCGAAGTAGGCCGCCGTCCAGTAGGCCGGACGTCCCAGGAAGTCCCTGGCGAGGCGGAACTTGATGACGCTGTCTATCTGCTCGGTCTGGATCACGGGTTCTGCTCCAGCAACAGTCTCCTGCGGAACTCCTCAGGGATTGGAATAGGCTTGAACGTCTTGGGATCCATCATCACCTGCACGGTCTCGCCCTCGGCCAAGAGGGTGCCCATGTCCTGGTTGAGGACGTGGTGCGAGAAGGTGAAACTGCGCTGACGCACCTGGCTGATCCACGTACGGATAAGGATGGGGTCGTCAAAGCGGGCCGAGGCGAGATAACGGCAGCGCGCCTCGGCGATGACGAACGAGATGCCCTGCCGTTCGCGTTCGCGGAAGTCAAACCCGATCTCGCGCAAATAGTTGACGCGCCCTACCTCAAACCAGACGAAGTAGTTGGCGTAGTACACGATGCCCTGGGCGTCGGTTTCGGCGAAGCGCACGCGGAGCGTGCTTTCGGAGACGCGCGGCGATGTCATGGGACGTTGCCCCCTCCGCTCAGGATTTGACGAAGCCATATCGGGATGGTTTGCACTTCTCGGTTCTGGTTGACGCAGATGTGGCGGGTGTGGCCCGTCGCAAGGAGCACGTCGGCGGCGTTGCGCACCTCGTACTGGAAGGTGAGGCCCCGGCTTCGGATTTCCGTCAGGCGCGTGTGCACGGCCACCTCTTCGTCGTAGAAGGCCGAGTGGGAGAAGCGGACGTAGAGTTCGCTGACGGGCAGGAAGACGCCCCTGGCCTCGCACGCGGCGTAGGAGATGCCGGCGGCGCGGAAGAAATCGGCGCGCCCGGCCTCAAACCAGATGGCGTGCTGCGAATGGTGCACGATGCCCATCGCGTCCGTTTCGGCGTACCGAACTCGGAAGCGGGTTACGACTTCCGCCACCGGCACGTGGCCTCCTTGCTGACAAACCCCCCGGAGCGGTGCGCCACGAGCGCGACGCACCGCTCCCGTGCGGCGCAATCCAGGCGTGCGACGCACCTGCTAGCGCGATGCGTCGCACGTAGACTACACAGCCGTTCCTGCGGTGGCCGCCTCAATCTCCTTGATGAGGGCGGGAATCACCTTGTACAGGTCGCCCACAACGCCGAAGTCGGCGATCTGGAAGATGGGCGCCGACGGGTCCTTGTTGATGGCGATGATGTACTTGGCTTCCTTCATGCCGGCCTGGTGCTGGATGGCGCCAGAGACGCCGCAGGCAATGTAGAGTTCCGGATGGACGGTCTTGCCGGTCTGGCCCACCTGATGGTCGTGGGAAATCCAGCCTGCGTCCACTGCTGCGCGGGAAGCGCCCACGGCCCCGCCGAGCAGGGCGGCCAGTTGCTCAATGAGTTTGAACCCATCGGGGCCGCCCAGTCCGCGCCCGCCGGTTACGATGACCTTCGCATCCTCCAGGTCCACCGTGTGCTTGCCTTCCTTGACGATTTCCAGAATCTTGGTCATCAGGTCGGTCTCGGACAGGTCCACCTCCACGCGGGTGATTTCGCCCGTGCGGGATTTGTCCTCGGGCAGGGCGCGCATGACGCCCGGGCGCACGGTGGCCATCTGCGGGCGGTGGCGCGGGCAGGCGATGGTAGCCATGATGTTGCCGCCAAAGGCCGGTCGCGTCTGGAGCAGGAGCCGCTCGCTCTCATCAATGTCCAGGCCGGTGCAGTCGGCGGTGAGGCCGGTGTGCAGGCGCTGGGCCACGCGAGGGGCCAGGTCGCGGCCGATGTGCGTCGCGCCGAAGAGGACGATCTCCGGCTTCTTCTCCTGCACCAGGTTGGCGAAGACTTTGGTGTAGGCGTCGGTGCGGTAGTGCTCCAGCAGCGGGTGATCGGCCAGGAACACTTCGTCGGCCCCGTACCAGATGAGTTCCTGGGCCAGATTGTCCACGTTGTGGCCCAAGAGCACGGCGATGGCCTTGGCGCCCAGCGTGTCGGCCAGTTCGCGGGCCTTGCCCATGAGTTGGCGGGCGACCCTGGTGAGCATCCCGTCGCGCTGCTCGGCGAAGACCCACACGTTGCGGTAGTCCTCCAGCCGCACGCCGGTGGTGGGCAGTTCGCCGAGGACGAGGCATTGCTCGGGGCACGCCTCCACGCAGATGCCGCAGGAGACGCACGTCTCGTACACCACGGCCACGTTCCCCTTGACCTCAATGGCTCCGAATGGGCAGACCACCTGGCAGGTGCCACACGCTGTGCATTTTTCCTCAATGACCTTCAGTTCCATCCTTGACCTCCTTGCTGGCAGTAGTTGGTGGGTTCAACGAACGATGCGAACGCGCAGGCGCTCGCGGAGAGCACTCATCCGAATTCGCGCATGATGGCGCGGGCCAGGCGCTGGATGCCCTCGCGGATGATCTCCGGACGGCAGTAGGAGAAGTTCAGGCGCATGGCGTTGTGATCGCCCTCATCCGGGTAGAACGCGGCGCCGGGCACATAGGCCACCTTCTCCTCCAGCGCGGTCTTCATGAACTCGGTGGTGTCAATCTGCGGGGGCAGGCGCACCCACAGGAACAAGCCGCCCTGGGGCCGGGTCCATGTTACGCCGCTGGGGAAGTACTCCTCCATGGCGTGGAGCATGGCGTCGCGGCGCTCCAGGTACGCCTCCCGCACCTTCTTGACGTGGCTACGGAGCAGACCACGGCTGCAGATGTCGTGGGCCACCATCTGGACGAAGACGCCGGTGTGCAGGTCCGCGCCCTGCTTGGCCTGCACCAGTTTGCCGATGATCTTGGACGGCGCGGTAACCCAGCCGATGCGGATGCCTGGGGCCAGGGTCTTGGAGAACGTGCTCAGGTAGATGACGTTCTCCTTGTGCAGCGTCTCTATGGGGGTAATGTCCTCGCCTTCAAAGCGCAATTCGCCGTAGGGGTCGTCCTCAATGATGGGCACGCCGTACTTGGCCGCCAGGTGCACCAACTCTATGCGGCGCTCCAGGGGCAGGGTGGTCCCCGCCGGATTGTGGAAGTTGGGCAGGACGTAGATGAACTTGACCTTGCCCTGGTGCGCTTTCAGGACAGGCTCCAGTTGGTCCACGCACATGCCGTCGTCGTCCAAGGGGACCGTGGCGAATTGTGGCTCGTAGGCGCGCCAGGCTTGGAGCGCGCCCAGGTATGTGGGGCGCTCGGTGATGACCACGTCGCCCTTGTCCAGAAAGATGCGGCCGATGAGGTCCAGCGCCTGCTGCGAGCCGTTGGTGATGATGATGTTCTCCACCTCGGCGGGGACGCCGTACTTCTGCATCTTCTCGCTTAGATACTCGCGCAGGGGCGTGTATCCCTCGGTCGCACCGTACTGCAGCGCCTTGCTGCCGTTGGTGGTAAGGACGTACTCGCACGCCTCGCGGAACTCGCGGATGGGGAACAGTTCGGCAGCAGGAAGCCCGCCGGCAAACGAGATGATGTCGGGCTTCTCGGTGAGTTTGAGCAGTTCGCGGATGACCGAACTGGTCATCTTGACCGCACGGCTGGCCAGTTTGGCATCCCAGTTGGTGGTAACTTCGGTTTCCACAGGCTGAATGGGTAACGACATGGGTCCTCCTCATTGAGTGGTTGGATATGTCCGGGAGTCTCGCCGTTGAGATTGCATCTCCCGGTGGATGATTTCTTTCAACAAGTGTACGCGCGCGGCGCCGCCCAAGGTCTCCAGTTTGCGGATGCCCAGGGGGTCAATCTCCTCGCGGAGCAAGCGCAACTCCTCGGCGGTGGGCGGCTCGGTCTCGCCCAGCGGACGCGCGACTTCCAGCGGGAACCCAGTGCGGGCCTGCACATCGTCCAGCCGCACGCCCGGGTGTAGCGTGAGGAGCCGCACGCGGCCCTCGTGCAGGTCAAAGGTCGCCAAGTCGCTGACCAGGTACCAGTCACGGGGGCGGTCGGGCACGTGGCCCACGCCGCTGATGAAGTCCACCGCCTCCACGAAGACGCGGGCGTCGTGGCGCGGGACGTAGAGTTCCACGCGTCGGTAGATGGGCGTGATGTCGGCGATGCCGCCGCAGCCCGGCAGGCGCAGTCTGGGCCGGCGCCAGTCGCCGATGCAGATGTTGTTGAAGTGGCCGCGCCGGTCCACCTGGGCGGGGCGCAGGAATTCGCGCGGCTCCAGCGTGGGCAAGATTTCGCGGCAGATGGACGGGAAGTTCATGCGGCGTAGCGGGCGGTCCAGCCACATGGCCTCGTCGCGCACCAGCGACAGGGGCTGCCAGTCCAGGGTAACCGCCATGCCGACCGCCGAGGCCAGCACCAGGTTGGGCGCGTGGGTGCACTTGGCGAGGATGTAGCCGGCCAGAGTCAGGGGCGTGGACAACCCCTGCACCACGATGTCGCCATCGCGGAGCCGCCGGCTGATGCATGTGGCGATGATTTCGTCGGGCGTGAATTCGGGTTTCATGTCTCCAGCCACGCGCTCAAGAACTGTTGGAATCGGTCAGACTGGCAAGCGTCCACGTAGGCCAGGATGGCCTCGGCATCCAGCGGGTACAGCGGGTAACAGGATGTGGGCGCAGCGCCGCGGGGCGCTTCCACCACGTGGGTTACGCGCTGGCCCAGCAGGTCGGCTTCGGCCGACAGGCGCGGCACCACGCGCTCGGCGGTTACGATGACGGTTCGCGCCGTCAGGCTGAGTTCCCAGTCCACGGCCAGGTTGCCGCCCAGGATGGCGTCGCCCATCGGGTCGGCTTCCAGCGCGTGGATGAGGGCGACATCGGGCGCGATGGCCGGGAAGGCGATGCAGGTCTCGCCGGTGTACGGGTCGGCGACGGTGCGCACGTCGGGCCGCACGCGCAGGAAGTCGGTGCCCACCCACGCGGGCGATGGGATAAAGCCGACGCGGGCGAGGGTCGCCCGCAGGCCGCAGGCGATGCTGGTCTCGGTCTCCTCTACGATTTCCAGCGCGCCCTCGGATGCCGCGCGGGTGAACATGGGCGCCAGGCCGAAGGCTTCCAGGCCGAAGTAGCAGGTGCGCACGCGCCGCGCCAGGCCCGCGCCCACGAGCAGGTCGGCCTCCAGGCCCAGGGTCGCGCCCAGCAAGGTCAGGCCACCGATGCGGGCGCGGATGAGTTCGCGCACGGCGGCCATGGGTCGGCGATGGAGCATGAGGCCGCCGACGGCGAGGGTGCTGCCGGGCGCGACGGCCGCAATGGCCTGGGCGAGGGAGCAGGTCTTGTCCGTCATGTCGTTCCCTCCACCCTGCTCGGCAGCCGCCCGTCCAGCAGCGCCGTGATGCGCGGCAGGTCCTCTATTCGCGGGATGGCGAAATCGGCGTCGTCGGGGTCGTCGCTGCCCACGAGAACGGTGGTCATCCCCATCGCCCGCCCGGGCACCAGGTTGCGCGGCATGTCGTCCAGGAGCAGGCACTCCTCGGCGCGCGCGCCCAGCAGTGCCAGCGCATGCTGATAGGCTTCCGGGTCCGGCTTATTTACATAATGAGTGGCCTTGATGTCTATGATGGCAGAGAAGTGGTGCTCCACGCCGAGGAGTTCTAGCACGCGGCGGGCGTGGGCCTCGCTGGCGTTGGTGAACACGACTTTGGTCAGCGGGAGCGCAGCCAGGGCCTGGTCCAGCGCGGGATTGGGCGCGATGAACTGCTCCAGTGGCAGGTTGTGGACGTAGGCCAGGTAGTCGTCGGGGTCCACGCCGTGGTGGAGCATGAGGCCGCGCAGGGTGGTGCCGTACTCGTGGAAGTAGCGGTCGCGCAGCGCCACGATGTCGGCCTCGGCAAAGCCGCACCGCTCGCGCATGTACTGCTTGATGAGGCGGCCCACCTCGTCCATGAGGCCTGACGTCATCGGGTACAAGGTCTGGTCCAGGTCAAACAGGGCGAATCGGAGCGGCGGCGGGCCGGACTTCGCGGCGCGCGTGCGGGGCTTGGCCGATGCGCCAGCCTTTGCGCGTTTGCGCAGCACATCGGGCCCGGACGCCAGCAGGACGGCCGCGCCATTGGCCCCCGCGCCGCACAGGGTCGCCACGCCCAGGGCCGCCCCACCCCGCCGCATCTCGTAGGCGAGCGTCATCAGGATGCGCGCGCCCGTAGCGCCGACCGGATGGCCGATGGCGACCGCGCCGCCGTTGACGTTGACGCGCTCGGGGTCAATGTCCAGTTCGCGGATGCAGATGAGGGGCACCGCGGCAAACGCCTCGTTGATTTCCCACAGGTCCACATCCTGGGGCCGCAGGCCGCGCTCGGCCAGCAGGGCGCGGGCGAAGGCGATGAGCTGTCGCTGCCCGGTAGAGAGGATGGCGCCTCCTTCCTGCACCTCGGTGTGGTAGCCGTAAGGCAGTTGGCTGATGAACTCGTGCGCCCC
>JARYMK010000163.1 GCA_029907165.1 Anaerolineae bacterium
CGGGCCACAGCCCCGACCACCTCGTCATCTACGAGCCGAACATGGGTTGGGCGTTCACCGGCGACCTGTTCATCGGCGGACGGGACCGCGCATACCGCCCCGACTATGACATCCGCGCCACGCTGGAGTCGCTCCGTCGCCTCGCGGCGCTGGACATCTCGTACCTGTTCCCGGGCAGCGGCAGCGTCCGCCAGAACCCGCGTCAGGAAATCCTGGACAAGATCGCCTACCTGGAGCAACTGCACGAGCGGATACGGCAACTCCTCGCCCGCGGGTGGGATGAGAAGCGCATCGCCCGCACCCTGTTCGGCCGAGAAGGCTCGCTAACCTACCTGACCGGCGGGCACTTCTCCAGCGTCAACCTGGTTCGCGTCTTCCTGAGGGACACATGACCGTCGCCATCGTGCGCAGCAGCCTGGACCAGGCCGCAGACGCCCTGGCCCAGGCGCTGGACCTAATCGCATACAAGCCCAGCCGCGAGGCCGTGTTCATCAAGCCCAACCTGCCCGACTACGGCCCGCCGGGCATCGGCCTGTTCACCGACCCCGCCGTGGTGGAGGCCCTGCTGCGCTACTTGGCGGGCCGCCCCATCGTCATCGGCGAAGGGGCCATCGTGGGCCGCTCGGCCATGGAGGCGTTCAAGCGCACGGGCTACGCCGACCTGGCCCGCCGCTACGGGGCGCAACTGGTGGACCTCAACGACGCGCCCCGCGTGGAGGTGGAGTGGGAATTCGGCAAACTCCGCCTCCCCGCCCTCCTCCAGACCCACGAGTACATCAACGTCGCCAAGATGAAGACCCACATCCAGACCGGTGTAACGCTGGGCATGAAGAATCAGAAGGGCCTGCTCACCGAGGCCGACAAGAAGCGGTTCCACAAGATCGGCCTGGATCGCGCCATTCCAGCCCTGGCCCGCGTCGCCAAGCCGCACCTGACGGTGGTGGACGGCATCGTGGCGCTGGAGGGGCTGGGACCGTGGCGCTTCGGCACGCCGGTGGACATGGGCATCCTGGTCGCGGGGACAGACATGGCGGAGGTGGACAACGCCTGCCTGGAACTGATGGGCATGCCGCGCGAACGCGCCCCACACATCCCCCCGACGCCTGTTCACGTGGTGGGCGTGCCCATGGCGGAGGCCAGGCGGCCGCTGGCGCTGGACTATCCCGGATATTTCCGCTATCATAATGTGTACGAACATATCTCGGACTCATGCAGCGGATGCAACGCCGCCCTCTACCTCGCCTTCCGCGCACTGCGAAAATCCCGATGGGGCCGCATTCGGCTACTGTGGAGCGGGCAACTGCGCCGCACCGACATCGTGCTGGGGAGCGGCGCGGAACTCCCGCCCGACCACGGGCGCGTGCTGTGCGTGGGCGACTGCGCCGCGGCGTTCGCCCGCAAAGGAGGGTACAGACTCGTGCGGGGATGTCCACCCAGTCCGGCAGACATCGCCCGCAGCGTATAGGAACCGCATCGCACATTATCTGTTATGTCTAAGGAGGCTCTATGAAAGCGCCGCTTGGAGTGCTCAACCTGCACGGATTCACGTCCAGCCTGGACTGCGTCAACGGCCTCAACCCGTACATTGAGGCCCTGGGCCTGCCCTACCGCATGCCCGTGCTCCGCGGGCACATGCAGACGCCCGAGGCCCTGGTGGGCGTAACCTGGCGCGACTGGTACGCCGACGCCGGGGCCGCCCTGCGCGACCTGCTGACCGAGGCCGACAAGGCGGTCGTCGTAGGGCTGTCCATGGGCGGGCTGGTCGCCCTGCAACTGGCCGCCGAGCACCCCGACCAGGTGGACAGCATCGCCCTGGTGGCCGCCGCGCTGAAGTTGCGCAACCCCATGGCCCCCGGCAATGCCCTGGCCTTCCTGCAGCCCCTCGTCCGCAAACTGGTGCGGTGGTGGCCCATGCCGCCCAACTACGCCGACAAGGAACTGGAGAAGTACGACACCAACTATGACCGCGCCCCGATGGATGCCATCCTGTCCCTCCTGGAGTACACTGCATACATAGAGAGGCGG
Organism: Anaerolineae bacterium; assembly: GCA_029907165.1. GTDB lineage: Bacteria > Chloroflexota > Anaerolineae > DTLA01 > DTLA01 > DTLA01. The sequence continues at coordinate 2,026 of JARYMK010000163.1, forward strand.
CTGCCGGAAGTGCGCGCGCCCGCCCTCATCATCCAGTCGCACAAGGACCAGACGGTGGACCCCAAGTCTGCACAGATCATCCACGACCGCATCGCATCCACCGACAAGCGCATCGCCTGGTTTGAGCGGAGCCACCACGAGATGATGCGCGACCTGGAGCGCGAGAAAGTCTTTGAGACCATTCAGGCGTTCTTGAAGGAGCGCCTGGCCAAAGTTCAGCCATAGTCGGAGAGGTCCGCTTGTCCCGCCCGCAGATGGGCATCGCACAGGGAGGTGTCCTATGTGAACGAGACGCAAAACCGAACCCACTGGCTAGTCGCCCGCTGGTGTCTAGACACCTGTTCAACATTTGCATAAGAGGAGGAGGTAGGAAATGGAAAAGCCCTGGCACAAGTTCTACGATGAGTCGGTTCCGAAGCACATTGACTACCCGGCGATACCCCTGCACGAACTGCTGAAGCGGTCGGCAGAGAAGCACCCCGACCGCGTGGCGCTCATCTACGGCGCGCCCCTGGGCTCCCGCTACCTGGCGAAGAAGATTACCTATCGCGAACTGAACAACTTGGTGAACCGATTCGCAGCGGGCCTCCAGAAACTGGGCGTGAAGAAAGGCGACCGCGTGGCCATCTACCTGCCCAACTGCCCGCAGTACATCATCGCCTACTACGGCGCGGCACGGGCGGGTGCGGTCATCGTGCCTTGCAACCCGCTGTACGTGGCCCGCGAGTTGGAGTACCAGGTCAACGACTCGGGCGCGGAGACACTCATCGCGCTGACCGCCTTCTACGGCAACGTGAAGCAGGTGCGGGCCAACACGCCGCTCAAGCGCGTCATCGTTACCAGCATCAAGGAGTACTTCCCCGGCCTGCTGCGCACCCTCTTCACCCTCGCCAAGGAGAAGAAGGAAGGCCACGCGCTGAGCATTGAGGGAGAGAAGGACACCTACTGGTTCCAGGACGTGCTGGCCGGCGCGCCCGCGCTCCAGCCAGTGGACATCAAGCCCAGCGACACCCTGTGCCTGCTCTACACCGGCGGCACCACTGGCGTCCCCAAGGGCGCGGAACTGTCCAACAGCAACCTGCTGGCGAACGCCCTCCAGACCGCCGCGTGGTTCAAGGCCCAGGAGGCCCGCGAGACAGTCCTGACCGCCCTGCCCTTGTTCCACAGTTACGGCATGACCACCTGCATGAACTTCGCCATGACCACCGCCGCGTCCATGATCCTCATCCCCAACCCGCGCGACTACCACGGGATCATGCTCGCCATCAAGAACTTCCAGCCGACGGTGTTCCCGGGCGTCCCGACCATGTACGTGGCGTTCAACAACTTCCCCAACGTGCAGTCCTACGGCGTCAACTCCATCCGCGCGTGCATCAGCGGCGCTGCGGGCCTGCCCGTGGAAGTGCAGGAGAAGTTCCAGCAACTCACCGGCGGCAAACTGGTGGAAGGCTACGGCCTGTCCGAGGCGTCGCCCGTAACCCACGCCAACCCCATCTACGGCCAGAACAAGGTGGGCACCATCGGCATCCCCTTCCCCGACACCGACGCCCGCATCGTGGATCTAGAGACCGGCACCAAGGAACTGCCCGTGGGCGAGGTTGGCGAACTGGCGGTGCGCGGCCCGCAGGTCATGAAGGGCTACTGGAACAAGCCCGATGAGACCGCCATGGTCCTGCGCGACGGCTGGCTCTACACCGGCGACATGGCCCGTATGGACGCCGACGGGTACTTCCAAATCGTGGACCGCAAGAAGGACATGATCATCACCGGCGGGTACAACGTCTATCCGCGCGACGTGGAGGAAGTCCTATACGAGCACCCGAAGGTCAAGGAAGCCGTCGTAGCGGGCGTGCCCGACGAGTACCGCGGCGAGATGGTCAAAGCCTACATCGTGCTGAAGGAAGGCGAGACGGCCACCGAGGAGGAGATCATAGAGTTCTGCCGCACGCGCCTGGCCAAGTACAAAGTCCCGCGCGCCGTGGAGTTCCGCAAGGAACTGCCCAAGACCATGGTGGGCAAGATTCTGCGGCGGCTCCTGGTGGAAGAGGAGAAGCGGAAACTGGCCCAGAAGCAACAACAGGGCTAGTACTTTACCACAGGGATGCTTGACGGTGTGTCATTGCGAGGGCGCGCAGCGCCCGAAGCAATCCCACGGTCCGAGATTGCTTCGCTTCGCTCGCAATGACAGAGCGGGGAGTCCAAGATGCGACGCACCTCTGCGGTGCGTCGCATCTTGGTGTCCACATGCCGGGCTACGCCGGTGGGCCGAACACCTTGTCCGCATAGCGGTCCAGGAAGCCCAGCATCCGGTGGCTGAAGTACCCGGCCAGCGCCGACACCGCCATCACCAGTTCAATTGGCGCGGTGCCCAGCCCCAGCGCCGTCTGCTTTTCCAGGCTGGCGGGCGTGGCGAAGTTCACCTGACTGAGGATGACGATGGTAACGAACCCCAGTACCAGCGCCATGAACGCCTTGGCCACGTGCCACGCGACCCACCACGAGCGCCCCGGATGCCGCATGTACTCCCATGTGTTGTACAGCGCGAACGCCATGACGCCGAAGAAGATGGCGAACAGGACCTCCACGTAGCGCCCCACGCCGCGGTCCCAGAAGAACCCCTCCTCGCTCTTCAGGACATCCTCCACGATGCGGTCCAGGTACACGGCCACGACCTCACCGTTGGCTTTGTCCTTGCGGGCCAGTTCCTCCCGTATCCGCTCCACGGCGTCGGCGAAGACCCTGACATCATCGGGCGGGAACCCCGCCTTGGCGAAGGCCGCATCCAGCGCCGCGACGCCCTTGGTCAGCGCCTCCAGGTCGGCCGGCTGGGCTGTCGCCAGCGCCTTCAGTTCCGCCGTCTGGAGCGCCAATTCCACCCGCGCCGCCGGGCTGATGCCCTTGAGGAACGCCCGCAGCGGCCGCCCGCTGTGGATGTCCACGTACAACCACGCCACCAGGACGATGAGCACCAACTCGGACAGAAACCACACCCAGGCCCCTAGGCGGGGCGGCTGCGGGTCCACCGCAAACTGGATGCCGTCATTCACGCGCGACACCCGCCGCTTCAGAGTTGCCAGGTCGCTCTGGATGTCGCGCTTCAGTGCTGCGTCCAGCGGCTGGTCGGGTTGGATTGCGTCCAGCCGCCGGACTAGGCTGTCGCGGCTGGCCTCCAGGCTCGCGACCGTCTTCTCCAGCGCCGCGCCCTGCCCCAGCGCGCCGCGGATGTTCGCCAGTTTCGCGGATATCTTCTCCAGCGTCTTGCGCGAGTCCTCCAGGAACTTTCGTGCCGTTTCTGCCACTTCTGCCAACCTCCGCCTCCTATCTGCCTTTCGGCGCTACCAACTGGCGCGGATGACGCCGCCGTCCACCGGCAGCGTAACGCCCGTGATGTATCCGGCCCGCTCCGACGCCAGGAACACCACCGCCGCTGCGAATTCCTCGGGGCGGCCCAGCCTGCCCAGGGGTATCTCCCGCGTAAACTGCGCCAGCGCCTGTTCCACCTCAATGCCCTGCGCCCGCGCCCGACTCTCGGCCAACTCCTGCACGCGGTCGGTGAGGATGGTCCCCGCCGCCACGTTGTTCACCGTGATGTTGTACGGAGCCAGCGACCGCGACAGGGTCTTCGCCAGGTTCACCACGGCGGCGCGGTACGCATTGGACAGCAACAGGTCGTCCACCGGCTGGCGGGCCGAGGTCCCCGTAACGTTGATGATGCGCCCCCAGCGGCGGGCCTTCATCGTGGGCAGCGCCGCCCGTATCAGCCGCGTTACGCTCAGCAGCGTGAGGCGGAAGGCGGCCTCCCACGCGGCGTCGTCGTGGGCCTCAAACCCGCCCGGCGGCGGCCCGCCCGCGTTGGTAACGAGGATGTCCAGCCGCCCGAAGCGACGCACCGTCTCGGCCACCAGGCGCTCCACGTCCTCGGCGCGCGTAACATCGGCCACGACGGGCACCACCGGATTGCCCGTCGCCGTGGAAATCTCGTGAGCCGCATGGCGCAGACGGGCCTCATCCCGGGACGAGATGACCACCCTCGCCCCCTCGCGTGCCAACTCCATGGCGATGGCCTTGCCCAGCCCTTTGCTGGATGCCGTCGTGATCGCCACCCGCTCGGACAATCCCAGGTCCATACGCACCTCCTGAACATGCCCCGATGCCCACGGGCCGAATGCAGTGGTGGCAGGCGCTGTGCGCGAGGAGTATACCGTATCGCGAGCACGGCGTCAACGCACTGTACTCGTTCAGTACCTTAGTGGACTCCTCGTCAATTTGGTGTATAATAGTCCTCCAGAGCGATTGAGGAGGACAA
>JARYMK010000164.1 GCA_029907165.1 Anaerolineae bacterium
GCGCGCCGATGCCCACGACCGGCTCGCGCAGGTACAGCCGACAGCCCAGGCTGGAACCTCCGCCGTTCCCCGCGGCCCGCGCGAACAGGGCGTCCACAGCGGGGGCCGTCCAGTCCACGGCGATGCCCTCATCGGCCATGACCTTCGCCACGAGTTCCCGCGCGACCCGCTCGGACACCTCGGCCACGACCCGCTCGCAGAACGCCTCAGGGCTGCACCCCAGCCGCGCCGCGAGAATCCGCGCACCCGCGAGCGACGCCCGTTCGTCCCATCGGCGGAACCGCCCCAGAACGTGGAGCGCGTCGGTCGGCGTGAAGCCAGCCCGCATGACCAGGCGCATCGCTTCCAGCCGCTCCAGCCGCCGCAGCGCCATCAGCGGGTACGCCCCCTCATGGAGCAACGCAGTCAGGGGTCGCGGCCCGTGCTCCAAGATTCGGAGTAGCGACGCCTCCTCGTCCGACAGCGCGTTCCCAGCCCGCCCTTGCGCCAGGGCAAACTGCCCAACCCACGGCTCCTCGCGGTGAGTCGCCGCGTCGCGCTCCAGTTCGGCCAGGACTTCCGGGTGTTGCGACGCCAGCAAGCACAGGGGCACCACGCGGCCCGGCCCAATGAGCAGTCGCCGCTCGCCGTCCAGGCGCACCAGACTGTCGCCGCCCAGGCCAGTCGTGCGCACATCCACGGCCTCCACCATCGTCTGCCAGCGGCCCACGCGCGCGCCTTCGGGGTTCAGGTGCGGGCGGCCGCCGCGCAGCGCAGCGATGTCGGTCGTCGTGCCGCCTACGTCCACCACCCACACGTCCTGGCGGCCCGCCAGATGCCACGCGCCCACTGCGCTGGCCGACGGGCCCGACAGAATCGTCTCCACCGGGCGGCGCAAGGCCCACTCGGCGCGCACCAGCGACCCGTCGCCCTTCACCACCATCAGCGGCGCGAACACCCCGTGCTCCGCCAGTGTCCGCTGGACGGTGGCGATGAGGTCCTGCAGCAGGGGGATGAGCCGCGCGTTCAGGGCCGCCGTCGTCGCCCGCCGCACGGCGTTCAGGCGCACCGACAGTTCGTGGCCGCAGGTTACGGGCAGCGGGCGGCCATCGCCCGAGGCCCGCGCCGTCATCTCCTCAATAATGGCCCGCGCCCGCAGTTCGTGCGCCGGGTTGCGCGCCGCGAAGTAGCCCGACACCGCAAAGGCCGCCACCCGCCCGATGCGCGACGCGACCGCTTGGCGCAGAGCCTCCTCATCCAGCGGCTCCACCTCGTCGCCCACAGCGTTGTGGCCGCCCCGCACATACACCACGTCGGGCGTTACCAGCGCGCCCTCAAACCCGAACTCGCGCATCAGGTCGCGGTCGTAGCCGATGAGGATGAGGCACGCAGGACTGCCCTGCCCCTCCACGATGGCGTTGGTGGCCAGCGTCGTGGATAGGGCCACCAGACTCACCTCCGAGGGCGAGGCCGCCCCCGAACCCAGAACCGCCGCAATCGCCTCGCCGATGCCGATGGCCAGGTCCCAGCGGGTAGTCAGCGCCTTGGCCGAATGGAGCACCTCGCCCGTGTCCTCGCACACCAGCACGGCGTCGGTGTACGTCCCGCCCGTGTCAATGCCCAGCGCGATGGTCATTGGGCATCCTCCCGCCTGCGCCAGCATGTCTCGGCCAGGGAGCAATAGCGGCACAGCGCACCCACGTGCGCCGACGGGAACCCAGGCCCGCTGCCGATGAGCGCCGAGCACGATTTGAACGGCCGCAGGATGTTGTAGGGAGTCAGGGTTACGCCGATGATGTCCAGCGGCAGGAGCGCGCACAACTCGCGCTGCCCGTCCACCGGCCACCCGGCCAGCGACCCTGGGCTGAGTGCGGGCGACACGCCCCAGTGCTCCGCCGCCGCGCGCTCCTCGGCGATTCGCCGCACCGCCTCGCCCACCGTCCCCAGGACGAGCACCCCCGCCGTGTCCAGCATGTAGGACAGCAGGGAATCGTTCCCCTGGTACAGTTCGGTGGCCCGCGCCTCCAGTTCCGGGCCGATGGTCCACACGGCCACGAAGACACGGCGCGCCTCGCGCAGGAGTGAGACTCTGTGCCCTATCTTCAGTTTGCGCGCGCCGTCGGCGGTGTGCAAGGTCAGCGTCTCATCCGACACGTCCGCGACCGCGAACTCGTCCCAGACCGCTGCGGGGCGCGCCAACTCCAGCGCCATGGCTGCGGCCTGCTCAGCCGCCTCGCGCGCCATGGCACTCTGGGGCGCGCGACGGCCTTTGCGCACCTGCGACTCCAGGATTGCGTCGGCGGTCAGCGTGATAGGAATGTCGCGCACGACGGTGGGCATCGGCCTCCTCGTGAGAACCGCCTGCGGGTTGCTACTTGGCCTGCGCGGCCTTCAGGCGCTTCTTGTAATCCTTCAGATAGCGCATGGCGTACTCATCACGGCCCAATAGCAGGTCGGTCGCCAGGACAGCGGGCCGCACCTTCGCCACGTCCACAATCGGGCAGTTCACGCCGCGCTGAATGGCCATGGCGAGGAATACCCAGTTGATGGTCTCGCGCTCGGGCAGGCCGAAGGAGACGTTGCTAGCCCCCAGGGTCATGTTCACGCCCAACTCCTCGCGCACCATGCGGATGGCGTCCAGCGTAACGAGGCCCGCGCGCGAATCGGCCCCCACGGTCAGCGCCAGGCAGTCAATCACCACATCTTCGCGGGGGATGCCCATTGCCTCGGCGCGCTCCACGATGCGACGGGCGACGGCTAGGCGGCCTTCCGCCGTGGACGGGATACCCTGCTCGTCCATCGCCAGGCCGATGACCGCCGTGTGGAACTCGGCGACCAGGGGCAGGACGCGCTCCATACTGGCCGCCTCGCCGTTGACCGAGTTGACCAGCGGCTTGCCGTTGGGAACCAACTCGCGGTACAGAGTGAGGGCGGCGCGCAGGGCGTTGGGGTTGGCGCTATCCACGCACAGGGGGACGTCCACCGTCTCGGCCACCAGTTTCACGGCCTTCGGCAGCAGGTCCACTTCGTCAATGCCGGCGGCACCCACGTTGACGTCCAGCACGTCGGCGCCGGCTTCCACCTGCGCTTCGGCTTCCTGGCGCACGATGTCCAGGTTGCCTTCGGCCAGCGCCGCAGCCAGGCGCTTCTTGCCGGTCGGATTGATGCGCTCGCCGATGAGGACGGTTGGCCTGTCCGTGGCGATGACGACGGTTTTGCGGGCACTCCTCAGAATAGTCTCCATAAGCGTCTCCTCTGACAACAGTATGTCCCGGGCAGTCCCGTCAGGGGGACCCAGCGCCCGGTCTGTATCCGAGTTCAGCAGAGATTTTGCCGCAGGTCTCCACCAGCAACGTCGCCAGGTGCGGGAACACGGCGGGCGGAATGCGGAACGCCGGCCCCGCCAGGCTCGCAGCGGCGCGCACTGCACCCGTGTGATCGTAGATGGGCGCGGCCAGGGCGTTCAGGCCGTCCTCCAACTCCTCCTCCGCGGTGGCGTATCCCTGGACGCGCACGCGCTCCAGTTCCTCGCGCAGACGGTTCGGGTCGGTGATGGTGCGGGGGGTCAGGCGCTCCAGCCGCAAGTGCAGGAATCGCTCCAATTTGTCTGGCGGCAGATGGGCCAGCAGCACCTTGCCCGCCGCCGTGCAGTGGGGCGGCATCCGCCGGCCCACCCAGCCGATGTTCTTGACGCTTCGCACGGGCGGCGCGAACTGCTCCAGGTCCATCACCTGGCCCTCGTGCAGGATGGCCAGGTTCACTGTCTCTTGGCAACGTTCGGAAAGTTCGCGCAGGTGGGGCCGGGCGATCTCGCGCACGTCCATGTGCTCCACCACCTGCGCCGCGAGGACAATCAGATCCAGGCCCAGGCGATACCGTTCGGTCTCGGGGTTGCGGGCCACCAGGCCATGGCGCTCCAGCGTCGCCAGAAGGCGGTACACGGTGCTCTTGTGGATGCCGAGTTCGCGGGCGAGTTCGCTCACGCCGCGCTCGGGTCGTTCGCGGGAGAAGGATCGCAGGATTGCGACCGCCCGCTCCACAGATTGCACGCTGGGGTCTCGGCGGTGGGCCATTCGGACCGTCCTTGCTGGGTCGCGTGTTGCGCAATGCGGCACATCGTTACACGTTGCGCAACAATTATACGCGCCCCGCACGCGCTGTCAAATCACGCCCCGAACGGTACTGTATCCGTGTACTACCATCTAAAATGTTACTGTGGCAAGATGGTACTACCAAATGATCATGTTACCAGAGGCTGCCATGCTCATAGGAGAGAGAAGCAGGAATGTGCGACGCACCTCCCAAGGTGCGTCGCACATTCCACAAGCGGGCAATTCGTGAATTGCCCCTACGGTTTCACGCCTTTCGCGATCCAGGCCCCGCGCGCCGCCCTCTGCGGTCTTCGGCTCCTTCGCCCGCCGCACACGGTCTAACGGAAGACCCCCTACCGGCCGGCCAGAATTCTCTCTACGGCCTCACGGATGTTCAAAATCTCAATCCCGTACTTGGCCGCGATGTCCTTCAGCGGAGCCTTGACGTCCACATCGGCGGGCAGCCCCGCTTCCGCAACGATCTGCTCCACCGGTATCCCATACATGCTGGCAACCTCGGCCAGCGTATTCTTGCCCTTGATCTCGTCTGTGGACAGCGCGCCGCTCACAGGGGTCCCGCTCGCCGTCTCCGTTGGCTGCTCTGGTGCAGCGGTGGGCTGCGGCTCTGGGGCCACGCCGGAGAGTCCCGCACGGTACGCTGCCACGGCGTCGCGCACCGCGCTCACCTCAAATCCGCTCACCAGCGCCTCTATGTCCTTGAGGGCCGTATCTGCGGGCAAGTCGGCAGGCAAGTTCAGACGCGACCGCAGTTCCGCTTCGGGAATCCCATAGATTTCGCTGACATCGGCCAGCGTCATCCAGCCCTTGATGTCTTCCGGATCGGCCACGCCCGACACGTCCCGCGTTATCTTCGCCCGTCCGCTCGTGGACCAGTAGCCGGTCGCCTTCGCAATCAGAACGCTCCCCAACAGGCTCGCGATGAGCACCAGCGGCAACAGATAGCGATGCACTTTCATGCGATTCCCTCCTTCGGTGCCGATGTCGTGCCTGCCGGCTCCACAATCAGGCCCACGTACAGCGCGTCCTTGACGGGGCATGTCTCCACGCACTTCAGGCACGAGATGCAACTGGCCGTTACGCTTTTCTTCTGCGAAACCTGAATCCCGACAGGACACGCCTTGTCGCACTTCTTGCAGTGGATGCAGGTCGCGGGGTTGCGGCGGATGCGGAACAGGCTCACCCGCTGCACCAGGCTGATGACCCCGCCGAGCGGGCAAAGGTACCGGCACCAGAGCCGCGGCACGAAGAACGCGCCCACGACAACGGCCAGGCTGACCACGTAGGCAGGCCAAGCCTTGGCCCAGTTGAACTCAAACAGCCAGCCCAGGCTGAAGATGGTTCGGTACGGATCGTAGTCCGCGAACCACATCTTGCCAGTTTGAACCGTGGCGTAGAGGATGCCCCCCAGCACCACATAGCGCCCGAACCCTAGCACTCGGTCCACGCGGGCCGGCACCTTGAGTTCGGGAAGATGCAGCCGCTGCCGGACCCAGGTCAGTAGGTCTTGCAGCCCACCGAACGGGCAGACCCAGCCGCAGAATGCGCCCCCGACCAGCACCGTGCCCACCAGCAGGCCCAACGCGAGGACGATGTTGGAAGGATGCGTCTTGGAGATAAAACTGCCCTGGGTTGCCAGTTTCCACAACGTCTCAAGCCCGCCGAAGGGGCAATAGGCGTCTGTGGACGGCAGCGCGCCATCGGTGCTTGCCAGGGCGTGGCGGATGCTTGCCACCAGGATGAAAACCCCGAACGCCAGTTGACTCAGACGCTGAAGCAGCGGCGTCCACGACTTGCCTTTGCGCTTGGTCATACGTACCTCCGCTCACCATGTTGTATGCGGCCGTATCATAGCGCCACCTTGTGAAAGGATGTTGAACAATCTATGTGAATGTTGTGAAGATGCACGCGACGGACTGGCCCCTGGGGACACGCGGGAAAACAAACCGTAGGGGCCATTCGTGAATTGCCCCTACGGTTTCGCGCCTTTCGCGATCCAAACGCCCCGCCCCGCCCGAGGCTGAAGCCGTCGGGCTGAACGGGCAAAGCCCTGCGGGCTGCAGCCCCAACGGGGCCTCGCTCCTTCAGCGCGGGGGTTTAGCCCCGCGCCACCTCGCCCCCTTTCGCGCCTTTCGCGCCCTTTCGCGGATTTCGCGATCCAAACGCCCCGCCCCGCCCGAGGCTGAAGCCGTCGGGCTGAACGGGCAAAGCCCTGCGGGCTGCAGC
>JARYMK010000165.1 GCA_029907165.1 Anaerolineae bacterium
CTGCCTACGACGTGGGCGAGTGGGAACGGGCGGCGTTTCTCGCGGAGCGAGTGTTGCAGCAGTCGCCGTCCCTGGCGTCCGACGCGCGGCTGGTCATGGCGCAGAGCCTACTGGCTCTGGGCAAGCCCCAGGACGCAGCGGCCGCCCTGGCCGAGGCGGACTTCGCAGACCCCGCCGCGCAGACGAAGGCGCTGGCCGTCCTCGCCACCGCGTACCGCGACGCCGGCGACTGGGCTCGCGCCATAGACTACCAGACACGGCTCATCACGGCCACCGAGGTGCTTTCGGCCTGGCTCCACGAACTCAACGGCGACGCCTACGTGCAGTTGGGCGATGCGGAGCAGGCCGTGGAGTCCTACCACGAGGCTGCCGCTGCCGATGCCCGTGTGAAGACGCGCCTGCTGGAGAAGATCGCCGCCGTGCAACTGGACGCGGGCCTCACAGACGACGCCCTGAAGACCTACGACGACCTGCTGGCTGCGGCCGCGTCTCCCGAACTCGCCGCGAAGATTCACTACCTGAAGGGCCTAGCCCTGCGGGACAGCGACGAGAAGGCCGCCCTCGCGGAGTTTCGGGCAGCAACCGAGGTATCGGCGACCGCGCGAGAATCCTACCTCGCGCTGGTGGAGTTGATCCAGTCGGGCGAGACGGTGGACGAATTCCGCCGCGGCCTGATAGACTATCAGAACGGAGCCTACCAAGCCGCCGCCGACGCCTTTGAGCGCGCGCTGGCATCCGCCACCGAGACCAGCCGTCCGAACACCGCGTACTACCTGGGCCTGGCGCGTCTGGCATTGGGCGACTACGACGACGCGCTGACCGCCCTGGACAAGGCCCTGGCAGCAAGCAAAGACACCGCGTTCCAGGCGAAGGTGCTCATGGCGAAGGCGCGGACGTTGGAGCGGGCGGGGAGATTCGCCGAGGCCCGCGAGACGTACCGCCAGGCGCAGGCCGTCTGCCCCACCTGCGCGACCGCACCCCAGGCACTGTGGCGTGCCGCCGAGGCCGCAGCCGCCCAGGGCGACCGCGCCGCTGCCGCATCCGACTACCTGTGGCTTCAGCGCCTGTACCCGCGCGACGATGGCGCAGACAACGCCATGTTCCGGGCGGCCCTGCTGTACTACCAGGACAGGCGCTTCGCAGAAGCCCGCGAGGTGTGCGAGGCATTGTTGGCCCGCTACCCCGCGTCCGACGTGGCCGTTGCCGTGCGCTTCTGGGCGGCCAAGTCGGCGTTGCGGGCGGCCCGGCCCGACCTGGCCGAACCGCATCTGCGCGCACTGGCTCAGCGCCCGATCCCCGACTACTACACCCTCCGCGCAGCGAGCATCCTCCAGGGCCAGGACGCCATCCTCCCGCCACCGGGCAACCTGCTCCTGGGGGCCGACGCGGAGGCCGAGCGCGCCGCCTGCCTCGCCTGGCTCACCGGCTGGGCCAATCAAGGCGAGCCTTATCCCTTTGACCGCCTGCCCGACGATCTGACCCGCGACCTGGACTTCCGCAAGGGCGATGCGTTCGCGGCCATCGGGATGATGGAGGAAGCCGCCGAGCGGTTTGGCGTCGTGCGTGCCAAGTGGAAGGACGCTCCCCTGGCGCTGTTCCAATTGGCCGAACACCTGCGCGACCTGGGCCTGTACCGACAGTCCATCGCCTGCGCCGAGCGCGTGCTCGCATTGGCCCCGTCGGGGGCATTGGACACGGCGCCGCGCTACCTCATGCGTCTCGCCTATCCCACATACTACGCCGACCTGATCCTGGATCACGCCGCCCGCAACGGGCTGGACCCGCTCCTGGTATTCGCGCTCGTGCGCCAGGAGAGCCGCTTTGACCCCGTGGCCGGTTCGTGGGCGGGGGCGCTGGGCCTGATGCAGATTATCCCGCCCACCGGCGAGTGGATCGCCCTCCAGTTGGGCGAGCGAGGCTTCCGCCGGGAGGACCTTCTCCGCCCAGTCGTCAACGTGCGCTTCGGTGTGTGGTACCTGGCCCGACAAATGCGCGATTTCGGCGGCGACCCGCTGGCGGCACTGGCGGCCTACAACGGCGGCCCCGGCTATGCGCGGCTCTGGCTGTCGCGGATGCAGGAGTACGACCCCGACCTGTTCGTGGAGACCATTCCCGTGGCCGAGACGCAGACCTACGTCAAGGCCATCCTGGCCCAGTTCGCCGCCTACCGCGCCATCTACCAACCCGGCGGCGCTCAGCCCCCGTAGGGCGGGTTTCCATCCCTGCCCCCTACCTCGGCGATCTCCGTGGTCTCTGCGGTGAGATGCAGTCAGCGACGGGTCATCCCAATTGCGCACTGCCGCGCGAGCGACTAGAATAGGCCTGCGAGGTGAACCGTGAAGAGCCTGGACGATACCATTGCGGCGATTTCCACACCCTTGGGGCAGGGCGGCATCGGCATCATGCGCATGAGCGGCCCGGAGGCGCTGCCCATCACGCGGCGGCTGTTTCAGCCATCGCGCGGGCGGGCCGATGCCCCGTGGCCGGCCTTCCGCCTGCGCCACGGGTTCATCGTGGACCCGGCCACGGGCGCGCGGGTGGATGAGGTGCTGGTCGCCTACATGCCCGCGCCCCGCACCTACACGCGCCAGGACATCGTGGAGATCAACGGCCACGGTGGGATTGTGGCCCTGCGCCGCATCCTGGAACTGGCGCTGCGCGAGGGGGCGCGCCTGGCCGAACCGGGCGAGTTCACCCTGCGCGCCTTTGTCAACGGCCGCATAGACTTGGCCCAGGCCGAGGCCGTGCTGGACATCGTGAACGCTCAGACCGACGCGGCGCTGCGCCTGGCGGTGGGCCAACTGGAGGGACGATTGTCCGCCCAGGTGCGCCATGTGCGAGAGCGGCTCGTGTCGGCGCTGGCGTACCTGGAAGCCACCATTGACTTCGTGGAGGACGAAATCCCGCCGCAGGACATTGGCCCCGCGCTGCGTGAGGCCGCCGACGCGATCCGGGGCCTCTTGCGCGGCGCGGACCAGGGCATCATGTACCGGCAGGGCATCCGCACCGCCATCGTGGGCCGGCCCAACGTGGGCAAGTCCAGCCTGCTCAACGCCCTCCTGCGCACGGACCGCGCCATCGTTACGCCTATCCCGGGCACAACCCGCGACACGCTGGAGGAGACCCTCAACCTCCAGGGCGTGCCTTTCGTCCTGGTGGACACCGCCGGCATCGCGGGGGCGACCGCAGACCCCGTGGAGCAACTGGGGATTGAGCGGAGCCGTCGCGCGGTGCGCCAGGCCGATCTCATCCTCGTTATCGTGGATGGCAGCGAGCCGCTCCGACCCGAGGACCACGCCATCGCCGAATTGACCCAGGGGCGCACGGCGATCGCGGTGGTGAACAAATGCGACTTGCCAACCGTGGCGAATCTGGCGGGGTTCCTCCCCGGCGCGCCGCAGGTGCGCATCTCGGCGCTGACCGGCCAGGGGCTTGACGACTTGCGGGCGGCCATGCTGGGGTTGGCGCTGGGGGGCGAGGCGATGGCCAGCAATGGCATCCTGGTGAGCAGCGTCCGGCACAAGGAGGCGCTCGCCCGCGCGCTGGACCATGTAGAGAAGGCCGAGACCACCTACCGCCAGGGCCTGCCCGCCGATTTCGTTACCATTGACCTGCGCGCCGCCCTGGACGCGCTGGGCGAGATCACCGGCCAGACGGTAACTCCTGACCTCGTGGACAACATCTTCGCCAACTTCTGCATCGGCAAGTAGGGGCGCAGAGGCTGGTGCGTTCGCTCGCTGCTCTCGCGCCCTTTCTCGGACTTCGCGCTCCCGATACCGCCTACGGCTGCGAGGGCTTCCGGGCGCGGAGTTCCTGGTTCAGCAGGCGCATCATGTCCTGGGCTTCGCGATACGTGGCCGCGTCCAGGTCGTGGCCGAACTTTTCCTTGAAGCGCGCCTTCAGTCCTTCCAGCGCGGCGGCCTCATCCGCGACGTCGTACACCTCTCGGTAGCGCCGCACCAGTTCGGCTCTCTGATACTCCGTGATGGTGCTGGGACGCTGGGATGAAGCGGTACGGGAGTAGGCGAGCGGCTTGGCCTCGCGCACCGGCTCGCGGGCCATCACGCGCTCCATGTCCTCGGCCGACGCCAGCCCTGCGCCCGGCAGCAGCCCGTAGCCCATGGCCGACAGCGCCCGCCCGATGGCCGACGTCTCGGCAACCTCCCACGGAAAGTCCCGCTCCACCGGACTCCCGCCGACCTTGCGGGACGTCGCAATGCCGTGGCGGCGCCCGTAGACTTCGCTCACCACCGTAACCATGAGCGTCAGTTGCTCGTCGTTGTCCAGCAGCACGACGGGGTCTTCAAAGTCCAGGCGCTTGCCCTGGAGACGGTGATCCTCGTTCGCCATGGCGAGTTTGCCGTCCACGGACATGTAGGCTGCTTCAGACGTTACCCACTCATCCCCGACACGGCGCTTCTTTTCCAGGCCGATGACGTAGTCCACGAAATCCTCGTGGCGCACCTTGCCCACGTCGCGTGCCTTCCGGCACAGGTTGATCA
Source organism: Anaerolineae bacterium (assembly GCA_029907165.1). Lineage (GTDB taxonomy): Bacteria > Chloroflexota > Anaerolineae > DTLA01 > DTLA01 > DTLA01. The sequence continues at coordinate 4,503 of JARYMK010000165.1, forward strand.
AATCTTCTCGTCTCATGCTCGCCTCCCTGCATCGTGCCACTCGCCGGGCGGGGCATGGGCGGCGGCAAGGCCCGGCGGCGCGTTCAATAAGAACGGATGTTCTATTTCAGTATATCCCACTTGCGCCCGTCTGTCAATTCTACGGACCCGGGAAATGCCCGCGTTCGGCATGCTGAGGCGCAGCCAAAACCTCTCGCCGAACCGGTGGGGAGATTCTCCGCTGCGCGCATGATGCCCCCTGCGCGGCCGTGAGCCGCACCCTCACTCCAGGTCGCCGTACGCGAACAGGATGGCTGATGCCGCCACGAGGCCCGCCGTCTCGGCCCGAAGGATGCGGGGGCCCAGCCGCACGGGGATGACGCCAGCATCACGCGCCAAAGCGATTTCCGCCTCCTCAAATCCGCCTTCCGGCCCCACGAACAGGCTCACCGAAAACGGCCGCGGCGTGCGATCCAGCGCATGCCGCAGACCTGTGGTAGTCTCGCCTTCCCAGGGGATCAGCGCCAACTGACCCGCGCGGGTCGCCCGCAGGCACGCCTCGCGGAAGAACAGCGCCGGCGCCAGTTCCGGGAGCCGCCCCCGCCGCGACTGCTCTGCCGCCTCGCGGATAATCTTCTCCCATCGGGGCGCCTTGTGCTCCGCATGTTCCAGGCTGGACACCACGCACCGGGCACTGATGACCGGCACGAACTCCACAATCCCAAGTTCGGTGCCCTTCTGGAGCACGAACTCAAACCGCTGGCCTTTGAGGAAGGATTGGTAAAGGGTGATCTTGGTGCGGGGTTCGGTGGTGCTGAGCGAGCGGGATACGATTCGGCCCCTGGCCCCCTGGGGTGCGACCTCCGTCAGTTCCACTTCGTACTCCCAGCCGGAGTTGTCCAGGACCACGATGTGCGCGCCTGGGCTCATGCGGAGGACGTTGCGCAGTTGGTGCGCCACGGCCGCGGGCAGAGCGACCTCGTCGCCCTCCAGAGCCCCCCGCGATACAAAGAAGCGATGCATCTCGCACCCCCAACGCAGGCCGGGACTACTGGGGAACCTTCTTGGCCCACAGGAGTACCCAGTCCTTCTCCTGCCGCTTTTCAATCAACCGAAGGGAGTGGACAGCGAACGAGCGCAGCACGTCATCGGCCTGGGTGTCCAGGATGCCGGCTGCGATGAAGTGCCCGCCCGGGCGCAGGTGCTGCGTCAGGTCCTGCGCCAGCATGGCCTGAATCACGTTGGCCAGGATGTTCACCACCATGAGGTCAAACTCGCCCGAGACCGCACCCACAGACCCCAAGCCCACCGCAATCCGGTTGCGAAGGCCATTTGCAGCCACGTTCTCGGTCGCGGCCTTCACCGCGATGGGGTCGTTGTCCAGCGCCACGACGTGCGCCGCGCCCAGGAACGCCGCCGCGATGGCCAGGATGCCCGACCCCGTCCCCATGTCCAGCACGGACATGCCCGGGCGAACAGCGTCCTCCAGCGCCTGCACGCACAGCCGCGTGGACGGGTGCAGGCCCGTGCCGAAGGCCATGCCCGGGTCCAGCGTGATGACGATGTCGTCGGCTTGCGGCTCGTAGGAGCGCCACGACGGGCGGATCACAATGCGCCGACCAATGCGCAGGACGTGGTAGTGCTCCTGCCAGGCGCGCTCCCAGTCCTTGTCTTCCAGGCGCACGATTTGCAGGTCAGGCAGCGAATGGATTTGGGACAGATGCCACAGGCCCTGCTGAATCCGCAGGAGGACTTGCACCTGGTCGTCGCTGGGGGCAAGGTAAGCGCGGATGCGGGTTACGGGGTGGGGGAGGGGTT
>JARYMK010000166.1 GCA_029907165.1 Anaerolineae bacterium
GACGCCACTCCAGTACCTCGTGCACAATGGAATCCTGGGAAAGGAGGATGTGTCACTAAGGTACTGAACGAGTACATGCTTTTGACACGCGGCCCGTTCTATGCTATGCTTTGGCCGACAGCACGATACGCAAGGCGACGAACGGGAACAGTAGGCGGCCCGCAAAGGCCCCAGCGAGCCGGAACGGTGGAAGCCGGCGCCCGCGCACCGCCGAACCCGCCCGGGAGCCAGCGGCGAAAAGGCCCGCCCGATAAGCCGCTTCGGGTTCCGCCCGTTACCGCGGAGCGGTCTGTTGCCCTGTCATTCTCAGCAAGGGATAAAGGAGATTCTTCGTCGCTACGCTCTTCAGAATGACACACGGAACAGACCGGCTGAGCGGCCGATACTTCGGCCAGCAAGGTGGTACCACGGGGTCATCCGCCTCGTCCTTGTAGGACGGGGCGTTTTTGTTGAACGACGCGTGGTCAGCGATCAGCCTTCGGCCTACGGATTCATTGACCGCTGATGGCTATTTCCAGGAGGAGAAGACAATGGCAGAAAAGGTTACACCGCGAAGCGAAGACTACTCGCGCTGGTACACGGATGTGGTGCAGATGGCCGAACTGGCCGACTACGCCCCGGTCAAGGGGTGCATGGTCATTCGCCCCTACGGCTACGCCCTGTGGGAGAACGTGCAGGCGGGGCTCGACCGGCGCTTCAAGGAGACTGGCCACCAGAACGCCTACTTCCCCCTGTTCATCCCCGAGAGTTTCATCCGCAAGGAAGCGGAGCATGTGGAGGGGTTCGCGCCGGAACTGGCCGTCGTAACCCACGGCGGCGGCGAGAAACTGGAGGAGCCGCTCATCGTCCGTCCCACGTCCGAGACCATCATCAACACCATGATGGCTAAGTGGATTCGTTCTTACCGCGACCTACCCTTGCTGCTCAACCAGTGGTGCAACGTGGTGCGGTGGGAGATGCGCACCCGCCTGTTCCTGCGCACCACCGAGTTCCTGTGGCAGGAGGGACACACGGCCCACGCCACCGCCGAGGAAGCCGAGGCCGAAGCCCGACGGATGTTAGATGTGTACACCGATTTTGCCCTGAACGACGCCGCCATCCCGGTCATCCCCGGCCGCAAAAGCGACACCGAGCGGTTCGCCGGCGCCGTCCGCAGTTACACGATAGAAGCCATGATGGGCGATAAGCGCGCCCTGCAATCGGGCACATCCCATTTTCTGGGCCAGAACTTCGCCCGCGCCTTCGGAACCCAGTACCTAGACCGGAACAACGAACTCCAGTATGTATGGCAGACCTCATGGGGCGTTAGCACGCGCATGATCGGGGCCATCGTCATGGTGCACGGCGACGACCAGGGTCTCATCCTGCCGCCTGTCCTCGCGCCGACTCAGGTCGTCATCGTCCCCATCTGGCGCAAGGACGCGGAGAAGGAGGCCATCACGGCCGCCATCGCCGACCTGCGGGGCCGCCTGACGAGCGCGGGCGTGCGGGTGCGCGTGGACGACCGCGACGACGTGTCGCCTGGGTTCAAGTTCAACGACTGGGAGATGCGGGGCGTGCCGCTGCGGGTGGAAATTGGGCCGCGCGACCTCGCTGCCGCCCAGGTAACGCTGGCCCGACGCGACACCGGCGAGAAGTTCCCCATGCCCATGGCCGACCTGGCCGCGCGCGTGCCTGGCTTGCTCAAGGACATCCAAGCATCGCTCCTGCGCCGCGCCACCGAGTTCCGCGACGCCAACACCCACGAGGTCAGCACGTGGGGCGAACTGGTGGAGGCGGTCGCCGACGGCTTCGCCCGCGCCCGGTGGTGCGGCTCCGCAGAGTGCGAGGCCAAGATCAAGGAGGAGACCAAGGCCACAACGCGGTGCATCCCGTTTGAACAGCCTGGAGGCATGGGCAAGTGCGTCGTCTGCGGCGCGGAGGCACGCGAGCAGGCCATCTTCGCCCGCGCCTATTAGCCGCCAGATGGGCATTCCTCACCGCGGAGACACAGCGAACGCAGAGAAGAGACCGTTGTCCCCTCTGCGAACTCCGCAGTGAGATTCGCATCGCGCGTCAGACTTGAACGCACCCCCACCCTGCGCCCGCGCGAAGGGGGAGGGCGCGGGGCCCGTCGCCCTCGGGCTGCAGGAGCCAAGCACTACGAGCTGTCCCAGCCCCAGCAGGGCTTCGTACCCTCAGCGCGGGGGTTCGGCCCCGCGCGGGCCGCTTTACGGGCAGGGGCCAGCCCCAACGAACTTCCCAAAATCCAAGTTTAAAACCTCAAACCCCCTTGCGACTTTACAGAAAATCGTGTATAATAATACCGTCTGATAGGTCAAGTTACCCGGCAACCAGGGAAGGGTGGTGCACACGTTGTGAGGATAGCGCGAATCCTCATCAGCGGTGTGGTGCTGGTGTGCTTGTGTTTCATTGCACCTGCGCCAGCCCAAACTCAATATCCGCCGCCCCAGTACTTCCCGCAGACGGGCCACTTCGTGCGGGATGAGTTTCTGGCCTATTTCCGCGCCTACGGCGGCGAGCGCATCTTCGGCTATCCCATCACCGAGGACTTCTACGACCGGTACGACGCGGGCTGCCGCACCCAGTACTTCCAGAAGGCACGCATGGACTTGGTGCCGAGCCTGTTCGGGCCGGCGCGCATCCGCCTGGCCCCGCTCAGCGAGTACCTGGGCAAGCGAGACCCGCCCATCCCCACGTCGGACATCCCGCCATCCAACGATCCTAACCGCCGCTACTACCCGCAGACCGGGCACACCCTGGGCTACGCCTTCAAGACGTTCTTTGACTTCAACGGCGGCCTGGAGGTGTTCGGCTATCCCATCACCGAACTGGTGGTAGAGAACGGCGTCATCGTGCAGTACTTCCAGAAGGCCAAGATGGAATGGCACCCCGAGAAGCCCAACGAGGAGCGGGTCCAACTGGCCAACCTGGGGGAACTGTACTTCCAGTATGCGAGGCTGAACCCGGCGCTGCTGTGCCGCGTGCCGCCCACGACGGCGACCAGCCAGGCTCTCACGCCCCAGCCTACCACCGCGGCGTGGCCGCCCCTCCGCCGCCCCGTTACCCAGATGACCGTGTACGTCTCCCTGCGCAACGTCATCGTCAGCGCGAAGGGGAATCAGACGGTCTCGGTCTCGGTGGCTGACCAGGATGGAGAACCCATTGCCGGCGCGACGGTACTGTGTACCGTCCGCTATCCACATGAGGATCGCGTACTCGCAATGCCCGTTACCGATACGGACGGACGCTCCTACCTTACCTTCCAACTGGCCAATCCCCCACCTGGCTATATCGTGTTCGTGGAGGTAACGGCAACCTACGGGCAAGCGAAGGCAGGAGGACGCGCTGCTTTCCTTACCTGGTGGTAGGTTGCGAGTACCGTCCTAGAGGGGGGCTACCTCTCCTGCCCGCGAGGAGCCCCCCTCGCTTTTTGCCCACGAAGGATGCAAAGACCGCCGGGCAGGGGGAGAAATGTCTGCAAACTCGGCGGACTTGGCGGTGAAATAGCGATGTGGCTCGCCCCGGCTCCCGGTGGGCGATTCGGGCGACTGGAGAACTGCGGCGCGCGGCTCAGCGCAGCGGCTTGACGAAGACCTGCTCCGCGTGCGGGGCGAGCTCGTCGGCCACCTCGCGCCACACCCTGGGCAACTGTGCCCGCGCCATCACCTTGTAGCCGCAGCGCGCGTGCACCTCATCCCATAGCGCGTTGGACTTCGGCGGAAAGGCGACCAGCATGACCTCGCACTGCAGGATGCGCGCCTCGCCCTCCACGGCAGCGGCCAAGCGGCACATCAGGTCGTCGGCATCCGGCTCCGGCCCGACGGCGAGTTCTTCTACGCACGCCACGAGGTTGATGGCTTCCCAACTGGCCATGCCCACCACATGCTCGTTGCGGACCGCGAGCCAGTGCGCCCGCTCCATGATGCGCAGGAATGCGGCCTCCTCGTTGGGCGGCTTGCCCCGCCAGTCCATGCTGGCGAGAAACCGCGCTAGTGCAGGCACGTCCTCGCGGGTGGCCCGCCTCATCACCAGCGGCGGCGCGGCTCCGCCTATGGCTGCCGACACCTTCTGCCACTGTTGGCGCACCTGCTCCCACGTCTGCTCCAGCGTGCCGCTGTTGTCTATGACCACGTCGGCACGGAAGATTTTCTCGGCCTGGGGTGGCTGGGCCATGATCCGCGCCCGCGCCTGATCCTCGCGCAGATACCGCTGCTCCATCAGGCGCTGCATCTGCTGCTGGCGGCGGCAGGTTACCACCCACAAGGTGTCGCACTGATCCACCAGCCCCGACTCAATCAGTTTGATGGCCTCCACGACGACCACAGGCTCCTCGGCCTCGGCGATAAGGCGCTGGACGCGCTCCACCACGGCGGGATGGACGATTTCCTCCAGGGCCTGCAGGGCTTTGGGGTCGCTGAACACGATCTCGGCCAGTTTGGCCCGCACGATCTCCCCCTTCTCGTCCAGGATGCCGCGGCCGAAGACGTTGACGATGCGTTGCCAGATGGGCGTGCCGGAGACCATGACCTCGTGGGTCAACTGGTCGGCATCTATGATCCGCGCGCCCAGATGGCGCAGCATGGACATGACCGTGGTCTTGCCGGTGGCGATGTTGCCGGTGAGGCCGATGACGTAGGGCTTGCGGCGGCCCGGAGCGGGCGCGGCATTGCGGGGTGCTACAGTTGTGCGGCGGTCGTCGTCCACTCTTCCAGCCTCCGTCGCAGCGCGTCCTCAACTTCCCGATATTCCTCGCCCAGCCTGCTCACGGCCTGGACATCCTGGGCCTCGCTGGCGCGGACGATTTCTTCCTCCAGGTCTTTCAGCCTGGCCTCAAGCGCCTGGATTTCCTGCTCAATCTGCTGCGCCCGCTCGGCCATCTTCCTGGCTTGCGCAGATCCATCGGGCCGGCGGATGCGGCGAGGCGGAGGCGCGGTGCTGGGGCGCTCTTTCGCCTGCTTGCGCTCCCGCTCCCTGGCCTCCAGGTACTCAGTGTAGCCGAAAGGATACACCCTCATGCGCTCGCCGTCAAGCACCCATATCTGCGTTGCCAGCGCACTGATGAAATACCGGTCATGGGTTACCACGATGAGCGTGCCCGCGAAGTTGAGCAGCACATCCTCAAGCACCTCGCGGGACAGCACGTCCAGGTGGCTGGTCGGCTCGTCCAGCAGCAGGAAGTTCGCGTCCACAAGCGTCAGTTTCGCCAGTTTCAGGCGGGCACGCTCACCGCCGCTCAGGTCGCCCACCTTCTTGAACACATCATCGCCCGAAAACAGGAACCGCCCCAGCAGGTTGCGCGCTTCCTGCAAGGGGACATTTCGCACGTCCAGCAACTCGTCCAGCACCGTCTTGTCCTCGTTCAGGTCGGCGTGGCCTTGGGCGAAGTAGCCCATCTTCACATTGGCCCCTACCTGGAACCCGCCGGCCAACGGGGGAATCTCGCCCAGGATCGTGCGCAGGAGCGTGGTCTTGCCGCTGCCGTTGGGGCCGAGGATGGCTACCTTCTCGCCGCGACGGAGCACGAAGGCCGGGCTGGCGAACAGCGCCTTGTCCCGCGCCGACTCGCCGCCCCGATACCCCACCGTCATGCCCTCCGAGACGAGCACCAAGTCGCCGCTGCGAAGGTCGGTCTGCAGGCGCAGGCTCATGGCACGGAGGCGCTCCGGGCGGTCCAGCCGCTCCATGTGCGCCAGGCGGTGCTCCCGCGCCCGCGCCTGCCTGGTGCGCTCGCTGGCCTTGTAGCGGCGGATGTAGTCCTCCAGGCGCTCAATCTCCTCCTGCTGCGCCTGGTATTCGGCCATGCGCTGCTCGTATCGCTGGGCGCGCTGCTCCAGGTACTGCGAGTAGTTGCCGCGATAGGTCTCCACACGCCCAAAGGACAGTTCCCAGACGCGGGTCGCCACCTTGTCCAGGAAGAAGCGGTCGTGGGCCACAACGATGAACGTGCCCGGCCACTGGGCCAGATGCTCCTCCAGCCACTCTATGGATGCCAGGTCCAGGTGGTTGGTCGGCTCGTCCAGCAGGAGCAGGTCGGGCTGTTGGAGCAGAAGCCGCGCCAGGAGCGCCCGCGTCTTCTGGCCGCCACTCAGCAGCCTCAGGGGCATGGAGAACTCCTCGTGCGAGAACCCCACGCCCAGCAGCACCTGCTCAATCTTGTGCGGGTACTCGTAGCCGCCCAGTAACTCAAATCGGGCCTGCAGTTCCCCGTACCGTTCCATGACCTCGTCGCGTTCGCGCGGGTCAGCCATGAGGGCCTCCAGGCGACGGAGTTCCCCCA
>JARYMK010000167.1 GCA_029907165.1 Anaerolineae bacterium
CGCGCCGGGCTACGGCTCATGCTCCAGCACGACCCCTATCTCCGCGACCTGATGCGCCGCGACGCGTGAACTCAGCCACGGGTTCACCGCAGAGACACAGAGCGGGTTGGGGATGGCCTTTGTCGGGGATTTCTCGGCGGTCTCCGCGCCCAGTGTGGTGAAAGGCTTTTCACACTTGCGCGGCCTGTCAGCAGGGAGTGGTTATGCGGCTTGTGTGGGTAGCAGTGGCCTGGATTGCGGGCATCTGGCTGGCCCGACAGGCCCATGTTCCGAGTGCCGTCTGGCTCGCGGGCTTCGGCGCGGCGGTGGTGGCAGCCGTCCTCGCCCGGAAGACCCGCGCCAGTCTGCCGCTGGTGGCCGCCGCCTTTCTCCTGCTCGGGGGGTGGCGCTACGCAGCGAGCCTTCCCCGCATTGACGAGACGCACGTCGCCTGGTACAACGGGCGCGGCGACGTAACGCTGGTCGGCGTCGTGTACGAAGAGCCCGAGCCGCGCGGAACCCGCTGGCGCGCCCGCATCTCCGCCCGCCAAATCACCCACGCCTACGGCCATGCGCCCGTGCGCGGGCTGGTGCTCGCCACGCTTCCCGCTTACCCCACCGTGCACCCGGGCGATGTGGTCAGGCTGCGCGGCAAGTTGGCCGAGCCACCCGTCTGGGAGGACTTCTCGTACCGCGATTACCTGGCGCGCGAAGGCGTGTTCTCCCTGATGACGATGCCCTCAGTGGAGGTGGTCCAGCAAGCCGAGCGGCGGGGGCTGCGGCAAGCCCTTGGCGCGCTGCGGACGCGGGGCGAGGCAGTCATCGCGGCGCTGATTCCCAACCCCGAAGCGGGGCTGCTGACCGGCATCCTACTGGGGCGCGAAGGCGGGATTTCGGCGGATGTGATGGATGCCTTCCGCACGACCGGCACCGCGCACATCATCGCCATCTCCGGGTTCAACATCACCGTCATCGCGGGCGCGCTGCTCAAGATGCTCACGCGCATCGTCGGGCGCAGGTGGGCTGTGGCGACGACGATTCCTGCGGTCGCCCTGTACGCCGTGCTGGTGGGCGCCGACCCACCGGTGGTGCGCGCAGCCATCATGGGGTGCATCGCGCTGGTGGCGCTGCTGCTGGGACGGCGGAGCGACGCGCTGAACGCGCTGGCAGCCTCGGCGCTGCTCATGACGGCCATTCGCCCACAGGCGATTTGGGACGTGGGTTTTCAGTTGAGTTTCGCCGCCACGCTGGGGATGATCCTGTACGCCGAGCCGCTCCATCGGCGCGTAGGCGCGTTCCTATCGGCGCGCGTCCCGGCGACGTGGGGCAAGGTGGCTGTAGGCTGGTTCGGGGATGCGCTGGCGGCCACCCTGGCGGCCCAGGCGCTCACCCTGCCCCTGACCGTGGCCTACTTCCACAACCTGTCGCCCATCAGCCTGATCGCGAATCTGCTCATCGTTCCGGCGCAGCCGCAGGTGATGACGTGGGGTGGGGTGGGGCTATTGCTGGGCCTAATATGGGTTTCGCTGGGGATGCCGCTGGCCTGGGTGGCGTGGCTGTTCCTGGCCTACACGATTCGCGTGGCCGAGGTGCTGGCGGCAGTGCCCGGCGCAAGCCTGGAGGTGGCGCGTGTGCCCTGGCTGGCGGTCGTCGGGTACTACGCGGTCGCGGCGGGGCTGACCTTCGGCTCCCGGCGCGTGCGGCGCTGGCTCGGTCCGACGGCGCGGCGTTGGGCGAAGACCGTGCGCCGATGGCGGTGGCAGGGCGCGCTGGCCATCGTCGCGGCGCTGGTGTGGATTGCGGGGTTGCAGATGCCCGATGGGCGGCTCCACGTGCACTTCGTCAACGTGGGCGAAGGCGACGCGGTGCTGATCCGCACGCCCAGGGGGAGCGCGGTGCTCATTGACGGCGGCAGCGACCCTGCGCGCCTGCTGAGCGAGGTGGGGCGGCGGCTCCCGTTCTGGCAGCGCAGTCTGGCGCTGGTCTTCCTCACCCACCCCCACGCCGACCACGCAGGCGGGCTTATCGGCGTCCTGGAGCGGTACAACGTCGGTGCGTTCGTGGACGCGAGGCCAGGCAAGACGCCGGAGTACAAGGCGTGCGTCGCCGCCGCCCAGGCGCGGGACATTCCCCATATCCAGACCGTGCCCGGCCAGCGGTTTGTGGTGGATGGGGACGTAGTGCTGGAAGTGCTGTACCCCTCGCCGAGCACACCCTGCCGCTCCGACAACGAGTGCTCTATGGTTATCCGCCTCACGATGGGACGTGCCTCGTTCCTGTTCACGGGAGACCTGGAGGACGAGGGGCAAGTGCTCCTGATGAACGAGCGGGATGTGCCCCAGGCGCTGGTGCTGAAAGTGCCGCACCACGGCGGCGAGAAGGCACTGTACCCGTCATTTCTGGCTGCGGTTGCGCCGCGAGTAGCCGTCATTGAGGGAGGCCCGCGCGCGGCCGCCGACCCTCACCCGACCACGCTGCAAAGGCTCCAGGCCGCAGGCGTAACCGTGTGGCAGACCCGCCGCGAGGGGTCACTGGAAATCGCTACCGACGGGCAGCGGTATTGGGTGCGGTAGCGAGCCCACCTGATGGTTGCGCCGAAGGGCACCAGCGCCAGGCGCAGCAACTTCATGTGCTGCCTGGCGAATGGCAGGCCGATGATGGTGATGGCGCACAGCATGGCGAAGACCAGATGCACCAGGGCGACTTCCAGCCCGCCGAACACCAGCCACAGGATATTCATCACGATGGCGAGCAGCCCCCTGGCCGAGCCGCTGGAATCCACTTCCTTGCCGAACGGCACCAGGGCCAGCCACGCCAGTTTGAAGCACTGGACGCCGAACGGGATGCCCACGATGGTAGCGCACAACACGATCCCGCCGATGAGGTAGCACAGCGACACGAGGATGCCGCCACCCAGGAAGATCCACAACAGGTTGCCGATGAGGCTCATGGTTCACTCCTTTCGCAGTTCAAAGCGATGCCTGCATTGCCCCTACGGTATGGTACACATCTACCAATTGGCGCGCGGCCCTGTCCCATGTGAACAGCCGCGCCCGCTCTGGCCCCCGATGCGCGAGTTCCTGTGCGAATACCTCATCTTCCAGCAATCGGTTCATTGCGCTGACCAGCGCGGCGGTGTCGGTGGGCGACACCCGGAGCGCCGCATCCCCCACGACTTCGGGCAGCGACGACTTGTCCGATACCACCGTCGGCACGCCGCACGCCATGGCCTCCAGCGGGGGTATCCCGAACCCTTCGTAGAGCGATGGGAACACGAACACCGCCGCGCCCGAGTACACGGCGGGCAAATCCTCGTCGGCGATGTACCCGGGCAGGATAACGTCGTCCTGAAGCCCTAGCGCGGCGATGCGGTCAAAGAACGGCTGGAATAGCCACCCCTTGGCCCCCACGATGACCAGTTTGTGCGCGTGGCCCTGTTGTCGCAGGGCGTGGTAGGCATCCAGCAAGCGCACCAGGTTCTTGCGTGGCTCAATCGTGCCCACGTACAGGATGTAGGCTTCGGGCAGGCCATACGCCGCGCGGACTCGGCGCAGCGTCTCCGCGTCGCGCACCGGATGGAATCGCGCGTCCACACCGTTGTAAATGACGGTGATCTTGTCTTCGGGCGTTCCGTAGATGCGAATTGCGTCCTGCTTGGTGCACTCCGACACGGCGATGACGGCATCCGCGCGGCGCAGGAACCGCGGGAACATAAGGTGCAGGAACCAGCGGTTCAGCGGCAGGTGGAATTCCGGGAACAGCAGCGGGATGAGGTCGTGCAGCGTGAAGACCGTGCGTACCCGCCGGAAGTACGGCAGAAGGTGGTCGGTGCCGTGGAACACGTCCACGCCGGGAACCAGGCCGTCCTGCGGCACGCGGGCGTAGTGGGCCAGCAGCACGCTCATCCGCCAGGGCTTGGCCGGCCACGGTACGGAGTAGGTGGGCAGGTGGGCCAGGCTGGCGGGCACCTGCCCCCGCGACGGCTGGTACGTGAACACGCTGTACTCGTTGGCGGCGTCCAGCCGATGGGCGCGTTCCGCCAGTTCGCGGGCATGGCGGCCCAGCCCTGCCTTGCGGTGCGCCGCCGGTGAGATGTCTATGCAAATCCGCATTCGTGCGTCTCCCGTACTGACATCGGGCGTCGGCACGAGTTTACTACAGCCGCGCATGGGTGCAAATAGGCGTCATCGCTCGTGCGGCGCGCCGCCCGCGTCGCCGACGCTGGCGAAGGGGGTCACCCAGCGTCCCAGCCGTGGCGATAGCCGCGTCGCCAGGGCCTGGTCTTCGCCGTCCAGCGGCTTGAGCAGGGCAAAGCACGTGGCGAATACGACAAGGAACGCGGCGGCTCCCCGCGCCAGCCCCCACGGGCCGCTGCCCGTGATGAAGTGCGACGTCAGCCCCGCCGCAGCCGTGCACACGCCCACCGCAACGGCGAACCGCAGCGGATACGCGGCGCGTGCCACCCGCATGACCAGCGCCATCTCGGCGGCGGTGGTGAGAACTCCGCACAAGCCGGTGGCGGCCACTGCGCCAACCGCTCCCCATCGGGGAATCAGCGCCACGGCCAGGGCGATGTTCAGGATGCCCGTGGCGACGCGGATGCCAAGCGCCCAGCCTTCCCGCTGCATGGCGTACAACGTGCCGGTGCTGGTTCCCCCGCCTAGGAATCGGTTGGCCGCCGTGAACAGGGCATAGACCTGGAGCAACAGGGCGGCTTCCCGATAGGTCTCGCCGTACAGCGCCACAAGTTTGGCCGCGTGGAGCGCGCAGAAGGCCAGCACGGGAACCGAAAGGAGCATGGTGATCTTCATGAAGGAGCGCCACGCGGTTGCCAGGTCGCGCAGGCTCTTGGCAGCGACTTCTGCCAGCGCCGCCAGGCCCACGCCTTCCAGGCCCATCAGGAGCGCAGTGCCCGCGATGGTGCTGAGCATGGCGGCCAGGTTGTAGAAGCCGATTTGGACGCTGTCGCGCAGGAGGAGGCCGATGAGCGCTACGTCGGACTGCTGGCCAAGCACGTAGTTCAACCCGTTGATGATGCCGGTGTTCACGGCGAAGCGGTGGACGCGGCCCATGGGCAGCGGGGCAGCAGGCCCCCGCAGAAACCGCGCCGTGTACGCCAGATACGCGAGGGAAGCAAGCGCAGCGGTCGCGCCCAGAAGCAGGAGCGTCGCCTGCGCCCCGTAGCCCCGCTGTAGCAGCACCCATGCGGCGACATAGTTGGCCACCTGCACGCCGATGCGCACCAGCGCCACCAGGCGCACTTCCAGCCGCCCCACCCAGAAGTACGCCAGGAGGTTGGCGACGTTGAACCAGAACAGGTAGGGAAGCACCCACACGACAGCGGACGCGACCGGCCCCGCCCACCGCGACAGTGCAGGTGCGCTCAAAGCCCCCAGCACCACCAGGCATGCCATGAGCAGCGCGCGCAGGGCCAGCGTCCGGCGCAGGAGGAAGCGCTGCCTGGGCAAATCGCCCGCCAGCGGAGGCACGAAGCTGTTGAGCGCCTGCTCGTAGCCTAGCGCGCCCAGCAGCGTGCCCGCGACGAAGATGCTGTAGGCGAAGGAGTACACGCCGAACTCACTCGGGCCGAGGCGCTTGGCAATGAGGCTCGTGAACAGAAAGCGGATGCCGTACTCGCCGATGCGCCCCGCGTAGTTCCAGAACAGCCCTTTGCCGAAGCGCGCTGGAAGGTCGCCGTTCACGCCTGCACTCCCTGTCCTGCGGCATAGCGCAGGAACACCCCTTCGGTGTCGGCCACCATGCGCTCCAGTGTGAACCGCTCCAGCACCGTCTGCCGCGCGGCTCGGCCCATGGCGGCTCGGCGCTCGCTGTCGCGCAGCAGGGCCAGCACGCGCTCGGTGGCCGCGTTGACGTCCCCTGCGGGTACCAGGAACCCGTCTTGCCCGTCCGTGATGGCCGTGGGGAGGCCGCCGACTCGGCTCGCCACGACGGGGCGGCCGCAGGACATGGCCTCAACCACGGCGTATGCGAACGCCTCCGTGTGCAGCGAGAGCATGAGCACAGCGTCGGCCGCATTGTAGGCGGCGGGCATTTCGTCGCGCGGCATGTGTCCCAGCCAGCACACGCGCTCGGCCAGCCCCAGCGCATCCGCCTGAGCGTGCAGCCAGTCCTCATCGGGGCCGCTGCCGGCGACCATGACCAGTACGGGATGTCCGTTGCCGGGGAGTCTTGCGGCAACCTGGAGGGCCAGATGGTGGCCTTTGGCGCGCTCCAACCGCCCCGCCGTGAGGAGAACA
>JARYMK010000168.1 GCA_029907165.1 Anaerolineae bacterium
GGCGCCGGTGGAGCATGTGCGGGCTGCCCTGGCCAGCCGCATCAATGTCCACGCGCTGGGGAAATCCGGCTGTCGGCCAGAGATCCCTCTCACGATGGTGGAGATGCTCAACAAGGGCGTTACGCCTTACGTCTGCCAGAAGGGGTCGGTGGGCGCGTGCGGTGATTTGGCGCCCATGTCCCAGATTGCGCTCCTGCTGTTGGGCGAGGGGCAGGCGTACTACAAGGGCGAACTCCTGCCCGGGCGCGAGGCGATGGAGCGGGCCGGGATTCCCATTCCGGGCCTTCAGGCGCGGGACGGCCTGGCCGCCATCAACGGCTCCAACGTGCTCACGGCCATGAGCGCCCTTTTCCTGTACGATGCCAACAACTGGCTGAAGCAGGCGGAGATTGCCGCGGCCATGTCGCTGGAGGCGCTCCTGGCGAACATGAAGCCCTATCACCCCAAGATTCACGAGGCGCGGGGCTTCCCCGGCGCGATTCGCAGCGCTAGGGCCATCCGCATGTTGATGGCGGGCGGCGACCTGGCCGAGGGCCGCCTGAAGGTGAAGGTGCAGGACGCCTACTCCATGCGCTCCACGCCGCAGGTCATCGGCGCGGCGCACGACGCGCTGGCCTGGGCGCGCTCGCAGGTGGAGATTGAACTGAACGGCGTGGCGGACAATCCCATCTTCTTCCCTGAGGAGCGGCTGCAACTGTCGGGCGCCAACTTCCAGGGCTCGCCGGTATCGCTGCCGATGGACATGGCCGGGGCCGCTATCACAATGGTGTCCGTCCTGTCGGAGCGGCGACTGAACCGCCTGAACAATCCGGCGCTCAGCGTGGGCCTGCCGGCCTTCTTGACCAAGGGCGCGGGCATGTTCTCCGGCCTCATGCTGAGCCAGTACACGGCGGACATGCAGATTGTGGAGCAGCGAATCCTGTCCATGCCGGCGTCTATTCAGTCCATACCCGCCGCTGCTGACCAGGAAGATTTCGTCTCCATGAGCATGAACACGGCCATCAAGAACATGCAGATTCTGGACAACGCGTACGGTGTCCTGGGGATTGAGTTCATGGCTGCTGCACAAGCCCTGGACTTCCGCACCCACAAGGTCGGCCACGGCGTGGCGAAGGCCAAAGAGGTCATCCGCCGCCACGTGGCTTTCCTGGACGTGGACAGGCCGCTGTATCCTGACCACAACACCATGAAGGAACTGGTGAAGTCGTGCGAGATTCTGCGCGAGGTTGAGGCCGTCGTCGGCAGCCTCGGCTAGAGTCGCCGGCGGAAAAGAGAATGACTCGGTTCCAAAGTTAGTTGGTCGGTTTCAGGTGCGACGCACCTCCGAGGTGCGTCGCACCTGAATCTCCCAGCCCGGGGGTTGCTTCGGGCGCTCCGCGCCCTCGCAATGACGGTCACCAACAAACCTCGGAACCGAATTTCTTTGTGCGGCGTTGTTACAACTACGCGGCGGCGCGCTCTATGATGGCGCGGGCGATTTCGGGCGCCACCTGGGCGTAGTGGTGGAACTCCATGGTGAACACGCCGCGCCCCTGCGTCTTGGAGCGCAGGATGGTGGCGTAGCCGAACAGGTTGGCCAGCGGCACGTGCGCCTCTATGATGTGGGCGCCGTCCTGCGGTTCCATGCGGACCAGATTCCCGCGGCGCATGTTCAAGTCGCCGATGACGTCCCCGGTGTACTCCTCAGGCGTTACCACTTCTAGTTTCATGATGGGCTCCAACAGAACAGGCCCGGCCTTGCGCGCCCCCTCGCGGACGGCGATGGAAGCCGCCGTGCGGAAGGCCATGTCCGACGAGTCCACTTCGTGGTAGTTGCCGTCCACCAGCGTAACCTTGATGTCCACCATGGGGTTCTGGGCCAGGACGCCGCGTTCCATCCCGTCGCGGATACCCGCTTCAATGGCCGGGACGAACTTGCGCGGGATGGACGTGCCGCGCAGGCGGTCCTCAAACTGGTAGCCCGTGCCAGGGGGCAAGGGTTCCATCTCCAGGATGACATGGGCGAATTGGCCGTGGCCGCCGGTCTGGCGCACCAAACGGTACTCGGTCGTTACGGGTTTGGTGATGGTCTCGCAGTAGGCCACGCGCGGTTCGCTGACGTTGGCGCGGACGTTGAACTCGCGCCGCAGCCGATCCACGAACACGTCCAGGTGCAGTTCGCCCATGCCCGACAGGATGGTCTCGCCGGTGCGCTCGTCCTGGCGCAGGTGGATGGTGGGGTCTTCGTCGGCCAGGCGGGCCAGTGCTACGCCGAGTTTCGCCTCGTCGGCCCGCGACGCGGGGGCGATGGCGATGGAAATGACGGGCGTCGGGAAGGCGATTTTCTCCAGCACCACCGGCCTGGACGGGTCGCACAGGGTGTCGCCGGTGGTGGCTGCTTTGAAGCCCAGGATAGCGCCGATGTCGCCGGTGGAGATGATGTCCACCTCTTCGCGGCGGTCGGCGTGCATGCGCACCAGCCGCCCCACGCGCTCCTTCTGCCCCGCGATGGGGTTGTAGTACGTCTCGCCCTTGCGGATGCTGCCCGAGTACACGCGGATGAAGACCAGCCGCCCCATGTAGGGGTCCGTCATGATCTTGAACGCCAGGGCTGCGGTAGGTTCGTCGGGGCTGGGACGGCAGATTACCGTCTCGTCGGTCTCCGGCGATGTGCCCTCAATGGCCTGCATGTCCGATGGCGACGGCAGGTAGGCAATCACGGCGTCCAGCAGGGGCTGGATTCCCTTGTTCCTCGCCGCGCTGCCGCACAGGAACGGGATGGCCTTGCCCGACAACGTGGCGGTGCGCAGGGCCACCGACAGGGTCGCCGCGTCCAGGTCGTGCCCTTCCAGGTACTGCTCGGCGATGGCGTCGTCCACGTCCGCCAGTTGCTCAATCATGCGCTCGCGCCAGGACAGGGCTTCGGCCTCAAGCGCGGGCGGGACAGGCCCTTCCACGGGCTGGCCGTCCTCGTCAAAGCGAACAGCCTTCATGGCGAGCAGGTCTATGACGCCCTCAAACGACGCCTCGGCGCCGATGGGCATCTGCACCGCGACGGGGTTGCACGACAGGCGGCGGCGCACCATGTCCAGCACCCGCGCGAAGTTGGCCCCAGTGCGGTCCATCTTGTTCACGAAGCCGATGCGGGGCACGCCAAATCGGTCGGCCTGCCGCCAGACGGTCTCGGACTGGGGCTCCACGCCGGCCACGCCGTCAAAGACCACGACACCGCCGTCCAGGACGCGCAGCGACCGCTGCACCTCGGCTGTGAAGTCAATATGGCCCGGGGTGTCAATGATGTTGATTTGGTGCCCCTGCCAGTTACAGGTAACGGCGGCGGACTGGATGGTGATGCCCCGCTCGCGTTCCTGCGGCAGGAAGTCGGTAACGGTCGTGCCCTCGTCCACGCTGCCCAGCCGGTAGGTCTGGCCGGTGTGGTACAGGATTCGCTCCGTAGTTGTCGTCTTGCCCGCGTCAATGTGGGCGATGATGCCGATGTTTCGGATTCGGTTGAGTTCAGCCATGGGATACTCTTCACCTCGTTCAGAGCGCAAAACAAAGGCAGTAGCGCCAAGCGATACAGATTTGCTACTGCCTTTTCATTGCAACAGCATACTATTCAGTTTTGCAGACGTATTGTAAGGATTATGGGCAAAATGTCAAATCGGGACACGCCCGCGCCCTGACACGGTGCTTCGCTCGCCACGACAACGCCCCGGCCGAACCATCTGGCACCCGCGGCGCGGGGGCCTACGGCGCCTTGACGTAGAGGCCCGTTGGCGGTATAGTGAGGGGCGCAACTCGCATTTTGGACACCACCTGCGGGAGCGACGATCATGAAGCCAGGCCGAATTGGGTTGACCCTTTCGGGCGGAGGCGTGCGGGGATTCGCCCACATTGGCGTGCTGAAGGCCCTGGAGGCGCGGGGCTGGCGTCCCGACTTGCTCACGGGAACCAGCATGGGGGGTATCGTGGCCGCTGCCTACGCGTCGGGTATGACGGTCGCCGAGATGGAACAGGAGGCCCTGGCGTTGACCAGCCTGCGCTACTTGGCGCGGCTTCTGGACCGCAAGCCCACCGCCACTGGCCTGATTGCGGGCGACCGGCTGCTCCGGTACTTCCGCACGAAACTGCGGAGGGCGCGGTTTCACGAGTTGCCGCTGCCCCTTGGCCTGATGGCTGTGGACTGCGACACGGGCGAGCAGGTGCCCTTGCGTGCGGGCGACGTGGCCCTGGCGGTGCGGGCGACGATGGCATTTCCGGGCGTCTTCGCGCCGGTGGAAATCGGCGGGCGCACGCTGGTGGACGGGGGCGCGTCTGACAACCTGCCCGTGGCGCTGGCCAGAGAGATGGGCGCCGAGCGAGTTGTAGCCGTGGACGTGTGCCCGCGCAGCGCGCCCTGCGTCGGCAGCGAGAACACCGACGACGGGACGTCGCTGGTCCCCGCGCCGCGACTGATGGCCCTCATGCAGCGGGGTTTTGACCTCATCATGGCCACGCTGACAGACCTGCGCTTGCAGCAGTGCCCGGCCGATGTGCTCATCCGTCCGGCGGTGCCGGCCGGCGTTGGCACGTTCACCGGGTTCACGCGCATACCGGAATGCATCGCGGCTGGGGAAGAGGCCGTGCAGCAGCACGAGGAAGCCCTGCGTCGCATCTTTGAAGGGTGAGGCGCATGTTTGAGTTTCGCCGGCATTACCGCAACCTAGGCCGCTACAGGGAAATCGTGCGCATTCTGGTGCGGCATGGATTCCTGAACGTCGTGGAACAGTTGGGTGTTGCCGGCTATGCGCCGTGGCCTCTGCGGCTTGCCACCGAGCGTGCCGCCCTGGATCGGATCAGCACCGAAGCGCGCGTCCGCCAGGCCATTGAGGAACTGGGGCCCACGTTCGTGAAACTGGGCCAGATTGTCAGCACGCGGCCCGACTTGGTCCCGCCGGCGCTGCTGTCGGAACTGGCCAAGTTGCAGGATGCCGTCCCGCCCGCGCCGTGGGACGCCGTGAGGGCCTGCCTGGAGCGCGAACTGGGTGCCCCGATTGGGGAGATTTTCCGCAGTTTTGACGAGGCGCCCATAGCGGCCGCATCACTGGGCCAGGTTCATGCCGCCGTCCTGCACTCGGGCGAGGAAGTGGTCGTGAAAGTGCAGCGCCCGGGGATTGAAGACACCATCGCGGCAGACCTGGACATCCTGGGCGAATTGGCTGCCCTGGCCCGCGAGCGCACCCGCTGGGGGCAGATTTACGACTTCCCGGCCATCGCCGACGACTTCGCGTACACCTTGCGCGCCGAGTTGGACTACGTGCGCGAAGGGCGCAATGCCGAACGATTTCGGGCCTATTTTGCCGACGACCCTGCAGTCTATATCCCGAAAGTGTTCTGGGCTTACACGACCCGTCGGGTGCTCACGCTGGAGCGACTGCGGGGCATCCGCATAGACGACCTGGACGCCCTTGACCGCGCAGGCGTGGATCGGCAGGCGCTGGCGGAGGAAGCGGCCCGCATCGTGATTCGCGAGGTCTTTGACCTGGGCTGTTTCCACGCCGATCCGCATCCGGGCAACTACTTCGTCCTTGAGGGCGGCGCCATCGGCGCGATGGACTTCGGAATGGTGGGGTACATCAACCCGGCCGACCAGATTCGCCTGGCGCGCTTGTTCGTCGCCGCAGTCCGCCGCGACACCGAAGCGGTGGTGGACGAGTTGATTCGCATGGAAGCGGTCGGGTATGGGGTGAACCGCGGCGCATTGCAGCGTGACCTGGATCGGCTTGTCCAGAAGTATCAGGACATCCGGCTGGGGGAGATTCGCGCGTCTGAACTGTGGGAAGACATCCTGCCGATGGTGTTCCGCCATCGGGTGCGGTTGCCGTCCGAATACTGGCTGCTGGCGAAGGCGCTCGTCATGATGGAGGGCCTAGGCGCGAAGTTGGCGCCCGACTTCAGCATCCTGGTGGTCGCCAGGCCCTACGTGCGAGACCTGGCGGCGCGCCTTGTGTCGCCCACGGCCGTCTTCAATCGCGCCACATCGGGGCTTCAGGAGTGGCTGGAACTGCTGCTGTACGTTCCCGCTCATGCGCCGCGGATTCTGGACCGCCTGGAGCGCGGCGACCTGCGCCTGGGCGTGCGGCTGGACGATGTGCGGGAGGCCCTGCAGCGGGTGGACCGCACCATGACGCGCCTGTCGGCGAGCGTCGTCGTTGGCGCGCTGGTTGTGGCAT
>JARYMK010000169.1 GCA_029907165.1 Anaerolineae bacterium
AGACCATTACCTTCCGGTAGCATTATCATTTGGCGGTCAATCTGCGCTCGGTAACATTATCATTTGACTTGACACGGCTTCCAGAGTTTGACACGGGAGCGGCGCGGGCGCATAATCGCCCTCAAAGGCCGTGGGCCGAACTCACCCTATCGCTGGAGCGCCTATGTTGTCCCATCCGCTTTGGAATGACGAGGAGCGGGCTCTTTTGGCCTCGCTCAACACCCCCGCGCGGGTTCAGGACTTCCTGGACGGCATCCCATACACCATCGACCATCAGACCCGCTCGCCGAGGCGGGTGATGCGGGACCGGAGCGCGCACTGCACCGAGGGGGCCATCTTCGCGGCGGCAGCCCTGCGCTTTCACGGCCACCCGCCGCTTGTGGTGGACCTGCGCGCGGAGAACGACGACGACCACGTGATCGCCGTCTATCGCTGGCGCGGGTGCTGGGGCGCAGTGGCCAAGTCCAACTTCGTGGGCCTGCGCTACCGCGAACCCATATTCCGCGACCTGCGAGAACTGGCGCTCTCGTACTTTGAGGAGTACTTCAATACGCTGGGCGAGAAGACCCTGCGCGCCTATTCGCGCCCGCTGGATTTGACGGTCTTTGACGGTGTGCACTGGATGACCACCGAGCAAGACCTGGAGTTCGTCGGCGCGCGGCTGGATCGCGTGCGGCACTACCCACTCCTGGACGAGGAAGCCATCCACAACCTGCGGCCCGTGGACAAGCGCATGTACGACGCGGGGTTCCTGGGCACCGACATGGCGGGCGTGTACATCGCCACGCCGGGCGGCCGCAAGTGAGGGCGGGCAATGACACCCCCGCCTGTCATTGCGGCGGAGCGAAGCAATCTCGCGCCCTGAGATTGCTTCGTCGCTGCGCTCCTCGCAATGACACCCCGCCGGGATTGCTTCGTCGCTGCGCTCCTCGCAATGACAGTGGACGTCCGGATTGACGGCCCGCGCGGATTGTGCTACAGTGTCTTCAACTTCACGCGAGGCGCGCACATGCCCGATGACGACAGCATCATCCCCGAAGACCAGGCCCTCTCTTGGGACTATGCCCTTCCGCTGGCGACAAACCCGTTCATGTGGTGGGATTTCCTGCGGGTGGTCGCGGCAAGTCTGCTCATCATGGAACTCCTCGTCTTCCTCATGAGCCTCGCGGCCGGAGATCCCATCCTGCTGCCGCCGGCGCTATTGGCTCTCGTCGCAGGCATTCTTGCCGCGCTGTTCGCAGTGGCCACCACGCTCGTGTATGGCAACCGCTACCACGCCCGCTTCACGTTGGACGCGCGCGGCGCGCAGATGGAGGATGCGGGCCAGGGCCGGCGGTTCCGGTGGCTGATGGTCGTGCTGGGCCTGATGGCACGGAGGCCGGGCGTCGCGATGTCGGCCACCGCTGGCCCGTCGGGATACGGCGAGCGGGTGGATTGGCGAGACGTGCGGCGCGTTACGGTGCATCGCCGCCTGCACGTCGTTACGCTCAGCAACTCGTGGCGGGCGCTGCTGCGCCTCTACTGCCCACCCGAGCGGTTTGAACAGGCCGCGGCGTATGCTCAGTCCCGCGTCGCCATCGCCGAGAGGCGCAACACCGCACGGAAGGCCCGCGCCCAGCGCAGCGCGAGGCGCAAATAGCCAAGAAGCGACAGTCCAAGGAGGACAGACGGATGAATACCGAACGGTTCACCATACTCCACTCCAACGACATGCACGGCGATTTTCTCGCGGAGATGCGGGGAGAGCAGGGACATCTCATCGGCGGGCTGGCGTTGCTGTCGGGCTACATCAACCGCGTCCGCCGCGAGGAGGAGAACGTCCTCTACGTCATCTCCGGCGACATGGTGCAAGGCTCCATCATTGACACCGAGTACAAGGGCATCTCCACCATAGAGATCATGAACTACCTGGCCCCCGACGTGGTAACGCTGGGCAACCACGAGTTTGACTACGGCCTGCCCCACTTGCTGTTTCTGGAGCGCATGGCCAACTTCCCCATCGTCAACGCCAACCTGTACATCAAGCCCTACAACAAGCGCCTCATGCGTCCGTACCACATCATAAACGTGGCCGGGTTTGATATCCTGTTCATCGGCATCATCACCGAGAAGGTGATAGACGCGCTGAAGACAGACCCCACGGTCGGCACCCTCATCTCGCTGGAAGATGCCAGCGCCGAGGTGGGCCGCATCTGCAACGCCTACAAGAACGATGACATTGACCTGACCGTGCTCCTGACCCACATCGGGTTTGACTCGGATGTGGAACTGGCGAAGATGCTGAAACCCGAATGGGGCGTGGACATGATCATCGGCGGGCACTCGCACACCATCCTCCGAACCCCCATGGAGGTCAACGGCATCCTCATTGCTCAGGCAGGCGTTGGCACCGACCAGATCGGCCGGTTTGACATCGTCGTTGACGATGACACCAACGCCATCGTGGGGTACCAGTGGCAATTGATCCCCATCACCGACGAGATCGCGGAGCTAGACCAGGGCCTGCATGATTTCATTTCCACGTTCAAGGAGGAGGTGGACCGCAAGTACAACACGATCCTCTCCAAATTTGCGACGGTGCTCACCCACCCCAAGCGCGAGGAGGAGACGGCGCTGGGCAACCTGGTGGCCGACGCCCTGGCCGAGTACACCGAGGCCGACGTGGTGATGGTGGGGAGCGGCTCCATACGGCTGAAGGAACTGGGGCCGGTGCTCACGCTGGGCAATTTTATCTCGGGCTTCCCGTTTGACGACACGCTGACCCGATTCACGCTGACCGGCGGGCAGTTGAAGCGCATCTTCGCCCACGTCATGCGGCCTGAAAACCGCGACGGCGAAGGCGAGTGCTACCAGGTCAACCGCGGCGTCCGCGCCGTGTACAACGAGGCCACGCGGGAACTGGAATCCCTGGAAGTGCGCGGCAAGCCCGTGGAGGGCGAGGCGCTGTACACCCTCGTGCTGCAGGGGTACCACGTCAACAACTCATCGGTGTACCTGAACACCACCTACGCCGAACTGTCGGCGCATGGCAAGCCCAAAGTCGTGAGCACGTCGGTCCAGGACGTGTTACAGGAGTATTTCCGCAACAACCAGAACCTGAATGCGAAGGTAGAAGGTCGGCTCGTGTACAAGAGCGCGTAGGAAAGGAGAAAAATGAGCGCCGACGAACAACGATTTTGCGAGCAATGCGGTGCACCCCTGGGGCCCAACGCGCGGTTCTGTGGCAAGTGCGGCCAGCCGGTCGCCCAGCCCGCTCCACCACCGCCAGCGCCGCCCCCGCAACCCCCCGCGCCGGCGGTTTCACGCGCCCAGGCCCAGGCGTGTGCCGTCATGGAGACCGTGCCGAAGAAGAAGCGAGCGCCGATCCTGGGACGACTCCTGGCGATCCTGGCGGGCCTGGCCCTCATTTTCCTGGGGCTGCGCGGGCCCATCCTGAGCATCGCGGGCCAGCCGGAGACCGCGGTCATCACGGATGTCTCGGTCTCGGACAGAGAGGACCACGAGTACCAGGTTACCTACCAGTTCGTCGTGGACGGCAAGGCGTACACCGGCGCGTGGAATCAGGAGGCGCTGAACATCGCGACGCTGCCCAACGAAGGCGCTCGGGTTTCCATACGCTACCTGCCCGCCTGGCCCGCCCTGAATGCCCCTGCACGGGAGACTGCGCCCAGTCTGACCAGCCTGCTGCTCGTTGGCCTGGGCGTGCTGCTCATCGTGTTCAACGGCAAGGTGCGCATCGGGTAGAGGTCAAGCCCGTCGCGCGTCGCGGTTGGGGAACGGCAGAGGGGAGCGCGATGAGGTACAAGGCCACGGTCGTGGAGATGCCAGACCTGCTCCTCGCCGCGTGCAAGGCCCGTTCGTTTCCAGACGGCATCAAGGACGCCTGGGATCGCCTGGAGGCGCGCATGCCGTCGCTGAAAGGGCGCCACTTCTACGGGCTGACCGTGTGCGAGGGCGGGGAACTCGTGTACTACGCGGCGGTGCAAGTCGCCGGCGAGGACGAGGCCGCCGCACTGGGATTCCCGCTGCTCCGCGTCAGGGGCGGCCGATGCGCGCGGGTCAAGTTGCTGGACTGGCCCCATCATGTGGACGAAATCGGCGCCGTCTTTGACGAACTGATGCGCAACTTCCCCATGGCGCCCGACGCGCCGACGGTGGAGTACTACCGAAGCGAATCCGAACTGCACCTGCTGGTGCCGTTGGCGGAGGGGGCACAGGATGGCGAAGCCCCGGCCGTTCCGAAGTAGCGCGGCGCTGGCGGGGTTCGGGGCGCTGGCCCTGGCCTACGTGGGCGCGCTGTGGGTGTTCGGCACGCTCACGGGCAACGATGTGGCGGACGGGAGCATCGGCGTGCTGCTGGGTCTGTACGTCTGCTCGCACCCCGCCGCCAACGCCATAGACCTGCTGTTCTTCCGGCGGCACGAATCGCGCGACCTGGTGGCCGGCACCGAGGGCGCGGTCTGGCTCGCCTTGAATGTGCTCACGCTGGTGGCGGGCTGGGTCGCCATCTGGGTCGGGGCGCTACGGTTTGTCCCGCCCGTGCCGTAGGGACGTGCGTCGCCTGGCCTACGCGGCCCTCTCGGCGGCGGGCTGGGTCGGCTCCAGGTAAATCCTCTCGTCGCTGTCGTCGTAGGCCAGGATTTCGGCATAGCGGCCCCAGTTGATGGCCGTTTCCAACTGCCGCGCCGCTTCTTCGGGCGGGAACTCCAGTTCCAGGGCGGTCCTCACGATTTCGCTCTGCAGGCGCTGACCGGATGCCGCTCGCAGCATGTTGAGCAACCACTTGAACAGCGGCAGCCGCCGAATGCGCGTGCGGAATATCTCCTTCCGCGCCAGGATGCCGGCCTCGGCAAACGTCTCGCCCAGGGGAGTCAGCATGATGTCGCCCTTCGCAATCGTGGCGAAACCCAGGAGTTCTGCGGTCTCTGCCAGGCGCAGAAGGGAATCCGAGTCCACTTTCAGGTCTTCGGACAGGCGATACAGGTCGGCGCGGTCGCCGGGGGCCTCGGCCAGGTGCTCCAGGAGACCCGCCAGTTGGTTGACGGTAACGTGGGGCAAGGCGCGGGTGTGTCCGGGTTCTCCCGGCGCGCTCCCCATCTCCACATACTCCGGCTCCGTCTGCCCGGCCAGGATGCCGTACACTTCATCAACCACCTTCAGGAAGTCCGCGTGTTTGCGCTGACGCGGGTGCGGCAGCGGAATGGCGAGTTCCGCAATGACCTGACCGGGGTCTTTGTCCATGACTACGATGCGGTCGGCCATGAAGACCGCTTCCTCAATGTTGTGCGTTACCATGAGGATGGCGCGGGTCGGAATGCTGCCGGTCGTCCACAGTTCCAGCAGTTCGCCTCGGAGGGCCTCGGCGCTCAGGACATCCAGGGCCGAAAACGGCTCATCTAGGCACAGCAGTTCCGGCTCCACGGCCATGGCGCGGGCAAACCCCACCTTCTGGCGCATCCCGCCTGACAGTTCGCGGGGGTACGCCGTCTCAAAGCCGTCAAGCCCCACCCGGTCCAGCAAGTCCACCGCGCGCGTGGTTCGGATGGGTGCCGGGACACCCCGGGCCTTCAGGGCGACTTCCACGTTTTCCAGCACCGTCAACCACGGGAACAGGGCGAAGGTCTGGAAGACGATGGCCGCGTTGGGGTTGACGCCATGGAGGGGCCTGCCACGGTACAGGACCAGGCCACTGGTGGGCCGCTGGAGGCCCGTGATGATGCGCAGCAGCGTGCTCTTGCCGCAGCCCGACGGCCCCAGGAGCGCGACGAATTCGCCCTCGCTGAGCGTCAGGTTCACGTCCTCAACGGCGACAAATTGACGCGATCCCGCGCCGTAGGACTGGCTGACATGCCGAAGTTCCAGAAGCCGTGCGTCCTGTGCCATTTTCTCACTCCATGCGGTAACGTTCTTCGGCCAGGCGGTAGAACCTGCGCCACACGAGACGGTTGATGAGCACGACGGCCAGCACCATGGACAAGGTCGCCGCCAGCAGCAGCGGATAGTCTCCCATGCTGGTGGCCTGGGCGATCAACGCGCCGATGCCAACGGTCTTCAGGGTGCGGCCCGCGAACTCCACGTGCTCGGCCACGATGCTGGCGTTCCACGCGCCGCCGCTGGCGGTAATGGCGCCGGTGATGATGTACGGGAACAGCGCCGGCAGGACCAGCGTGCG
>JARYMK010000016.1 GCA_029907165.1 Anaerolineae bacterium
GCCCTTCCACCGACTGCTGCGCGGGGGCCGACACGATGACCGGCTCGGGGCCTGCCTGCTCCTCGGTGTCATCCTCGCCAGCGCCCATGGCATCCAGCAGGCGGGCTCCCTCCTCCGCCGTGATTTTGCCCTCCTGCACCAGGCGCAGAATCTCTTTGTGTTCAGGTTCCATCACCCCTCCTCAAAAATCCGAGTGGTCGGCGACTCCATGCGCCGCGCCATGACCAGGAGCCAGCGGCTCTCGGCGAACCCGCGGGCGCGCAGGAACTCTATGGCGGGCATCTCCTCCGCGCCCACATCGGCCAGCACCGGCAGCGGCGCCGCGCCCGCAAGAGCGTTGAGCATCCGCGACAGGAGCGGCGCTTCAACCTGCCCGCGCGCGGGAGGCAACGCCATGAACCGCAGGCGGTGGTACTTGCGCCTGGCGATGTCCAGCCGCGCGTAGGCCAGCAGCCGCCTGTCTTCCTCCAGAACGCGCCGCAGAGAGCGCCGCCCCAGTAGGTTCACGAGCCACCCGCCGGGCACGCCCTCGGCCTCGGTAAGCCAGAAGTCGGGCTGCACCGGCTGAATCCGCTGCAGGGCCTCGGGCGTGGCGGCCCGCGCCAGGTTGGCCAGCGCCCTGCCGTCGCGGAAGGTGATGTCCCGCACGGAGCGGCCCGGCTCCAGCGGCGCTTCGGTAGAGGGACGCGGGGGGAACTCCCGCCGCAGCGTTACGCGCCCGCCGACTTCCGAGAACCCCAGTGTCTCGTACAGGCGAATGGCGGCCTGGTTCTCGCGGCGCACCATCAGGAAGGCCCAAGCCGCGCGCCGCGCCGCCACGAAGTCCATGGCCGCCTCCATTAGCCCACGGGCGATACCCCTGCGGCGGTAGTCGGGAGCCACGACAACGTTGCTGATGAGCCAGCAGTTGGGCGAAGCCCACTCGCGGCTCAACGTTACGTTGCCCACGACGCGGCCATCTTCTTCCCAGACGAAGCCGGTGAAGCCCTCGCCGCCCATGCTCATGCGGTCCAGAACCCACAGGAGCGGCCCCCACCAGGCCAAAGTGCGGAACTCCGAGGCGACGGATTGCCCGGCGCGGTCCGGCTCCTGCCCGAAGGTCTGCTCTATCAAATCGGCCACGTCGCGCAGGTCGCGGGTCAGGCTGAGCCGCCGCACGCCTCGGAATGGGACTTTGTGAGAAGCGCTCACTGCAAGCACGGCGGTCTATCCCTTCAGCAGTTGCACAGCCTCTTCTGCGGTGATCTTGCCCTGGGCCAGGTCATTCAGGATGGAGCGGCGCTCCTCAACGCTCATGGTTGCCTGGGCCACCGGGTAACCCAGGGCGCGGATGACGTCGTTGAGGCGGTTGCGGACGGTGGGATAGGAGAGGCCGAGTTCGTCCTGCACGCGGTTCAGTTTGCCCTCGCAGCGGATGAACAACTCTACGAAGGCCATCTGCTCGGGAGTGAGGCGGTGGAACCGTTCCAGGGCAAAGCGGCCCTCTATGGTTGTGTCGCAAGCAGGGCAATGCAAGCGCGTGGCGACAAGGTCCTCGCCGCAGACAGGGCATTTTCCCAAAACAGGCTGCATAAACCCCACGCTCCAAGTAATTCCATAAGACTTCAAGATTATTATACTACAACTTTGATTTTTGTCAAGTCTGCATGAAATATTTGCAGCCCACTGACAGCGAGAAAAACTCCGACGCATCCACCAGGCGCGTCAGAGTTCAGCCCCCGGTCGCCATCACAGCGCCTTGTACACCTTCGCCAGCGACTCGCCGTAAACGGACAGGTCCCACTCGCAGAAGTAGCCGAACGGCGTTACCGCGACGGTGTAGCCCGCGTCGCGCAGGCGCGCAGCCAGCGTTTCCAGCGCGTGCTTGGCGTACTCGGGCGGCGCTGTGGTGTCGGCCAGATGCGTGAAGGAGTGGAGCACCACGTTCTTGAGGCCCCGCTTGTTAGCGATCCACTTGATGTTCTTCAGCGCCTTGGTTAGGAGCGACGGGCCTTGTGCTTCGTCGCCCGCCTCCGCGTGGATGAAGATGACGGCAGCATCCCGCACTTCGTGCTCCACCTCCTGGTCCTCCACGAACTCCAGCGTCTTGGAGAAAGAGCGGAACCAGAAGCGTTTGGCCTGGAACATCAGAAGTTTCATGCGCCTAGCCCACCACCTGGCGGAACACGCGCAGGAAGTTGCCACCCAGGATTTTCTGCACCGACGCCTCGGAATAGCCGCGTTCCAGCAGGCCCGCGGTGATGGCGGGCATCCGCGACACGTCTGCCAGACCGACCGTTTGCTCGCCGCCGAAGAACCCGTCAAAGTCAGACCCCAGGCCCACGTGGTCGTCGCCCATGACGCACACCATGTGGTCTATGTGGTCCAGAATCCGCTGGAGCGATGCGTGGCCGTCGGTGCTATCCACGAAGGCGGGGACGAAGGTTACGCCCACCACGCCGCCGTTGCGGGCGATCTTCTCCAACTGGGCGTCGGTCAGGTTGCGGCGGTGGTCGCACAGGGCGCGAGCGTTGGCGTGGGACGCGATGACGG
Organism: Anaerolineae bacterium; assembly: GCA_029907165.1. Lineage (GTDB taxonomy): Bacteria > Chloroflexota > Anaerolineae > DTLA01 > DTLA01 > DTLA01. The sequence goes on from JARYMK010000016.1 coordinate 2,533, forward strand.
GAGCCTGGCTGACCTTGAGCACGTCCTCCACACCCGCGGGCGACAGGTGGGCGATGTCCACGATGATGCCCAGGCGGTTCATCTCCTCCACGAGCGCCACGCCGAAGGTGGTGAGTCCCCCGCCCGTGCGCTCCTCGCCGACGCCGTCAGCCGCCTGGTTGCGGAAGTTCCACGTGAGGCCGATGTTGCGCACGCCCAGGCGGTGGAACATGCGCAGCACGCCCAGGTCGCCCTCCAGCGCCTCGGCGCCTTCCAGCCCCAGGATGACGCCCAGCGCACCGTTGGCCTTGGCGGCTTCAATGTCCGCAGCGCGGGTCACAAAACGGGCTTTGCCGTTGCTGGCCTCCACCTGGCGGTACATGGCATCTATCACCTGGAGCGCGCGGCGGGTGGCCTGGGCGGGGAGATAGCGCGCCTCCACGAAGACGGCGAATACCTGCGCGGTTACGCCGCCCTCGCGCATGCGCGGGAAGTCCAGGTGGTGATCGTCGTGTCGCTCGGCCAGGTTGTAGTTGCCCTCGGCTGCCAGTAGCGCCGTGTCGCAGTGGGCGTCTATCACGATGGAGCGGCAGTGCAGGTCTTCAGCGTTGGTCATCGTTGTGTTCCTCCGACGGTGGGTTTGTGGTGTCTTCTGGCATTTGCCGACGCGCCTCGGCGTCGCGGAGCGTCCGCGCCAGCCGCAGCAGCGTGCGGCGGAAGGCGCGGCTCCAGCGCGGCGTGCGCGGCACGGTCTCGCGCGACAGGACGAGGCGACGGATACCGCTGTGGAGCAGGTCCTCCTCGTCCTCGGGCGGGGTTTCAGTCTTCGGGTTCATCGCGCGCTCCCATGCGTGCCTTGTCCAACTCCCGCTGGGCATCCAGCCGCGGGCGGCGCAGCCAGGCAAGGGGTATCTTCAGATTCAGAATGTCTATGTCGCGGTTCAACTGGGCCAGTTCGCGCTGAAGCGCCGACCAGCGCCTCTGCCAGGCATCCTCGGCCTGCTGTCGGCGGATGCCGCGCCAGGGTTCGGGCTTCTGCTCGCACATCGCCACGGCGCGGGTGTACGACTCCCACTCGCGGACCAGGCAGGCCCGCCACTTGGCGACACGGGCGCGCACGTCCTTGTCCGCCTCTATCCATTCGGGCGCAAACCCGTGGTCTTGCAGGAGTTTGAAGGCCACCTCCATGTCGGGCGATAGGTACGGGTTTCGGGGCAGATGCACCGGCTTGCCCGCGCCAGGCAGGTTGTCAAAGACGCCCTTGCGCATGGCCTCCTGGATTTGCTCTTCCACCAGCGCGCCCCAGTCTATTTCGGGCAGCGGGCCCTTGCTCATTCTTGACATTCCCCCCGCGCGGTCTATAATCCGCGCGAAATCATCCTCGTTCGGGAGCGACGAAATGGCAACTCGGTTCCTGCTTGTCCGCCACGGCCAGACGGCCTGGAACAAGGATTTGCACTTTCGCGGCACGACGGACCTGCCGCTGAGCGATCTGGGCTTCGTCCAGGCCCAGCGCATCGCCGAGTGGCTGAAGGGCGAACCCATCCGCGCCATCTACTCCAGCCCGCTCCTGCGCACGGTGCAGACGGCGCAGCCTCTGGCCGACGCGCTCGGCCTGCCCGTCCAGGTCCACCACGGGCTCATCTCGGCGGACTACGGCGAGTGGCAGGGCCACACGCCCAAGGAAGTCGCCGAACTCTGGCCCGACTTGTACCAGAAATGGCTCCACGCGCCGCACGAGGTTCAGTTCCCCGGCGGCGAGTCGCTGCCCATTGTGCTGGAGCGCGCCGTGGCGATGCTCAACGAACTGAGCGAGGCCCACGCCGGCCAGACCGTGGCCCTCTTCAGCCACGAGATCGTGTGTAAGGCGGTCATGCTCCACGTCCTCGGCATGGACCTGTCGGCCTACTGGCGCATGCCTCAGGATAACGGGTGCATCAACGCCTTCCTCTGGGATTCGCGCCGCCGCTGGCTTATCTACCTGAACGACACGTGCCACCTGCGCGGGCTTGAGGACAAGTAGCAGCGGCCTTGTGGCTAGGGCACGGTGTAAGTCGCAACCACCTTGCCGGTGGTGTCCTTCAGCGTGAGCGTGCGGCCCGAGACGAAGACCGCCTTGTTGATGCCCCAGTACAAATCCACCTCGGTGTTGGTCCCGGACGCCGTGTGAACCCGCACGCTGCCGCCCTGGAACAGCGACAGGTCTGGGAACGTGTACACGTTGCCCTGGCCGTCGTCCAGCGTCCAGCCTTTGAGCCGCGCCCACATGCCCCAGTTGGTGATGACGGCGACCGAGTCACGCGCGTCGGGCAGCACCTGAACCGACTCTATGCGCAGGTCGGGACCGGTGGGCGGCGTGTTGGTGGGAGCGAGAGTGGGCGCGCCCGTCGGTACAGCGGTGGGGGTTGAGGTCGGGACCGGGGTGATGCTGCCTGGCACGGGGATGATGAGTTTCTGCCCCGCGAAAAGCACGTCCGGGTCCGTGATGCCGTTGGCGGCCATCAGTTCCTGGAGCGAGACGCCGAACTGGAACGCGATGGCCGACAGGCTATCGCCGGGCTTCACGGTGTACGTGGTGGCCTGGGCCGGCGTCGTGGCTGCCGCGGCTGGCGATGCCACCGGCGACGCGAGCCTGGGCGTCGTCGGCGAAGGCGCTGGCGCAGTCGGCGTAGCGCGGCCCAGCGTGAGCGTAACGGCAATGCTGATGCCCAGCGCGATGACGGCGTTGACCACGATGAGAAACGCCATCTGCTGGAGCGTCAGGCCAGTGCGCCCGGGGCGCGTGTCTCTCGGCTTCCAGGGTTGGTAGGTCTCGCGCGGCTTCCCTTCCATGAACCTATTATACACGCAGTTTTGCCGTTTTGCAATGCCTGTTGACCGCAAACTCGCGGCAGGGTATACTCAAGGACAGCGGATACCCGAATGAGAGGAGTGGAAACTATGTACATGATCTTCTACGTGTTGAACGACCCCCAGAAATTGGACGCGCTGCTGGATGCGTGGGACGCCATCGGCATCAGTGGCGCGACGATTGTGGAGAGCACAGGACGACAGCGCCGCAGAGTCCAGAAGACCCACATCCCCATGCGGTTCAGCTTCGGCCTCGGGGGCAGCGAGTGCGTGGACTGCTACCACTACACGCTGTTCGCCATTGTGGAGGACGAGCGCCTGGTGCAGCAGTGCATTGAGGCGACGGAGCGCGTCGTGGGCGACCTGGGCCAACCGGACACTGGGATTCTCGCGGCATGGCCCCTCGCGGCGGTGAAAGGCATCCCCAAGCAGCCACGGAAGGCGGAGGAACGTTGATGGTCTGGATACAGTTCATCGTCAGCGCCGCCGTTGTCGTCGTCGCGGCCATCAAACTCGCCGAGTACGGCGACGCCATCTCGGTTCGCACGCGGCTGGGCGGCATGTTCATCGGCACGTTGCTCATGGCCGGGGCCACATCGCTCCCCGAATTGCTCACCACGCTCAACTCGCTGGGGCAGAACGTGCCCAACCTGGCGGTGGGCAACGTGTTCGGCAGCAACATGGTCAACATGTTCCTGCTCGCGGTGCTGGACGCCGTCTTCTGGCAGGCGCGGATTCTGCGCCGCGTCGCCACGAAGCACGCGCTCACGGCGAGCCTGGCCGTGTTCATCGCCGCGCTGTCCATTTTCTTCATTCTGGCGGATATTGACGTGCGCATTGGCTGGGTGGGGCTGGACAGCCTTCTGCTTATCGTTACCTACGTGGTCGCCGTCCGGCTACTGCAGGGGGATTCGCCCAGAGCCGTCACCGGCGCGCAGGGGGCAGCCGAACTCGCAGGCGTGCCCACACTGCCGTGGGCGCTCGTGGGGTTCACCGCGGCCAGCGGTGCGCTCGTCCTGGCCACGCCGCACCTGGTGCGCAGCAGCGTGGGCATCGCCGAGATCACGGGCCTGAGCACCGGCTTCATCGGGGCGCTGCTGGTGGCCATCGTTACGTCGCTGCCGGAACTGACCTCCGTTATCGCGGCGACGCGACTGGGCGCTTACGACCTGGCCGTGGGCAACCTGTTTGGCAGCAATCTGTTCAATGCCTTCATCCTCGGCATCACGGACGTGTTCTACCTGCCCGGGCGGTTCCTGGGCATCGTGGACCCCGCCTTCGCCATCGCCGGGCTGCTGGGGCTCCTGATGACGGCGCTGGGCCTCATCAACAACCTGGCCAGGGCCGAGCGGCGTGTCCTGTTTGTGGAGGTGGACGCGCTCTTGCTGATGCTGGGGTATGTGGGAGGGATGTGGTTCCTGTACTCGCGGGGCATCGGGTAGGCGGGGCGGACTACGGGGCGGAGTCCCGGGTTCGCACGCGCACGTCCCCCGCGACGATGCGGCGCGTGTCCTCGCCTGTCCGCACCAGCAGCGCGCCGTCGGCGTCCACGCCCACGGCCACGCCCGTGATTCGCTCGCCTGGGAGTTCCACCATCACGTCCTGCCCGATGGTATCCAGCGCGGCCTCCCATTCGCGGACCGGTGGCTTGCCCGCGCGGAGTTCGGCATAGCGGCACGCGATGCCCTCCACGACGGCGCGCAGGAAAGCCCCGCGCTCCACAGGATGGCCGGCGGCGTTGGCAAGACTCGTGGCGGGGTAGTCAAAGTCGGCGGCCGACGGGTCCCAGTTCACGTTGAGGCCGATGCCCACGACGACAAACGGTGCGCCCTCGGCATCGGTGCTGATTTCGGTGAGGATGCCGCCCAGTTTGCGGCTGCCATGCACCAGGTCGTTGGGCCACTTGAGGCCGATGGGGATTTCCAGCAGTCGCGCTGCTGCGTCGCGCACCGCCAGCGAGCAGATCATCGTGTACTGTAGCGGCGACTCATGGGGCGCGCCGTGACTCGGTTTCGGCGGGCGAAACAGGAGCGAAAACAGCAGGCTGGTCCCGGCGGGCGCAACCCATCTGCGGTTCAACCGCCCGCGTCCGGCGGTCTGCTCGTCGGCCAGGACAAGGGTGCCTTCGGGCGCGCCGTCCGCCGCCATGCGCTTCAGGATGTCGTTGGTAGATGTCGTGGAGCGCAAGTAGAGCACGCGGGACACGAAGGGCACGTCGGCCAGCAGATTGACCAGCGCCTGTTGCGACAGTTCTGACTCCATGCGCCACGCTCCACGATGCGCCCGCAAGCAGAACCAGCCCCTCGGCGGAGTGTTCCGCTTCGGGGCTGGCGTGGGCTCTGAATCATCGGCTCTCGGAGCCGATGTCGCGCAGGCTAGGCTTGCGCTTCCTGCTGGGCCTTGTTGTAGAGTTTCATCAGCCTGGACTTGCGGCGGGCGGCGTTGTTCTTGTGCAGGACGCCGCGCTCCGCAGCCACGTCCAACGCGCGAATGGCCTGGCGCAGGGTTTCCATCTGCTCCTCAGGCGTTGCCCCCCCCAGGATGGCCGCCTTCGCCTTCTTCACGAAGGTGCGGGCGCTGGACCGATACACGCGGTTGCGCGCAGCGCGCTTGCGCGAGATGCGGATTCGTTTGATTGCTGACTTCGTGTTCGCCAAGGATACTCCTCCCTTGTTACAATAGCAGTGTAATATATACCAACTCTTGCGTTTTCTCCAAATTCACGCCTTCCGCTTGAACCCGGGCAGCGGGAGCCCTGCCTTGGCGAACCGCGCCTCTATCTCCTTGCGAATCTCGGCAAGCCCCTCATCAATGCGCGGGTACACCAGCCAGACCAGGGCGATCCCGAACAGGGCGCCCGTGATGACGCGCGATACCCAGGTGCTCGCCCACAGGCCGAAGAACTGGCTCGTGCCGTCCACGGCCAGCGGCAGGACCAGCAGCGCCGCGCCCCACAGCGGCAGCGGCTTCACCCGCGGCCGCAGGAGCGCGTAGGCGATGCCCGCCAACACCACCGCGGTGTACGTCGCCGTGTCGCGCTGGCAGTAGGCCATCTGGTGGCCGAAGAGGAAGAACGACCGCTCGGGCCGCTGGTGGCAGGCCACGCGGTACGCTACGAAAATGAGTTGCCCGGCAAGTTCCAGCCCCCTGGCCTTCAGGTACGGCGACAGGATTGGAAGCCCCGCGTAGATGGCGGCCAGGACGTTGGCCACAAGGAGCCAGTGGCGCGACAGGACGTAGATGGCCTGATCCGCGGCGATGACCAGGTCCCGCGCGATGCCGGTTGCCCTCGGGCCCCCTGTGGGATTCTGCATGAGCGCCCCCCGCGAACCGTCTGCGCGCCTACTGGATGAGGGCGTACAACTGGTCCAGTTCCGCCGCCGTGAGCGACCCGACGAAGATTTCGCGCACGATACCGTTGCGGTCCACGAAGAAACTGGCCGGGATGCCACTCACTCGGTACAGTCTGCCGATAGCGCCCGACGAGTCAATGGCCACGGTGAAGGTCATGCCGTATTCCGTCATGAACTTGGCCACGGCCGAGGTGGACTCTTGCACGTTCACGGCGACGACGACAAACCCGCTGGCCTTGTACTTCTCGTAGGCGTTCTGAATCTGCGGAACTTCGGCGCGGCACGGCGGGCACCACGTCGCCCAGAAGTTGATCAGGACGGGCTTGCCCCGCAGGTCGCTGAGGCGAACCTTCCGACCGTCCGAGTACTTGATCTCAAAGTCTGGCGCGGGGGAACCCTTCTGCACAGTCGGCTGGTTTGATCCGGAAATCAGGACTGCCTTGCCGATGGTGTTCTCGCCGCTTGCGCCGTCGGGTGTTCCGCCCTTGAGCAGCCAGATGCCAGCCACCAGGAAGAGGATACCCAGGACCACCAGAATCAGTACGATGCGCTTCTGCACGGTTGTCCTCACTGTATGCCGAAATTGAAGAAACTGCCGTAGGCCGACAGGAACCGCAGCGAGTCGGTGAAAATGGCGACGCCGATGAGGATGAGCAGGACGCCGCTGATCCACGACACCCACTGCATGTACCGGCCCATGCGCCGAATCCAGGCGGTGAGACTGCCCACCGCCAGCCCCGCCAGCACGAACGGTACTCCCAGCCCCAGCGCGTACACGAAGAGCAGGAACGCCCCCTGCCCCGCCGTCTGGGTGTTGCTCGCCAGCAGCAGGATGGCGGTGAGGATGGGGCCGACGCACGGCGCCCACCCCGCCGAGAAGAACACCCCCATCAGGAACGACGAGACGTACCCCGCGCCCTTGCGTTGAAACTGGGCGCGTGTGTCGGAGTACAGGAACGGAATCTGCAACAGCCCCAGCGTGTGCAAGCCGAACACGATGAGCACCAGGCCACCGATGCGCTGCACCCACACCAGGTAGCGGCTCAACAGGCTGCTGAGGACTCCCACGGATGCGCCAAGCGCCACGAAGACCAGCGAGAACCCTGCGACGAACGCCAGGGAATGCAGGACGCCGGCCTTCCTGTCGGCGACCAGGCCCGCGACCGTCCCTCCGCCCAGGTAGCCCAGGTAGGCGGGGACCAGCGGCAGCACGCAGGGCGACGCGAACGAGAGAAGCCCCCCGATAAAGGCCAGGGCCAGGCTCACATTCTGTCCGTCCATGGTTAGCCCTTGCGCTGCTCCATTTCCTCGCGCAGCATCTCAATCTCGCGCTGCAGGCTCTTCTGTCGGCGGTACACGCCGTACACCAGCGCGAAGGTCAGCACCCAGAATACGAAATATGCAGCGACTAGATAGGTCATCATTCTCTCCTTTGCACGCTTTGCAGTGAGGAAGGCCATTCGCCTTTGGCCTTTAGCCGGAAACGATTTGAGCGCCTGCTGCTAAAGGCCATGGGCTAACGGCTATTCGCGTGTTTTCAATGCCTCAACTTCGTCAACGAGATGTTCGGTCCGAACGCGGAGCGTCAGGATCACGATGTACATCAGCGTAAACACGGCCAGGCTGAACATGAGCACCGTGAGCATCCGGGGCGCTACGTCAAACCCGCCGCCGCTGACCACAATCGGGTGGGCCACGCTCTGACCCCACCACCGCGCCGCGCCGAAGACGATAGGCACGTCGGCGAACCCGATGATGCCCAGCACCGCCGCGAACCGGGCCCGCCGCGCGTCATCTTCCACCATCCGCCGCAGCATCATGTAGCCAAAGTAAATCAGCCACAGGATGGCGGCGGTTACTAATTTCGGGTCCGACCAGGTCCACCACACGCCCCACGTCGGCTTGGCCCAGATGGGGCCGGTTACGACCACCATCGTGGTGAAGACCAGGCCGATCTCCGCCGAGGACGCGGCCAGGATGTCCCACTTGCGCCCGCCCTTCCATAGGTACGCGACGCTGGCAACGAAGGTTACGAAGAAGGCCAGGAACCCGGTCCAGGCGGCGGGCACGTGAAAGTAGAAGATGCGCTGGGCCAGTTCCGCCTGGCCGACGAACCCCTCGGCCGGCGGCGCCCAGACGAGCGCCAGGTAACCGGCGACCAGAATGCCCGCAAAACTGAGCAGGCCCAATGCCCACAGCCAGCCATCTTTCCGCAACGCCATAGATCACTCCTCTATCACATAGTCAAACGTCATGAACGAGAGCGTGAAGAAAATCGCGTCAAAACCGATGAGCAACTGCCACCAGCGGGCCAACTCCGCCGCTGGCAGGCCGTCCATAATCCCCGCCGTGAGTTTCACCGCCGCGATGATGAGCGGCACCGCCACCGGAAACAGGAGCAGCGGCAGCATCACTTCGCGGGCCCGCGTGTTCACCGCCATGGCCGAGAACAGCGTCCCCACGCCGGCGAACCCCACCGTGCCCAGCGCCGTTACCACCACAATCATCGGCAGCGCGCCGAAGGACAGGTTGAACAGCACGAACGACACCGGCAGGATGAAGACGGCCACCAGCGCCATCAGCGCCGAGTTGGCCAGCATCTTGCCCAAGTATATCGCGCTGCGGTCCACGGGGCAAAGGAGCAACCCTTCCAGCGAACCCCGATCCTTCTCCTGGATGAACGAGCGGTTGAGGCCCAGCATACCCGAGAACGTGAAGGCGACCCATAGGATGCCCGGAACCAGCACCCGCGCGTTCTCGGCCCGCAGTTCCAGCGCGAAGTTGAAGATGATGATGATGAGCAGGGCGAAGACGAACATGGCGCTGAACACCTCGCGGGTGCGCCACTCGGCCCGCAAATCCTTCCAGGCAACCGCCGCGACCTTCCGCAGGAAGTTCATCGCCTCACCCCGCCACCTGCTCGGCGTAGATGCGCCGAAAGTCATGGATGCTCAAGCCCTTGGCGGGCGCTTGGAAGCCGATCTTGCCGCCTGACAAGATGGCAACGCGGTCGGCCACCTCCAGCCCCAGTTCCAGGTCGTGGGTGGTCATGATCACGGTGCGCCCGCTGGCCGCCAGGCCCTGGAGCACGGTGCGAAGCATGGCGGTGGCCTGCACATCCAGGCCGGTGTACGGCTCGTCCATCAGCATCACCTGGGGGTCGTGCAGGATGGCGCGGGCGATGGACAGGCGCTGCTGCATCCCGCGCGAGTAGGTGCGGACGGGATCGTGCCGCCGGAAGTAGAGGTCAACCTGGTGCAGCACCTCGTCAATGCGGGCGTTGAGGTTAGGCACATCGTACATCCGGCCGTAGAATTGCAAGTTCTCCACCGCCGTCAGGTCGTCGTACAGGAGCGTGCGGTGCGAGACTAGGCCGATGTTGCGTCGCACCTGGGCCGGGTGCTCAGCGATGGACACGCCGCCGATGAGGGCATCGCCGCCGGTGGCGCGGCTCAACGTGGCTAGGATGCGCAGGAAGGTCGTCTTGCCCGCGCCGTTCGGGCCGACGAGGGTCAGGAACTCGCCGGGGGCCACGTCCAGGTCAATGCCCCGCAGCACCTTCTTGGGCCCGAAGGCCTTGGTCAAGCCGCGCACCTGAATCATGTCCGCGCTACTCCTGTGCCTCCGCCTGGATTTCCAGCAGGCGGGCTTTCAGGGCCTGCCGCCGTCGCCGGTACGTCTCCTCGTCCAGGTCGCCGGCCTCAAACAGGTCGTCCAGGTCGGCGATGGCAGCCAGGAGTTCCTCGCACTCGTCATCGCAGGGGGCCGATGTCGGCTCCACCGCCGCAGACGGCTGCCTGCGCCGCAGGGCCGGATACGCCAGCGCCAGCGCCATCAGCAGCAGGGCGAGACCGCCCGCGATGAGGATGTACCCCGTCGTAGACATGCCGCCTGCCGGGGCCGCGGTCGTAGTGCCGGCCTTGGCCGCGCCCTTGAACTCCAGCGTGAGCGTGTCGCCCACGGCGAAATCCTGCCCCACGTAGCCGATGTAGGCCTGCGCGCCCGCGCCCATCGTGCCCATGCGGATCATCCGCTCGCTGGACATCTCCACGCCGGAGTCGGACAGGAACACGTTCACGGCCTTGGTGGGGTACAGGAACGTGGTTGTGAGCCGCGTGGACGCGGGGTCGTAGGGAATGACGTAAGATAGGATTACCTGCAGCGTGCTCTGGCCGGGGATCACCGGCAGGGTGTCCGCAAACCCGTCGTCGGTCTGGACGAAGCGGCCGGTGTCCGCGCCCTCGTCCACCTGCACGTCCTGGGCTTGGGGCGGCGGCGCAAACCGCACCGTCGTCCGACGCGCGCCCGCAACAGGCTCCGCGCCGATGTACGTGCGGTCGCCGCTGTTGGAGAACGACTGCACCTCGTCCACTGCCAGCATGCCGGCGGAGACCGTGATGATGTAGTGGATGCGCGAGATGGAGATGGCCTCGTCGGATGTCGTGGTCTCGTAGATGAACACCGTTGCGTCCAGTTGGGTCTGGCCGCTGTCAAACTTCAGCGCGTCGGTGCCGTACTGGATGCCCAGGTACTCGGTGTAGGCGATGTACGAGTAGTCGGAACCGGTCTCCAGGCCGGAGAACTGGAACCGACCCTCGGCGTCCGCCGTCGCTGTCTGGGACGGGAGAAACTCCGTGCCTTTGAAGCCCTGCAGGGTAACGGTCAGCCCAGGCGGAAGCGCGGCGCCTGCCGTGCCGTTGACAACCTGGCCGGAGATGATGCCTTGCGGCGCGGGAGTCTGTGCCGCCCCGCCCGAGGCGACGGCCATCAGAAACAACGTTGCCAGCGCGAGGCTGGCGAGAATTCGCTTCATGTCATGCCTTCCTTAACATATGACAGATTGCTGGGCGCACACGTGGGTGCGCCTCTACTTCCGAAGTGCATCGCACCTGTGCCCCCGCCATTGCAAGACAAGCCACGGGGCGGGCATCGCCATACCCTCTGCGTTCTCTGCGCCTCCGTGGTGCGAACCGCTCCCTTACAGCGGCTTGCCGCACTTGACGCAGAACTTGTCGCCTGGGTCGTAGGGGGCGCCGCAGTGGGCGCAGACCAGCGCCTCTGCGAGGCTTGCCCCGCATTTGGCGCAGAATCGGTCGCCTGGGTCATAGGGCACGCCGCACCTCGGACATGTGCCTCTGGCCGCCGCGGCGGGCTTGGCAGCCCGCCTGCGCGTCTTCCGCATCGCCTGAATGCGGCGCTCCAGTTCGTCGTCGGTCGCCGCTGCCGTCCTTCGGGTCAGCGCCTCGTACTCGGCCTCGTCCAGTTTGCCCGTGCGGAAGTCCAGTTCAATCTCCTCGGCGTCGGCGTAGGCCATCTGGGTCTCCAGGTCGGGCACAGACGGAATCGGCCGCTGGCGCATTCCGCGCACCAGGGGATAGGCGACGAAAGCCACAGCCGCCAACGCCAGCAGGACAACCAGCACCGTACCCATTATTCTGCCCTCCCCGCCGCGCGCTTCTTCTCGGAGCGAGGCCACATGGCCCAAAGCGTGCCCACGAACAGCAGCCCCCCGCCGATCCACAGCCAGGTTACCATCGGATGTGTCTGAACCTCCAGCGTGGCAAGCCCGTTGGTCTCCAGCCCCGACAGAATCACGTACAGGTCCTCCACCAGGCCGGGGCGGATGGCCACCTCGGTTACCCACTGCTCCACGTTCCAGTGGAAGTTCTTCTCGGCGGTCAGGCGGCCCAGCGAGCGGTTCCCCTTGCTCACGTCCAGCGTTACCGCAAATCGCTGCTTGGCCTCGGTCGGCTGGACGGTGTACTCGGCGTACTTCAACGTGTAGCCCTGCACCTGCATCGCCTCACCCGGCCGCATGGAGATGGTCGTGGAGGTCTTGTACACCGACGAGCCGATGACGCCGGCTGCCAGGATGACGATGGCGAGATGCACCAGATAGCCGCCGTAACGCCGGTGGTTCTTGTTCACCAGGCGAAGGAATGCGACCGGGTACGATTCGCCCGTCATGCGCTTGCGGGCAAACCACCCCCGCCCGAACTCCACCAGCACGGACGTGAAGACGAACACGCACGCGGCAAATCCCAGCACGGCATAGAGCGGACGGATGCCGGCCACCGCCAGCGCAATCCCGAACACGATGGCCATAACGCCGGGCCACAGCATGGCTCGGAGCACCCGCTGGGGCGAGGACTTGCCCCACGCCAGGAGTGGGCAGATGGCGATGACAATGATGACCGCCGCGCCCAGGGGCGTGAAGACGCGGCTGTAGAACGCCGGGCCCACCGACAGTTCGCGCCCGCTCAGGGCCTGGGCCAGCGTGGGGTACAGCGTGCCGAGGAGCACCGCAAGCCCGATGCCCACCATGCCCAACACGGTAACGAGCAAACTGAACTCGCGCGACAGGAACGATTCCATCTCCCGCTTGGAAGCCAGTTCCTTCCTGCGCCAGATGGCCAGCGCAACCGTTGCCACAAGGACGATGAACAGGAACGCAAGGAAGTAGTAGCCCAGGGGCGAACGCTGGAACGCGTGCACGGACTCAATCAGGCCGCTGCGGGTTACGAACGTGGCGAAGACACACAGCGCGAAGGTGAGCGTCGCCAGCAAGACATTCCATCGCTTGAACATCCCGCGCCGCTCCTGCACCATCACCGAGTGCAGGAACGCCGTCCCCACGAGCCACGGGATAAGGGATGAGTTCTCCACCGGGTCCCAAGCCCAGTAGCCGCCCCAGCCCAGTTCCACGTAGGCCCACTGCGCGCCCAGCAGGATGCCGATGCCCAGGAACAGCCACGCGAACAGGCTCCACAGGCGGATGCCGCGCACCCAGCCGGAGCCGACACGCCCCGTCGCCAGCGCCGCGATGGCATAGGCAAACGGGATGGTGTACACCGCGTAACCGATGAACAGCGTCGGCGGGTGGTAGATCATCCCCGGGTTTTCCAGCAGAGGGTTCAGGCCCATGCCCTCGCCCGGATTGCCAGGCAGGAGTTTGAACGGGCTGGAGAGGGTAACCAGGAGCAGGAGGAAAAACGCCGCCACGCCCGAGACAACCGCCCCCACGTAGGGCAGCAGGTCCTCGTTCCAGTCGCGCCTGTGCAGCACGGCGATGGCCCCCGCCACTGCCAGGAAGAGCAGCCACAGCAGAAGCGAGCCTTCCTGCCCGGCGTAGAACGCCGAGATGACGTAGGGCACGGGCAGGTAGGTGCTCACGTGCTGGTACACATAGTCCACTTGGAAGTTGCGGGTCAACAGGAGGTAGAGCAGACTCCCGGAAGCGACGACAGCGAGCGCAGCGACGGCAATGACCGCGTTGCGCCCGCTCTGGACGAGTTCGGGCACGCGCTGGCGCGCCCCCAGAATGGATGCGATCATCCCGTAGAGGGCAATCGCCAGGGCGATCCAAAGGGCCCACTGGCCCAGGGTAACTGCGATCAACGTAAGTCTCCCTTGCTGTCGGTTATGGTAGGGCAGGGCGCAGGGTCCCGCGCTGCCTATCTGGACGTGGCTTGCTCCGTCGCCTTTTCCTCGTACTTGGACGGGCACTTCAGGAGAATTTGGGTCGCCTGGAAGGTGCCGTCAGGCCCCATCTTCCCTTCGGCGGTGGCCGTTGCCCCGTCGCGGAGCATGTCGGGGCGAACGCCCTTGTACACGACGAGGAGTCTCCCCGTATCGTCGGCCAGTTCAAAGCGCAGGACGACGTTGTGGGCGTCCCAGTCAATCGTATCGCCCACCACCGTGCCGCTCACGCGCACGAGGCGGTCGGACGGTGCGGCCGCTTTCACTTCTCGGACGGTCAGGTAGGCCGCCGTCGCGCCCTGCATGCTGGAAAGGACCAGGTACGCGATGATGAGGACCACGACGGCCCCGCCGATAAGGAATTTCACCTGCTTGGCGGAACGGCGCTTCTGTGTCGGAACATTCGCTTGACTCTCGGTCATCTTACTATCCACCCAGTCGTATATTCACCGCAGAGGCACAGAGACCGCAGAGGAAATTGGTAAGATGATATGCTCTCCGCGTCTCTGCGGTGTACTTTATCATTTCGGACAGAGATTGTCAACTTTCCTGCCTATCGGCGCTTCACCCTTGCGCCGCAGTTGGCGCAATACTGGGCGCCGGGCTTCAGTCTGGCCCCGCACTGGTGGCAGAACCCCACCCCGGCCCCGGCTGGCGCGCCCTTCGGCGGAGCAGCGCGGCGCGGCTTCTTGCCTGTGGGTCGGCTGACGGGCTGGGGCTTGGGCCGCCTGCGGGCCTGCACGATGGCATACACCGCCGCGCCCAGCAGCAACGTCCCCGCAGCGCCCAGCAGGATGTACGCCACCACGTTCTGCGACCCCGACGGCTGGGCCACGTCCTCAAACTGGGCCGTGCCGGGCGGTTCCAGGCCCAGAATCTCGGACGTCAAGCGCGGGTCGGTCTTCTCGTAGGTGGCGGAGAATTGGAACGTTTGCCCGGCCGTGAACGCGCCCAGGGCATACTTCTGGAGCGGCAGGTTGTCAAAGTCCGTGCCCGTGCCGGTGGCGACCGGCGTGAGGTTGAGGTTTTGGGAGCCCGCCGGCTCCTTCACCTCTATCGTCAGGTTATCCACAGCGTAATCGGCGCGGAACTGATACACGAAGGACCGCAGCGCGTCGGTTACCACCAGCGGGTTGTAGTAGTACTCCATCTGGAACTCGCGGTAGGGGTTCGTGTAGGACACCTCCAGGAACCCGCCCGCATCGGCCAGTTGGTAACTGCGGTAGCGGAACTGGCCTGTGGCGTCCACGCCCGCGGTGGCGGCTGGCTTGCCTGCTTCCTTTGGAATCAAGAAGCGAAGCATAACAGGCAGGGGCACGTCATCGGCGATAGCACCGCGGTAGATAACCAGCACGCCTTCTTGATCGTACTCCAGCCACAGCGACACGGTCATCGTCTGGATTCGCACCGGCTCCTGCGCCATGATGGGCGACGCCGCGAGCGCCAGGAGTAGTGCGATCCCAAGCACCGCGACGCCGATTCTCAACATATAACCCCTCATACATCCCCCAGGTATTTATCTAGATTTCCATTATATGGGAACTGACTGTGTTGGCAAACTGTGTCCGTGGTTGAGCAGAGCGGGGTCCGTGCCCGACAGAAATTATTGCATCGGATTGTGCTATAAATAAGTTTTGCTTATTCGCGAAATTTAGATGGCACCCAGCCTGCATAGATTTGACAGATAGGCCCGGCCTCGTTACAATATACACGAGCTGTTGTGCGTACAGCGCCGGTCAAGCGTCGTTGGAGGCCAGTACTTTGAAATTTTGCACCACCTGAAAACCCCATTCAAGGAGGAAAGAAGGTCTATGCGGAACAAAGTTGTGTCCTTGCTACTTGCTGTAACCCTCTTGCTCATTGCAGTATCGCCTGCCTTCGCCGAAGGCCCCAGCGGAGACTTTGAGGTCATCCGGGCCGCGGCCGAGAAGTATCTCACCACGGTCAAGTCCCCCGTCATCACCGCCGACGCCCTGTACACGCTGCTGAACGACGGGGATGCTTCCAACGACCCGTTCATCCTCAGCGTGCGCAAGCCGGAGGACTATGCGCTGGGCCACATCCCGGGCGCGGTGAACATCTTCTACAAGAACATCGCCAAGCCCGAGAACCTGGCCAAACTGCCTAAGGACAAGCAGATCGTGGTCTACTGCTACACCGGCCACACCGGGCAGATTGCGACTACGGTTCTCAATCTGCTGGGCTACAATGCCGTCAACCTGAAGTTCGGGATGATGGGCTGGACGAAGAACGATACCGTCCTGGCGACCAAGCGCTTCGGCCCGGACACCGACCAGCGCGACTACCCGCTGGAGACCAAGGTCAACGAAGCGACGGCCACCTATCCGTACCCGACCGTCTCCACGGGCGCGACCGGCGACTTTGAGATCATCCGCACCGCCGCCGATAACTGGCTGAACACCGCCAAGGCCCCCATCGTTACCGCCGACTCCGTCTTTGAGAACCTGAACGACGGCGACGCGTCCAACAATCCGGTCATCGTCTCCGTGCGCACGGCCGAGCACTACGCGCTGGGCCACATCCCGGGCGCCATCAACATCCCGTGGAAGGACATCGCCAAGCCCGAGAACCTGGCCAAACTGCCCCCGGACAAGCGCATCGTGGTCTACTGCTACACCGGCCACACCGGAATGATCGCGGCGACCATCCTGGGCCTGCTGGGCTACGACGCCGGCAACATCAAGTACGGCATGATGGGCTGGACCAAGGACGACAAGGTGCTCGCCCAGCCGCGGTACGATGTCAAGACGGCTCCCGACTATCCGGTTGAGGGCAGCGCCGTTACTGCTCCCACCAAACTGCCCGTTACCGGCGCCGAGACGAACCTGACGTGGGTCGTGCTGGTCGCCGGCATCGCCGCTCTGCTCACGGGCAGCGCCCTGTACGCGAAGCGCGCGGCCCGCTAGGTCCCATCCGTCACAGACGCCGGTTGGCCTCCGGGCGTCTTGACACGGTAAGGCGTGCTTTGGGGAATCGCCGCGCGGCGATTCCCCAAAGCGCACTCGTTCATAGCCAACACGTTGCAGAAACCACATTCCAGAGAGAGGTGGGGAATGAAACCCAAAACCCTTGTCTGGGTGGTGGGTCTGGTCGGGATCACGGTGCTGATCCTGGCGGCCTGTGGAGCCGCGGCGACGCCTACGCCGACCACAGCGCCCACGAAAGTACCGCCGACCAATACACCAGTACCCCCACCCACGAACACCCCAGCACCTACGAACACGCCGGTACCCCCAACACCCACGCCCATCCCGAGGGCGGACAACTGCATGGCGTGCCACACCGACGCAGCAACCCTGCAGAAACTCGCCGAGACCAAGAAGACCGGCTCCGCTGAGACCGAAGGCGAGGGTTGAGCGGGCGAGTTGCCTCCGTTGGAGGCATGGGAAAAGGTCTTCATCGGCAACGATGCCTTCCTCAAGGACGTGCACAACACGCCCAACTGCATCGGCTGCCACGGCGGCCAGCCAGACACGAATGACAAAGCCGCTGCCCACCAGGGCGTCGTGCGCGACCCGTCAGCGGATCCCCAGGGCGTCTGCGCCAATTGCCACGGCGACATCGCCAAAACCTACGCGACATCGCTGCACTACACCATCAACGGTTACTACACCATCCTCGGCCAACGCGGGTTTGACTTCAAGGACCCCGCCAAGGCCGAGATCTTCAACCGCCACTGCAGCGGTTGCCACGCGACCTGCGGCCAGTGCCACATTTCACGGCCCGCTTCGGCCGACGGCGGCCTGGTGAAGGACCACCAGGTCAAGAGCATCGTCTCGCTCAGCGACACGTGCCTGGGCTGCCACGGCGGCCGCATCGGCCCTGAGTTCATCGGCAAGAACGAAGGCGTGCCCGGCGATGTCCACTGGACCAAGGGCGTCAACTGCTTCAAGTGCCACAACATGACGCAGTTCCACGGCGACGGCACCCAGTACGCCCACCGGTACGATGGCAAGCCTGTGCCTTCGTGCCTGGACTGCCACCCGGACGCTGCACCCGGCAAAGGCAAGATCATGCAGCACAACATCCACGGCGACAAACTGGATTGCCGCGTGTGCCACTCGGCCGGGGCGTACAAGTCCTGCTGGAACTGCCACGTCGGCCTGGACAAGGAAGGTCTCCCGTACCGCAAACTTGACCCGTCGGTGCTGACCTTCAAGATCGGCAAGAACCCGAACCCGACGCCCGACCGACCGTGGGAGTACGTCCTGGTGCGGCACATCCCGGTGCCCGAGGACATCTTCGGGTACTACGGCGACAACATGCTGCCGACCTGGTCTGCTGTGCCCACCTGGAAGTATGCCACCGTGCACAACATCCAGAAGATCACGCCGCAGAACAAAGATTGCAAGAACTGCCACGGCCATCCGGAACTGTTCCTGACGGAGAAGGACGTGGACCCGGCGGAATTGGAAGCCAACCGCGCCGTGATCGTTACGGAGATTCCGAAGTAGTCGGTTCACCGCAGAGAACGTAGAGACCACAGAGGGAGACGAAGAATCGTCTCCCTCTGTGCTTTGGGATGAAATTCGTGCCCACTGCATGGTTTGTCATCGCGAGGCGCGTAGCGCCAGACGCAATCCCGGCAGACCGTCATTCTGAGGCACGGAGTGCCGAAGAATCTCGTCAACCGAGATTGTTTCGCGTCGCTAGCAATGACATCGGGGAGTTTTTCAACGTGCGACGCACCTCGCAGGCGCCTGGCACGTTGCCGTCGCGCTTTGGGCCGAATCCGTGCGTGGGTTACGCTTCGCGCACCTTGAACCCCCGCAGCCGCAGGGAGTTGGTTACCACGAAGATGGAACTCATCGCCATTGCCCCCGCTGCCAGCATGGGATTCAGGAATCCCGCCGCTGCCGCCGGAATCAGCACCGTGTTGTAGAAGAACGCCCAGAACAGGTTCTGCTTGATGGTGCGCATGGTCCCGCGCGACAGCGCCACGGCCCGCGCCACGCCCCGCAGGTCGCCGCTCATCAGCGTGATGTCGGCCGCCTCCATGGCGATGTCGGTGCCCGTTCCGATGGCGATGCCCACGTCGGCCTGGGCCAGCGCGGGTGCGTCGTTGATGCCGTCGCCCACCATGGCGACCACGTGCCCCTCGTCCTGGAGCCGCTTCACCTCCAGGGCCTTGTCCTGCGGCAGGACCTCGGCCAGCACGCGGTCTATGCCCACCAGGCGGGCGATGGCCTCGGCCGTGCGGCGGTTGTCGCCGGTGATCATGGCCACCTTCAGCCCCAGGTCGTGCAACATGCGCACGCCCTCGGCAGAGCCGGGCTTGACTGTGTCGGCCACGGCCACGACGCCGATCGCCGAATCCCCCACCGCCACCACCAGCGTCGTCTTGGCCTCGCTCTGAAGGCGCTCCACATCTCTGTCCAGCCCGTTGAGGCGGACGCCGTTCTCCTCCATGAGTTTCAGCGTGCCCAGGAGCACCCTGTCGCCGTTCACGCGGCCGACCACGCCCTTGCCGCTGATGGCCTGGAACTCGGACACGGCAGCCAGCACCAGACCGCGCTCGCGGGCGGCGTGCACAATCGCCTCGCCGATGGGGTGCTCGGAGCCCTGCTCCACCGACGCGGCCCAGCGCAGCACCTCGGCCTCATCGTCGTGCAGGGCCACCACGTCGGTAACCGACGGCTTGCCCTCGGTGATGGTGCCGGTCTTGTCCAGCACGACCACGTCCAGATCGCCGGCGCGCTCCAGGCACTCGCTGCTCTTGATGAGGATGCCGTTCTCCGCGCCCTTGCCCGTCCCCACCATGATGGCCGTAGGCGTGGCGAGGCCCAGGGCGCACGGGCATGCGATGACAAGCACCGCCACCATGTTCAGCAGCGAACGGGTGAACCCCGCGTCGCCGATGAAGTACCAGCCCAGGAACGTCAGCAGGGCAACGGCGATGACTGTCGGCACGAAGATCGCCGACACGCGATCGGCCAGGCGCTGGATAGGGGCCTTGGAGCCCTGCGCCTGTTCCACCAGGCGGACGATTTGCGCCAGAACCGTCCCCTTGCCCACCTGCGTGGCCTGAATCTTCAGCAAGCCCTGCTTGTTCACCGTCGCGCCGACGACCTGGGAGCCGGGGGCCTTTTCCACAGGCAGGCTCTCGCCCGTGAGCATGGACTCGTCCACGGCAGAAGTTCCCTCCAGCACGACACCGTCCACGGGGATACGCTCGCCCGGGCGCACCACCACCACGTCGCCCACGCGCACGTCGCCCACCGGCACTTCCACCTCGGCGCCGTCGCGGATGATTCGCGCGGTCTTCGGGGTCAGCCCCATGAGTCGCTTGATGGCCTCGGACGTGCGGCCCTTGGCCCGCGCTTCCAGGTACTTGCCCAGGATGATGAGGGTGATAATGACCGCGGCAGTGTCGTAGTACAGGTGCCCGTGCAGGAAGAACGTGCCTGCCAGGCTGTACAGGAACGCCGCCGACGAGCCCATGGCGATGAGCACGTCCATGTTGGCCGAGCCGGCGCGCAGGGCCTTGTACCCGCCGCGGTAGAACTGCCAGCCGATGACGAACTGCACGGGGATGGTCAGCGCCAGCAGGAGATAGGGCCGCCAGGCGAAGTCGGGAATCAGCCCACCGTCCACGCCCATGCTGAGGATGGAGATAATGATGCTCAATGCCACGCCCCAGATAAGTTTGCGGCGCTGGGTGTGGATTTCCCGCTCACGCGCGGCCCGCTCGGCGTCCTCCACCTCTTCGCCCGCGCCCGCCTCCACGACCTCGTAGCCCGCGTCCACGATGGCCCGTTTGATGTCGGCGAGGGACACCGCCGTGGGGATGTACTCCACCGTCGCCCTCTCGCTGGCTAGGTTCACATTGGCCTCCACGACGCCGTCCAGTTTCCGCAGCGCCCGCTCAATGGCCAGCGCGCAGTTGGCGCACGTCATGCCGCGGACGGGCAGTTCCGCCTTGGCTGTCGCCGCGCCGTACCCAAGGTCGGCGATGGTCGCCACGACGCGCTTCTCGTCTACCAGCGCGGGGTCGTACTCCAACGTTACGCGCTCGGCGGCGAAGTTTACGGCGGCGTTTTGGACGCCGTCCAGTTTCTTCAGACCGCGCTCTATGGTCAGTGCGCAGTTGGCGCACGTCATTCCCGTTACCGGGATTGTCAGTTGCTTCTTGTCTGTCATGGGTTGCCTACCTGCCTGTTTCACCACGAGAACGCAGAGTGCGCCGAGGGTTGAAGGTTCGACGCACTTCGGAAGTGCGTCGAACCTGTGCACGTTGCATCTATGTGGACGTCCGCCAAACGTCCCTCTGCGACTCTGCGGTGAGACTCACTCCGCGGCGGGGTAGCCGATGTCCTGCAGCGTCTTCAGCACCGCCGCCAGAGTCTCGGGCGAGTCCACTTTGACCGAGACCTGCTTGGTCTGGACGTCGGCCTGCACCTCGGCCACGCCCTTCACCTGGCCCAGTTCGCGCTGGATGGTGCGCACGCAATGGTGGCACGAGATGTTCGGAACTTGCAGCACTTTGGCAATCATGGTGTACGCTCCTTTACAGTTTTCTGGATAACTCAAAGATGTCCATCAATTCGTTGATGACCCGCTCGCGCTCGTCGGGGTTCTCGCCGCGGATGGCGGTGGTAACGCAGGTGTGCAGGTGGCCGTTCAGCACCAGGGCGTTGACCCGGTCCAGGGCGCGCTGGACGGCGAGGACCTGCTTGATGATGTCCACGCAGTAGGCATCCTCGTCCACCATACGCTGGATGCCGCGCAAGTGGCCCTCGGCGGTGGCCAGGCGGGCCTTCACGTCGCTCTTGATTTGACTGTCCATGGTTCCTCCTGCACCCCATCCCCTATGGGGTGGGGTCTTGCTAATAATATACCTCACTTTGTCCGATTTGTCAAGTGGGGCACGGTGTGATTCAGCGCCGAACACCGGTGGCGGCCACCGCCCTGTCCGACCGCAAGGTAGCGAGGAATCCCGCTCCGCACCAACGACATGCTTCGTCGCTCTTCACCACACGCCGGGCGTTGGCTCGGCACGACAGCAGAACTGCCGATTCCGCCCTTGTGGCCCGAGGGCGAGTGCGCGCCAGACACGCCAACAGGAGATGAACCCGAAACGCCCTATTGCAAGATTTGCGCAGATGGTTCAGGTGTGATATAATGCGCCACGTAAGGGTTTTGAGTTGAGCAATGAGCGTTAAGGAGGACAGCGTGCCGCTCTCGAAGTCTGAGAAGGACAATATCATTCAGCAGTTCCACATGCACCCGGCCGACACCGGTTCGCCCGAGGTGCAGATTGCGCTGCTGACCACTCGCATCAACCAGTTGATTGAGCACCTGAAAGTGCACAAGCACGACGAGCACTCCAGGCGCGGGCTCCTGAAACTGGTTGGGCAGAGGCGTCGTCATTTGGCCTACCTGAGCCGCAAGGATATCAATCGCTACAGGGCGATTGTGGATCGGCTTGGCTTGCGCAAGTAGATGGCGTCGGTCATCTCTCTATACGTTCACGCAGAACGAGTAGATGAGCATCATCCAGCATCTACTCGTTTGACATTCTAGCAGAGGAGGTGTAGAAAAGGCTAGGTCTGGCAGGCGGCCCAAACCCTGACAATATCCCACATTTCATCCCTGGGGCGGATGGGACAGGAATTGGGGAGTGCCTCTCACACGGTGGGGGATAGTCCCCAGTCCCTGACCTCCGTACCCAGGAAACTTACGGAGGTTTGAATTGAATACAGTACACAGATTTACAGCAAAAGTGGGCGAGCACGAGATCATTGTTGAGACCGGATTGCTCGCCCAGCAGGCCGGCGGCGCGGTTACCGTGCGCTGCGGCGACACCATGATTCTGGCGACGGCCACCGCTTCCAAAGAGCCCCGCGAAGGCGTGGATTTCTTCCCCCTCACCGTGGACTACGAGGAGCGGCTCTATGCGGCAGGGCGCATCCCCGGCGGGTTCTTCAAGCGAGAGGGCAAGCCCTCGGAAGAGGCCATTCTCCTGTGCCGGTTGACCGACCGCCCGCTGCGTCCCCTGTTCCCCAAGGGCTTCCGCAACGACGTGCAGATCATCGTTACCGCCCTGTCCGCCGATCAGGAGAACTACCTGGACATCCTGTCCATCATCGGCGCGTCGGCGGCTCTGACTATCTCCGACATCCCGTTCCAGGGGCCGGTGGGCGCGGTGCGCGTGGGCTACATAGACGGCCGGTTCGTCTTCAACCCCACCGCCAGCGAGATGGCGAACAGCGAGATGGATTTGCGCCTGGCGGGCACCGCCGATGCCGTCCTCATGGTGGAGGCGGGCGCCGACGAAGTGCCCGAAAGCCTGATGTTGGAGGCGATCCGTCTGGGCCACGAGGCCATGCAGGACGTGATTCGCATGCAGAACGAGATGGCGGCCGCCATCGGCAAGCCCAAGCGCGAGTTCACGCTGCACGTCGTCCCCGAGGAGACGCGCCAGTGGACGCTGGAGCAAATCGGCGACCGCATCCAGCAGATTCTCACGGCGGGCCTGTCCAAAGAAGAGCGGAACACCGCTATTGACAACCTGGCTGCGGAGTTGGTAGAGAAAGCGGGCGAGCAGTTTGTGGCCTCTGACGTGAAAGAGGTGTTTGAGGAGACCCTGCGGGCGGCCATGCGTGCCCAGGTGCTGGACAAGGGTATCCGTGTGGATGGGCGCGGGCTGCGCGACATCCGCCCGATTTCCTGCCAGGTGGGACTGCTGCCCCGTGCTCACGGCTCGGGCCTGTTCACGCGCGGCGAGACGCAAGTGCTCACCATCGCAACGCTGGGCACCAGCGCGGATGAGCAAATCCTGGACACGGTGGCGACCGTTGGGGCCAAGCGGTACATGCACCACTACAACTTCCCGCCCTACAGCACGGGCGAGGTCAAGCCCCTGCGCGGGCCGGGCCGCCGTGAAATCGGCCACGGCGCGCTGGCCGAGCGGGCATTGGTCCCCGTCATCCCGTCTCAGGAGCAATTCCCGTACACCATCCGTCTGGTGTCCGAGGTCCTGTCGTCCAACGGCTCCACGTCCATGGCGTCGGTATGCGGGAGCACCCTGGCGCTGATGGACACCGGCGTGCCCATCAAGGCACCAGTCGCGGGCGTGGCCATGGGCCTCATCAAGGAGGGCGACCGCTACGCAGTGCTCACCGACATCCTGGGGATGGAAGACCACCTGGGCGACATGGACTTCAAGGTGGCCGGCACCCGCGAAGGGGTAACGGCCCTGCAGATGGACATGAAGGTCAAGGGCCTGGACTACAACATCCTGGAACAGGCATTGCAGCAGGCCCACGAGGCGCGCATGTACATCCTAGACAAGATGCTGGAAGTCATAGACAAGCCTCGCGCTACCCTGTCGCCCTTCGCGCCGCGCATCGTGATGGTGAAGATCCCGCAGGAGAAGATCGGCACCCTCATCGGCCCGGGCGGCAAGACCATCCGCAGCATCCAGGAGCAAACCGGCGCCAAGATTGACGTGGAAGAAGACGGCACGGTGTACATCTCCGCGCTGGAAGGCCCCGGCGGCATGGAAGCCGAGCGCATGGTGCGCGCCCTGACCGAAGAGGCCACCATCGGCA
Source organism: Anaerolineae bacterium (assembly GCA_029907165.1). Taxonomy (GTDB): domain Bacteria; phylum Chloroflexota; class Anaerolineae; order DTLA01; family DTLA01; genus DTLA01. The sequence goes on from JARYMK010000016.1 coordinate 26,768, forward strand.
AGATTTACACCGGCAAGGTTGTCCGCATCACCGACTTCGGTGCGTTTGTGGAAATCCTGCCGGGCACCGATGGCCTGGTGCACATCTCGCAGTTGGCCGATTACCGCGTCCCCAGCGTGGAGGACGTGGTCAAGGTTGGCGACGAGATCATGGTCATGGTCATTGACATAGACAAAGACGGCAAAATCAAGTTGTCGCGGCAAGCCGTGCTGGAAGGCTGGACGGCAGAAGAAGCCCGCGCGCGCGACCGCAAGCCCAGCGGCCCCAGGCCGGGTGGAGATCGCCCGCGTTCCGGCGGCGACCGACGCGGCGGAGGAAGGCCCCCACAGAGGCGGTAGGTTCGCATGGAAGACAACGCTCCGCTGATACCCGAACCCACACCCGAACCGCAACCGCAGCGAGCCGGAAGCGGCTGGCTGCGGGAACTGCTGGAAACGGTCCTGCCCGCAGTCCTGCTGGCGCTGGTCATCAACCTGTTCCTGGCCCAGGCCACGCGGGTCTTCGGCCAGAGCATGGAGCCAAACCTGCACACCGGCCAGCGGATCGTGGTGGAGAAACTGTCGTATCGGTTCCACCTGCCGCGCCGGGGCGATGTGGTGGTGCTGAGGTTGCCGCGGGATACGTCGGAGTTGCTCATCAAGCGCGTCATCGCGCTTCCGGGCGAGACGGTGGAGATTCGGGACGGCGCGGTGTGGATTGATGGCCAGCCGCTGCACGAGCCTTACCTGACCCAGCCGACGATGGGGCAGATGGCCCCGCTGACTGTTCCCGATGGGCACGTGTTCGTCCTCGGCGACAATCGCGGCTACAGCAACGATTCCCGCGCCTTCGGGCCGGTGCCACTGGACAACATCATCGGGCACGCCTGGCTTTCCTACTGGCCGCCCAACGCTATAGGCATCGTGGACTAGCGAACTGCAGGCGCCCGCCTCGTGGTGGGCGCTTGTGCCATCTTCGGTGGTTTGCATGGCCGAACAGAAGTGGAGCGACAGGACAAAACAGTGGGTGTTGGTGGGGGTTTTCATCCTCGCCGCGCTGGCGTTCTACCAGTTTCGGCGTATCCTGGGGCCAGTGGCGTTGGCGCTGATCCTGGCGTATGTGCTGAACCCCGCCGTATCGTTCCTGCACCGCAGGCTGCGTGTTCCCCGCACGCTGGCTGCCCTGCTGGTCTTGCTCGTCCTGCTGGGGGTCATCGCCCTGGTGCCGATTCTGGTCATCCCGGCCCTGGTGGATCAGGTGCGCGGGCTGAACCTCAGCATCCAGCAGGTGCTGGACTTCGCCATTTCTATCCTCAAAGGCCCCATTGTCATCGCCGGCTTCACCATTGACACGACGCAACTGTACGACCAGGTCTCGGCGTCGTTGCAGTCGCTTCTCTCCTCGCTGGCGGCGTCGTCGGTGAACCTGCTCCTGAACATCGCGTCCGGCCTCGCGTGGTTTGTGCTGATCCTGGTGCTGGCCTTCTGGTTCGTGAAGGACGCACCCTACCTCCGCGAGAAGGTCATGGCGCTGGCTCCCGTGCGCTACCAGCGGGACATGCGGCTGCTCCTGGTAGAGGTTCTGCGCGTCTGGCAGGCGTTCTTCCAGGGCCAACTCATCCTGTGCCTGGTGGTGGGCGTCGCCGTGGCGATCGCGATGACCATCGTCGGCCTGCCCTACGCGCTGCTGATGGGCCTCATCGCGGGCGTGCTTGAACTCATCCCCAACGTGGGGCCGACCGTCGCTGCGGTGCCCGCCGTCCTGGTGGCGCTCTTGCGCGGCTCCAGTTACCTGCCGCTGACGCCGTTCTGGTTTGCGGTGCTGGTCGCGGGGCTGTATGTGCTCATCCAGCAGGTGGAGAATAACGTGCTTGTCCCCCGCATCATGGGCTATAGCCTGAACCTGCACCCGCTGGTGGTGCTTCTGGGCGTGCTCATGGGCGCAAGCCTGGCCGGCGTGCTGGGCATCTTCTTGGCCGCGCCGACGCTGGCCACGCTGCGGGTCGTGGGCAGGTACGTGTACAAGAAACTCCTGGACGAGGAACCGTTCCCCGCGGAAGAGGCGAAGCCCCCTGCTCCCGAACCGCCCATCGGGGCACTGCGGCGGGACGACGTCCAGGCCGTGCTGTTTGACCTGGACGGCACGCTAATTGACAGCGACGATTCCGCCATTCGCACGTGGGCGCGCCGCCTGAGGCCGGTGAACTGGCTGTTCCGCAACCGTGACCCGGAGCCGTTCCTGCGCCACCTGGTCATGGGCGGCGAGGGCTGGGTCAACGGCGCGCTGACCCTGTTGGATCACGTGGGGCTGGACGGCGTGGTGTTTGCCCTGCGCGACGCCTTGCGCGTCGTGTGGCGGGGCAAGCGCCAGGATTTCCTGCCGGTGGACAACATCGGGCCGCTGCTGGAGCGCCTGGGCCAACGGTATCGCTTGGGTGTGGTAACGACCCGCGACCGAGAGGCCGCCCATGCGTTCCTGCGGCAGATTGGGTTTGACGGGCGCTTTGAGGTCGTCATCACCCGCGAGGATGTCCGGCGGCTGAAGCCCCATCCCCAGCCCGTGCAGAAGGCCGCCGAGGCGCTGGGGCTTACGCCGTCGCAGGTGGTGATGGTGGGCGACACGTCGCTGGATATCCGCTCGGCCAAGGCCGCGGGCGCGCAGACGGTGGGGGTGCTGTGCGGGCTTGGGATGCTGGGCGACTTGATGCAGGCCGACCTCATCCTCACCACAACCGCCGACCTTGCCGCGCATCTGCTGGACTGACCGGTGTCCGCGAATTCCAAGAAGCCGCATGATTTGGCCGTCCCCATTCGCGCCGCACAACTCGCCCCCGTTTGGCAACTGCGGTATAATACATGCGCTGATCGTATGTCGGAGCGCGTATGGGAAGGCGAATCGTCATCGGGCTAACGGTTGTGCTCATCGCAGCGGCATTCGCCCTTCCCCATGCCACGCTGGCGGCAGCCAGGGCCGTGGGCTATTCGGTCTGCCACCAGTGGCCCGAGCACTCGTGCGCGGTGAACGGGACACCGTTTCCGCTGTGCGCGCGGTGCACGGGGACGTACTTCGGGGCGCTGGCGGTGCTGGCCTTCGCTTGGGCCACAGGCCGCGCGAAGGCCGGAATCTGGCCCACCAGGTCGGTCGCGCTGCTGCTGGTGGCGGGGCTGACGCTCATGGCGCTGGACGGCGGCAACTCGTTCGTGGATGTCTTGACGAGCGGGCGGGCACATCTGTACCCGCCCAGCAATGCGCTGCGGTACGCGAC
>JARYMK010000170.1 GCA_029907165.1 Anaerolineae bacterium
GGTAGGCGTGCGGGTAGGCGTATGGGTGGCCGTTGGGGTCGGCGTTGGCGTAACGGGCGCGGGGTACACGTAGGCGATGGCAGCCCGGTCCTCCTCCTCCAGCGAGCGTTTCTTGGTCTCGCCGTTGCTCGCGAACCCGTACATGGTCTTGTGGGTATCGGCGGAACCGTACAGGTCCAGCAGCACCAGCGAATGGCCCAACTCGTGCGTGGCGATGTTCTGCACGTCCATGGTGCCCGCGCCCCCGTTGGTGCTCCACGTGTAGTTCAAGTCGTTGAAGACGATATCGGACTCTATGATGCGATCCGGCTGCGACGTGTACCACCAGAAGTAGTTGGTAGCGATGGAGCCGGTATCCCGATTTACCCAGGAGATCACGTTATCGCCGTCCATGGCCGAATCGGATTTGGTCGTGGTGCCGCCGTTGCGGAACAAGAAGTCGGCTTCCGCGACGCTGCTCCACGTGGTCATGGCCGCCAGGACGGCATTCAATTCGCCGGTCGTGTCCGTTGTGTTCGGGTTGATGTAATAGGGGACGGGCATGGGCTGAGGGTACGAGCCTTTGTCCCACTTGCCGCCCGCGTAGGAGTAGGTCACGGTGAAGTTGACCCCATTGCTCGCGCCGCCGGACGTTACCACCCGCACCGGCCCCGACGACGCGCCGCCCGGGACGCGCACGCGAATCTGCGAGTCGGACCACGACACGACGCACCCCTGTATCCGGTTGCTGCCGCCCTGCAGGAACTCCACGCGGCCCGTTCCCTGGGTCGCGCCGAAGTTGGAGCCGGTGATGGTAACGAGGGTAGAGGTGGCCGCGCAGCCCGTGCCCGAGGAGCGCAGGTAGTCCTGGTGCGCGGGGCCGGACGAGGGCGAGAGGTTGGCGATGAAAGGCGCGGCGTCCGGGCTGATCGCCTCGGGCGCGGCTTCTGCTTCGGCCTGGAGCGTGTCGGGGATACGGACGCCGGGCGCGGCGGCGATCTCGGCCAAGAAGTCGCGCAAGGACATGGGCGGCATGTCCTCGCGGTACACGCGCCGCCCGTCCAGCCAGAAGCGCCCCTGGAACCCGCCCACGGTGCGCAGGTCGGTGTCGGCCAGGAACAGGATGACGCGGTCGCCCACGGCAAACGTCGCCACGTCCGACACGCCCAGCGCCAGCCCGTCCACCTCGCCGCCCGGGATGTCAAAGGCGTACTCCGCCGGTGCGCCGTCAGGGGGCTGGGGGATGCGCCCCGCGGTGTCCTTCAGCACATGCTCCACGCGCACCGTAACCGTCGTAACGATGAGCGTGCGCTCGGCATTCCAGTGGGGCGCAAGGCCCACGACCGTGCCGACGATGCCGGTTTCGCCGAGTTCCGCGATACGGCGCGCGGGGAGTTTCTCCACGGCAGCGAGGGCCACAGATGCGCCGGCCAGCGCCAGCGCAAGCCAGATGCAAACGAAAGCGCCGACCTTCCACCATCGGCGCCGATGGCCACGAAGCAGATTGTCCATAGAATCCGAATCCTCCGGTGGCCAGTGTAGCCCAGCGGCCCGCCCCTGTCAAAACACCAGACGCTATAAAAGATAACGCAGTTCCCACGAAAAAGCCACGCCCTGGGGGTCTGACTGTCCCGCAGCCCGAGGCTGAAGCCGTCGGGCTGAAGGGGCGAAGCCCTGCGGGCTGGGCGTAGGGGCACAGCAGGGTGCCCCAGCCCCAACGGGGCTTGGCCCTTTCAGCGCGGGGGTTCAGCCCCGCGCGGTCCGCCCCTCACCCTAGCCCTCTCCTAGCGGGAGAGGGAACGCAGCCCGCCCCTTTCGCGTCTTTCGTGCCCTTTCGCGGGTTTCGTGATCCAAACGCCCCTCGCCCCGCACGCTACTTGCGGCCTCCAGCCGCCGATGCGCTCGGCCCGTCCACCGTTACCCACTGCCCGCCCTGTCGCCGCACCAGCCATGACCACTGGGGGATGACGTCGCCGTGCGCATCAAAGCCCACGTAGGTGCCCACCACGCCCTCGTAGTTGCTCATCGCAGCGATGAAGTCCCGAATCACGGCCGGATCGGTGCTCTGCGACTGGACGATGGCGGCGATGATGATGCGGGCGGCGTCGTAGGCAAACGCGCCCAGGACGCCCGGGTCGTCGGGTTCATGGGCGAATCCGGCCGCGCGGTAGGCGTCCAGAAACGTTGACCAGCCGGGCATGTCCTGGAACCGTCGGAACGACATGGCCACGTAGTCGCCTTCCGCCGCGGCCCCCGCCACATTGGCGTAGTCGGCCAGCACCGACTCATTGTTCGTCTGCGACATCCACCCGACCGGCACAGCCGTCATGCCCATGTTGTGGGCGATTTGGCTGAACAGCCCTGCCTCTAAGGGGCCTGAAACGGACAGGTTGGCGATGGTGTCTGGGTGCTCGGGCAGGATGGCTGCGAGCGTGGCCGTGAATTCGTCGGTGCTGTGCACCGCGCGACGGCTGGTGATGGTGCCGCCCAGCGCCGTGAAGGTCTGTTCGTAGGAGTCGCCCCACCAGGGCACTGTAGGGCGACTGTCCACGATGGCGCTTGTGGCGAGCACGGCCCGGATACGCAGGTAGGCCGCCAATAGAGACGGCGGCGTGCCATCATGCGGCAGCGTTCGGAAGGTCGTGTCGTAGCCCAACTGGGTCAGTTCCGGGTTGCTGGACGAAGAGGTGATCATGGGTACGCGGGCGGCGTAGTAGATGGGCTGTGCGGCCATGGATTCGGCGCTGCACGTATGCCCCACCACCGCGACCACTCCCGCGTTGAGGAGCGCGGTTGCGGCGTCCGGGGCGCGTTCCGCGTCGCAGCCGCTGTCGGCGAGGACCGTTTCCAACGTGTAGGTCGTCCCGCCGACGCGAATGCCCCCTGCGGCGTTGACCTGGTTCACGGCCAGTTGCACGGCGTTAGCCTGCCGCCATCCGTAGGATGCGGCAACCCCGCTCAGGTCTTCCCCCACGCCGATGCGGATCACGTGCTGGCCTGGCGTGGTGGTGCGCGTGGGAGTTCGGGTCGGCGTGCGGGTAGCGGTGCGCGTTCGTGTGGCGGTCGGGGTCGGGGTGGTCGCAGCCGCCGCGTTCCACTGCCGGAATACGATGGGCAGCCACAGGCGTGCCTGTGCACCTGGCACCCACGTGGGCGATGGGCCGGGCGTGTTGGTGGGGCGCGGGGTGTAGGTGCGCGTCGGCGTTGGCGTCTGGGTTCGCGTGGCCGTGCGGGTGGGCGTCGGCGTCGCAGTGCGTGTGGGAGTTCGGGTCGGCGTGCGGGTAGCGGTGCGGGTTGGGGTGCGCGTCGCCGTCGGCGTGGGCGTGGCCGTGCCTACCTGGGTCGCTGTCGCGTTCCACGTGCCCGACTGGGTGAGGTAGTAGTAACAGATGTAGGGCGGAGACGGCAATCCCACGATGACCAGGTAGTTGTTGAACGCGTAGGTTCCGCTCGCCGCAGAGGGTGACGAGAACTGGCCGGTGAACGAGAAGGTGCCGGTGCCCCCGCTGAACTGCCCGCCGGTGATATTCCCCGGCCCGTACAGGGTGATCTCGGTAGTGCCGGTCGCGTTGCCGCAGTTGGCGGCCACGAAGTCAGTCTTCAGGTAGAAGTTGGCCCATTGGGTGCCGCCGGTCTGGACATCAAAGGACATGGGCTGGCCGCGGCTGGTGGTGCCGGACCAGGGGCCGGTGGCCGGGGCGCCACCCGACGGCGTCGGCGTGCGCGTGGCGGTCGCGCTTGGCGTTGCTGTCGTCGTAGCCTGCGACGATGTGCGGATGCGAATGGCGACGTCTTGTGAGTGCTGGGCGCCAAGGTCAAGCCACGATGCCCCGGTGCCGCTGATGTACGTGCGGCCGGTCTCGTGGGGCCCATCTTGGTCGGCGGCGACGGGGTACGTGTACGATGCGTTGGTGAACTTCACGACGGCGATCACATCATCGCCTGCGCTGACCGGCACCGGAGAATCCAGCGCCACCGAATGGTAGCCCGGCTCGTTGAATGCGTTGTTCAACTTCTGCGCCAGCAGGTTGCTCAGTGTACTCCCGTTGAAATCGCCGTACAGGTACACGTCCACGTCGGTTGTCCTGTCCGTCGTCCAGAACTCCACACGGGTTACGTTCGTGTTGCTGGGTGGGTAGAACTTGGCGAGGCCCCACAGGGTGGTACTCCCCACGCCCCAGGCGCTCCCCTGCCATCCGGCCTCGTCGTAGTACAGGATGTCGCCGTGGGGGTCGTAATCCTGCCAATCGTACACGAAGGCCGAGTTGTAGCCGATCTTGGCCGAACCGTAGGCGATGGTGAAGTAGCCACGCTCGGAGCCGAAGCCGCACGTCCCGCCCCAGTTGGTGCCCCAGGAGTTCTTCACGATCCACGCGCCTGTGCCACCCGCATGGTGCAGGCTGTCGTCCCATCCCACGATGAGGACGCCGTGATTCGGGTTGCCCGCGCCGGTGTAGTAGAGCGTGTAACTGCCGTTGTAGGCGTTGAACTCCTGCTGCCAGGCGTTGTTCCCGCTGCCCGCGTACATCGTCGTCATGATGGGGCCATAGGTCATGATGTAGTTCTTGAGGGTGTTCGTGTCGGGCATCTGACTGCCGGAGATGATGCGCCAGTCCAGCAGAGTCTTCTGATAAGGACAGCCGGTCGTGCAGGGCACATCCGAGGGCACATAAGGGTCGCAGGATTCCAGGACGGTGCCCGCCTGGGAGAAGAAACTGGCCATGCGGAAGTAGTTGCCACCCCCGCAGGAGACGGCGTACCAGTCGCACTCCTTGGCGTTGTTCTCGGAGAAGTCCCACGTGCCTGCGTTGTCAATGAGCAGTTTGGACTCAAACGCGCCGATGCTGGCGAAAGCGTAGCACGCGCCGCAGGCGCCTTGGTTCTTCACCGACGTAACCTTGCCCTGCTCGCGCCAGTCAAAGCGCGACAGGTTCGCCGCAGGTGCGGGGCCTTCCCACGAGGCGTGGAAGTGGGACAGGTCCACGGCAGGCGGGACGTAGCCGCCCTGGGGGTGGGGCTCGTAGGGCTGGGGCGGCGCGAGGGGTGCTTGCCGAAAGACGGTCTCCGGTTCGGCCGGAGCCTGCGGCGCGGGGGGACTCATCGCTTCAGCGGCCAGCCCCAGCGTCAGGGCGACGGCGATGACATACGCCCAGACCATCGCAGCGCGGCGATGCCCGCGCAGGCGCAACATGCCTCTGTCCATGTCCCTGCTCCTTTCGGTTGTACTGCAGTCGGAGCGGGCCGGCTGGCGTTGCGCCGGCGCGGGGTCGCATCGCTATATGCGCGCTTCCCACTCTCCTACAGCAGCGCGGATCAACTCGCGGATGCGGATTTCGGGAATGTCTCCTGGGCTGTCGTACAGGACGCCGTCCACTTCTACGCGGACGATACCCTGCCCGTCGGTGCGAAGGTGAACCGGCGTGTCTATCCCCTGTTCCCTGCACCGTCGCTGGATAATCGCTTCAATTTCGTCCACGAAGGAGCCGGTGGGGCCGCCCGCGACGCGGGAACCCAGCCCTCTGCCCAGCACAGCCAGCCACCCGCCAGCCGGGGGCACGGCCAGGTTGGCCTGCTCCAGTTGGGCGAGGAATGCCTGTTGGGCCAACTCCCTGGCGGGCGCGTAGTGTTTGCCGGTGCTGGGAGCCTGCGATTCGGGCGCGGGGGCGGGCTTGGGTGGCGGGGGTGCGGCGGCCGGCTCCACGAAGGCGACCAGGTCTCCGGCGGCCAGCATGAGGGCCCGGCGCGCCGCGGGGTCATCCACGTCCTTGAGGCGGCGGTACGTGTGCCCGCCGATGGCGATTTCCATGCGCCCGGCCCATCCCTTACGGCGCAGGACGATTTCCGGCGGCGGGGCCATCTCGCCCTCATCGGCGCGCGGCGCCTGGGGGCGTGTTCGGCGCAGGTAGATCAGAAGCGCCACGATAAGCAGAATGATCGCGAGGAACGTGGCGATCAGCAGGTACATCAATTGTTGCTGGCTCCAGGCACTCAGGTCCAGAGTCCGCATGGCTACCACCCCGTACGGGCTGTGTGGATTCGGGGGCCAGCCCTGCGCCCCCATTATAGCACTTCGCAGGCTCCAGGTCAATGGGATGTACTCGTTCAGTACCTTAGTGACACATCCTCCTTTCCCAGGATTCCATTGTGCACGAGGTACTGGAGTGGCGTC
>JARYMK010000171.1 GCA_029907165.1 Anaerolineae bacterium
TCGCGGGCCAGGCGGCGCGGGTCGGGCGCGAACGGCGTCTCGCGCGGGGGCAGACGGCCCGCCACCACCAGCGACACGTCGGGCACACGGGCAGCAACGCGGGCAAACGCGCCAAACACCGCGATCAGGTTCTTGCGCACGTCAAACCCGCCGAAGTACAGCACGTACCGCGGAGGCAGGCCGAGCCGACGGCGGACGGATTCCACCATATCGGGCGGCTGGGGACGATACGCCGCGTCCGCCGCCAGGTACACCGTCTGCACCCGGTCGGGGTCTAGCCCCAAGCGTTGCAGAATGTCGCGGCGCGAGGCTTCCGAGTCGGTCAGCACCAGGGAAGCGCGGCGCGCCGAAGCCGCCACCAGCCGCATGTACATCTGCACCCGCCAGTCGCCGCGGTATTCGGGCAGCACGAGCGGGATGAGGTCGTGGATGGTAACCACGACGGGGGCGGCGCACCACGTCGGCCCGCCCCAGTAGGGCACGTGCGCCACGTCTGCGCGCAAACGCCGCACGGCGCGGGGGAACTCCCGCTGCTCAAAGGCCACCTTGTACAAGTTCTCGCCGAGCAACCGGGCCAGCGCGCCCCGTGAAGGCGGCACGGGCACGAACTCCCAGTCCGGCGCACAGGCGCGCAGCGCCGGGAGCAGGCGCATGGTGTACTGCCCGCTGCCCGTTGCGGGTTGGTCTGCGAACCATGCATTGAGCGCGACTTTCATCGTACCCCACTCTCGTGATGCGCAGGGGCTGAGAAGTTATCAGGCTCGGCCCTTCGCCCATAGCCTTTAGCCCTCAGCCAGCCGCTGACGGCCAAGGGCCATGGGCCTCCTGCCGCTACCGTGAGACATTCAGTCCCGATAGCCGTCCGGATGGCGGCGGTGCCACTCCCACGCCGTCTGGATGATGGTCTCCAAGTCCGGGTAGCGCGGCTTCCACCCCAGTTCGCGCGCGATTTTGTCCGACGCTGCCACCAGTTCGGGTGGGTCGCCCGGCCTGCGGGGGCCGACAACCGCCGGTATCGGGTGGCCGGTTACGCGGCGCGCCGTCTCAATCACCTCGCGCACGGTGAACCCCCGCCCATTGCCCAGGTTGTACACGCAACTGCCCCGGTCCAGCGCGCGCAGCGCCAGGATGTGGGCCTGGGCCAGGTCCACGACGTGGATGTAGTCGCGCACGCAGGTGCCGTCGCGGGTGGGGTAGTCGTCGCCGTAGATTTGTACATGGGCACGCTTGCCGAGCGCCACCTGCAGGACGATGGGGATCAGATGCGTCTCGGGGCGATGGTCTTCTCCGCGGGTCTCGGTGGCGCCGGCAGCGTTGAAGTAGCGCAGCGCAGCATACCGCAATCCGCAGGTTGCGTCCAGCCACGCCAGCATCCGCTCAAGGATGCACTTCGTCTCGCCGTAGGGGCTTCCGGGCACGATGGGCTCGTCCTCGGCAATGGGAATGCGTCGCGGTGCGGCGAACAGGTTGGCCGTGGACGACAGGATGAGTTTCAGCGTGCCGTGGGCCACCATCGCCTCAAACAGGGTCAGCCCGCCGCCTACGTTGTTGCGGAAGTAGCGGAGCGGGTCGGCCACCGATTCGCTCACCAGGCTGTTGGCGGCGAAGTGCATTACGGCGTCAGGCTTGTAGGCGGAGAAGACGCGGTCCAGAAACGCCCGGTTGCGCAGGTCGCCCTGCTCAAAGGCGGCTTCGCTCGGCACGGCGGCGCGATGTCCCAGCGCCAAACTGTCCACCACGATGACTTCTTCGCCCGCCTTCAGCAGTTCCTCGGCGACGACGCTGCCGATGTAGCCAGCGCCGCCAGTAACCAGGATTTTCAAGGCGCGACCTCCATCTCAACGGGGCGACCAGCCGGTCGCCCCTACACGTATGGCTGTAGATTGTCTGGGTCAAGGGACAGAAGCGGGAACTCTCTCACGCGACCCACGAGGTATGCAGCGACCAGCGCGCCACCCCGGCCTGCGGCCTCCGAATGGAACCGTTCCAACGCCCCATCGGGAACCATGCGCCGCACCCGCTCCATGTATTCCGGCGAGCGGAGCAGCGCCACGAAGTCCGCCAGCGGCAGCCGATGACGCGACGCGAAATGCGCGAACGTAGGCGACGAATCGGGCGACTCCAACTCGCGCACAAGCAACTGCCGCCAGGCTTCCACGTCGCCATCCGAGATGAACGGGAACGGGCTTGCGCACCGGGCCGATTCCAGGACGCGGCGGGAATCGCGGGGCGCAGCGAGGCGATCCCGCTGATCCATCTCCGACCGAAGCAGGTCGTGGCGCAACAGGCACTCGGTCTCGTCGCACCCATTCCTACGCCGGAAATGGGGCCAGAAGATGCGCATCAGCCAGATTTCATCGGCCAGAAGGTGGGCCAGGTACCCCGCGACCATAAGCCGCGTGCAGCGTCCCGCTCCGTCCAAGTTTGCCAACTGCGGGTACGCACGCAGGAGTGCCCGAATGCCAGAGTCCCCACGACTCGGCGGTAGGCCCAGGAAGTGCGTGGCAGCGCGCGGAGCGCCCGTGAGCACGCGCACGTCGGCCAGCGTGCTGCCCAGCAGAAAGGCCGCCCGCGCAGACGCGTCGTTGTCTGGAATCAGTTCGGGACGCGCATTCAGGATATTGTGCGCGATGACCAGATGCGTAACCGGTGTTGGCAATTCCGCTCCTTTTGGCCCGTGCGCTATTGTACTCCAGGTAGGCGGTTTGTTCAACTCGCCCGCAGCCGGAGCATCTCCCGCACCAGCAGGAGCGTTTGCGCCTTCGTCTGGGCTTCGGGATCGTCCACCGGCCCCACGCACGAAGGGCAGCCCTCCGCGCACGGGCAGGCGACGATAAGTTCCTCCGCCGCACGGAGCAAGTCCCAGTGCAGTTCGTACAGACGCTCGGCAAAGCCAACGCCCCCGGGGATGTCGTCGTACAGGTAGATGGTGGGCATGCGCGTCCCGGGTGCTCGCACCGACGCGCTCACGCCCAGATCCTGGGGCGAGGCCATGAGGAACAGCGGGGCCAGGTGGACCAGTACGTGCGCCAGGCTATGCAGGCCACTCTCCGCCGCCTTGGACGTCTCAATCCGCGTGTGGCAGGTGTGGCACACGGTGATGAGATTGCCCAGGTCGTTGGCCTGGCGGTATCGCTCGTTCTCGCCGGGCACGTAGCCGAACTCGCGGAACGGCACAAGGTGATGCACGTCGTGCTGGCGGCCGGGCCTCTCCGGAGCGCCGCACAGGCGACACCGGTAGCCGTCGCGCTGGCGGGCGAGTTCGCGCTGGGCCTCCCAGTTGGGGCCGTAGTCGGCGATGGGCTCCACATCCCACGCGCCCGCCGCCCGCAGGCTGGCCGCCACGGCTTCGGGCACCGTCAGCCAGTAGGCCGTAGTCTCCATGCTCTGCTCGGGCAGGTTGACCTCACCCCAACCCAGCGTCTCGTGGGTGTACATCTTGACCTTGCGGAAGCCGGTAACGCGGCGCGTAACCTGTACATCGCCCCATGCGCGGCCCGCGGGCGCGTCCTCCTGAGCGACACGCTGGACCGCCACATCGCTGGCGCTCATGGCCTCCGTGTAGTAGTCCACCTGCACTGGCTGCACCACGGCCCGCCCCTCGTCCCAGCGAACGCTCTCCACCAGGTACTGCCGCCCTTCGTGCATGTAGATAGCGCCCGGATACAGGAACTTGGGCGCGGACGCCCGATCCACCACGCCGATAGCACGGGGCCGGCCCTCGTCGTCTGCGGACTCCACCGCGAAGGCGTCGGCGTCGGCCACGCGCAGCGACAGCCCATCCGCCGGATACGATTCGCTCATCCAGTACCACGTGCCTGCGGCGTGGCGAAGCACTCCCTCTTGCTCCAGGCGCGCCAGGATGTCCGACGTGGTCTCGGCAGTGCCCAGCCTCTCGCCGTCGCGGAAGGGCAGTTCAAACGCGGCGCAGCGGACGTGGCTCTCCAGGATACGGGAGTTGTCAGGGTGAATCAGCGCGTGCTCCGGCGAGCGCCCGAAGAAGTAGTCGGGGTGGCGCACGATGTACTGATCCAGCGGGTCGGCGCTGGCGACGAGCACGGCCACCGACGCGCCCCTGCGCCGTCCGGCACGGCCCGCCTGTTGCCAAGTGCTGGCGATGGTGCCCGGGTAGCCCGCCATGATGCACGCGTCCAGGTGGCCGATGTCAATGCCCAGTTCCAGCGCGTTGGTGGAGACGACCGCCCGCGCCGAACCGTCCCGCAGCGCCTTCTCAATCTGCCGCCGCTCGGTTGGGAGATACCCGCCGCGGTAGCCGTGGACGGCATCGGGGTTGAGGTCGCGCTTGCGGAGCGTGTCCCGAAGATACGTGAGCAGCACCTCCGCCGACTGGCGCGAGCGCGCGAAGACGATGGTCTGCACGTCCGCCTCCACCGCGCGCGCGGCGAGGGACAGCGCCTCCAACAGCGCGCCGCGGCGCAGGCCCGTCTCCGCGTCCAGCAGCGGCGGGTTATAGAATACCAGATGCTTCTCGCCCTTCGGCGAGCCATCCTCGTCAATGAGGGCGACGTCCTCCTCCACCAGTCTCGTCGCCAGTTCCAGCGGGTTCCCGATCGTCGCCGAGCAGCAGATGAACTGCGGCGATGCGCCGTAGAACGCGCAGACGCGCTTCAACCGCCGCAGGACATTGGCCACGTGGCTGCCAAACACGCCGCGGTAGGTGTGAACCTCGTCCAGAACGATGAAACGCAGGTTCTGGAAGAACCCCATCCAGTTGGTGTGATGGGGGAGAATGCCCTGATGGAGCATGTCGGGGTTGGTGATGACGACGCGCGCCGTGCGGCGTATGGTCGTGCGCGCGCTCGTGGGCGTATCGCCATCGTACACGGCAGGGCCAATGGCCGCCGACAGCCGCGACGCCAGGTCGTTCAGTTCGGCCAGTTGGTCCTGCGACAGGGCTTTGGTCGGGAACAGGTAGTGCGCGCGGGCGCGGGGGTCCCGCAGCAAAGCGTCCAGCACCGGCAGATTGTAGCAAAGCGTCTTGCCCGAAGCGGTGGGCGTAACGACGGCGACGTGGCGGCCCTGTTTCACCGCCCGCCAGGCGAGCGCCTGGTGCGTGTACAGGCTGCGGATGCCCTTCGCCTGCAGTGCGGCGGCCAACTCCGGGTGGCACTCCGGCGGGAGCGGGGCCAAGTGCGCCGGGCACGGCTCCTGGCGCTTCCACGCCGTGATGTTCCGTGCGAAGTGCGGCGCACGCTCCAGTTCCTCTAGCAGCGCCACGATGCTCACCCGCACTCACCCCCGAGGTCTCATCTTGTCCACCACCAGATGGAGCAGAAAGGTCCGCTCGGAACCGTCGGCAAACTGCACCTTGATCACGCCGCCCGAAGCGTCCTCGCGCACGTCCACCACCCGGCCCGCGCCGAACCGCTCGTGCTCCACCTGCATCCCCACGGCGAAGGGGTTGTCCACCTTACCCTGGGGCGTGCTGGCTGCAGGTTCGTCCCGCCGCATGTACTGGCGGTCCTCCCACAATTGTGCATACAGGGTCAGGTCGTCGTGAGAGCGCACGCGGGGCGCGAGGCGGTCGCACACCTGCCGAGCCTTCGCCAGGCGCTGAGTCAGGTCGGCCTTGACCCGCTGGGGCCGGTCGCTCTGGGCCAGCAGCCGGGCCGAGCGGCTCAACGCCGTGCGAATCTCCTCCAGCACCTTGCGGGGTTCGGCTTCGTACAGGTCTATGGTGATGAGGTGGACGCCTGCCTGCTGGCACAAGGACTCGCGGATGGCGTCGCGGTGGGCCTCCTCGGCCAGTTCCTGCTCCGAGACGGGGGCCTTCCGTTTGCCTGTGCTGCCCACGAAGCGGAAGGCCACGCCCGCGTCTGGGTAGTAGCGATCCAGTTTCAGGCGGCGCCCCGTCTCCGGGTTCACCAGCCATTCAGGCGTAACGTTCTCCTGGCCCTGGAACCCCTCAAAGATGCGTTCCAGGATTTCGCGCCAGGCGTTGGATGGATTGGGAAACAACGATGAACCTCCCGGGCAAGGTTGAGGGCCGGCGCTGTACCTACGGCCAGCCGAAGTATAGCACATTTGTTTCACATCGGCAAGCGCGTGTACTCGTTCAGTACCTTAGTGACACATCCTCCTTTCCCAGGATTCCATTGTGCACGAGGTACT
>JARYMK010000172.1 GCA_029907165.1 Anaerolineae bacterium
GAAAACCTCGTAGAAGACGCGGTCGTTCCACCAAGGCAAGCCGCCAGTGCCGGCGGCGGGCTGCTCCGACGGCGGGGGCATCAGCGTCGGCGTCGGTTGCAGAGGTGGGGGCGTTGGGGCCGCAGCCAGCGCGATCTGAGGCCCGCTTCGGTTCAACGAGTACACCCGCCCATCATGGCTGGTGAAATACACGAAGTCCCCTGCTACGGAGGGCGAAGACCACACCTCGCCCTCGGTCTGAAAACGCCACTTCTCCAGACCCGTGCGGGCATCTAGTGCGTAGAAGCGGCCGTCAAAACTACCGACATAGACCATCCCATCTGCTACTGCGGGCGACGAGAGGATTGTATCTCCGGTTTGGAACCGCCACTTCTGCGCCCGTGTCGCGATGTCCACTGCGTACACTGAGCCGTCGGCTGCGGCGAAGTACACAACGCCATCGGCAACAGCAGGCGAAGAGGCTATCGGGATCTCCTCTTGTTGCGCGAACGCCCAGTTCTCCTTCCCGGTCTCCAGGCTCAGCGCATACAGTTTGCCATCCCACGCGCCGTGATACACGATGCCATCGGAGACGGCCGGCGTGGAGATGACCTGTTCGCCGGCCTTGAACTGCCACTTCTCGCGGCCCGTCTCCAGGTCTAGGGCGTAGAGCACGCCATCGGCGCTACCTATGAGAACGGTACCAGACTCAACAGTGGGCGATGCCTGAGTGGCAGCGTTGAAGGTCCACCGGTCTGAGCCAGTCTTTACATCTACGGCGTGGACCTTGCCGTCAAACGAGGCGAACAGAACCAGCCCGCCAGCGACAGCGGGTGAGGATACGATAGGAGCGCCCGTTGAAAGCCTCCATACCTCTTGGCCATCCTCGGCGCGCAGTGCATACAGGGTTCCCGCAAGGCTACCGAAGTACAGAATGCCTTCCGAAATGACGGGAGATGAGACCAGTTGTGCGTCGGCCTTGAACACCCAGGCTTCTTTTCCCGTCCGCACGTCAAGCGCGATGAACCGCCCATCCCCGGCTCCGCAGTATACGCGCCCATCGGCTACGACGGGCGACGAATCCAGCGGAGCCCCCACCTCGGCCATCCACTCCGCAGCCCCGGCCTGGGGCGCGTACACGCCGCGATGCTCTGGCCCGTTCCGGAACATCGCGGGTTGAGGGGTTGGCGTGGCAGTCAGGGCAGGTGTGGCAGTCGGGGTGGGTGTGGGCTGCGGAGTGGCGCAACCCGTGAGAAGCAATGCCAGCGCCAGCAGCACGCTTGCGGTCCGATGTGTGATAGACATGGAATTATCTCCTTGCGGCACAACCCGCGAAAAGGTTGCCACTCAGATACTGCGTCGTATCGCGCCGGGTTCACCTGTGGGGATGCCACAAGGGAACGGGGCATGCGCATTCGTCAGCGCGGGCGCCAAAAGCGCCGACACCGCAGGGGGCCTACCGCGCAGTTCTTCGCGTCTCTTAAGCGGGCAATGGGGCGGTTACTTCTTCCGCAGCAGCCCGCGCAGCAGGATGGACAGGCCCACGATGATGAGAATCGCCGGACAGATGAGTTCCCACCCAAATCGGTCGCCCAACCCGATGCCGAACAGGATGAGGGCGAAGATGGCCGTGCCCACGACCGGACGGCGGTAGGCCGGAATCGCTAGTCGCAGGAGAATCTCCAGCACCAGCAGGAGCGCCGCGCCAAGGAAGACGAAGTTCCAGGCGCTCAGGTCGGACAAGCCCAGTTGCTTGGCCCACACATCCAGGTAGCCCAGGTTGCTGGCCAGCAGGATAAAGCCCGCCCAGATGAGGATGCCCGCCCAGATGACCGTCCCCAGCGGGTCGCGTTGCCACTTCTCCTCCACGGACTTCTCTTCCCGCTTCTCGTCTTCTTTCTCGTGCTGCTTCTCCTCTTCTTTCTCGTCGCGCGGTCGCTCAGACATGGTACCCTCCTCTTGCAGTGCGCTACTCAGGGGCCGTTAGCCGTTGCGGGGATTATAGCACATCGCAGGCCGCATGGGAAGGCGGGGCGGACCCGGTTCCAGGTTCTCATGACAACGTCTGCCCCTCATTGCGAGCCGCCAAAGGCGGCGAAGCAATCTCAAGAGTCGCGCAGGGGATTGGCAGCATCGGCCCCGGGGGATTGTTTCGGGCGCCGTGGGCCCTCGCCATGACAGTTACCAACAAACGTTGCAACCAAAAGCACGGGTGGCGGCTACTTCCCGTTGCGGCGCGGGTCTTCTCCGTTCCAGTCCGCCCCGATAAGGCCCATCTGCCGCGCCTGCTCAAACGTCAGTCCGCTGAAGACCTCGCTTCCCGACTCCTCGGCGGCGCGCCACAGTTCCCGCTCCCACTCGTCCAGAGCCGGCGCGGGCAGGGGCGAAGGCGCGGGTTCGCTGGCGGCCGGCGCGGGTTCGCGGATGGGTGTCGGCGCGGGAGCGGGCGCTTCCGGCGGCTTGGGGACCACCACCGCCGACTCCACCAGTTTGAGCAGTTCGGCGACCGCCTTCCGGGTCAGCACCCACACCATGCCGATCTTTCCCGTTTGGGCCGTCTTGGAGAAAATCAGCGTGAGGAACAGGTACTTGCCGATGTTGGCCGCGTACAGGTCGTACCAGACGCCATCGTGGTAATTCAGGTCAAAGGCGGCGCTATCGCCCAGGTACCAGCCGATTTCGGCAGCGGCGGCGAACCACTTGCCCACGAACAATGCCAGCGTCTCCAGGTCAAACCCCACTGTCATGCCCGCGCGCGCCAGGATGTTCCCGTCCCGATCCGACAGGAACGCGCACTCGGCTCCAGCCTCGCCATGGAGTTGTCGCAGCCGCTTCGTCAGGAGCGCAATCTGTTCGTCTGTCAGCGCCAGTTTCGGCTGTTCTTGCTCCTCTATCACGATTCCCTTCCCTCCGTGCCGCGAGCGAGCGAACCGGTGGTCTCGCGCTACCAGTCGGCCTGCGCCCGCTCCCGAACGACCCTCTCGTACACACCTAGCGTCTGTTCGGCAATTCGCTGCCAGTTGTACTGCTCGGTTACCATGCGGTAGGCCGCTTCGGCTCGCTGGCGCGCCCATTCCGGCTCCTGGAGGGTGTGCAGGATGCCCCACGCCAGCGACTCGGCGTTGCCGGGGTACACGGTGATACCCGTCTCGGCATGCCGCACCACCTCGGCCAGCCCGCCAACCGAAGACACGACCACCGGCGCGCGGGATGCCATCGCTTCCAGCGCCACGATGCCAAACGGCTCGTACAGGCTGGGGAACACGACGCAATCGGCCAGGGCGAAGAGCCTGTTCTTGTCCTCTTCGGAGATGAACCCCGTGAACAGCACTTTACCGCTCAGCCCGCGCTCCTGCGCCCTGTGCCTCAGGTCGCCCAGCATCGCGCCTGTGCCTGCGATGACGAACTTCGCGTCCGGAAACGCCGCCAATACTTTTGGTACCGCGTCCAGAAGGACGTGAACCCCCTTCTCGTACACGACCCGGCCCACGTAGAACACGATCTTCTCGTACGGCAGCGCGAACCTTTTGCGGAAGTCGGCCAAGTCCGCGCCGCGCCACCGCTCAAAGGGCGCCGTGTCCACGCCGTTGGGGATGACGTCTATCTTGTCGGCAGGGACGTGGAAGTACGTCTGCACTTCCCATGCCATATACTGGCTGCAACAAATGACGCGCCACGCCTCGTAGGTGAGCCACCACTCCACGCTGTGGATGGATTGCTGCAGGTCGTTGTACAGGTGTCCGTGGTTCCGCCCCATCTCCGTGGCGTGAATCGTGGCCAGGAGTGGCGTCTTGTGGGCATGCTTCAGCCGCTCGCCCGCGAACGCCGCGAGCCAGTCGTGGGCGTGGATTATGTCAAATTCGCCCGTGCCACTGACCAGCGCCTCGGCAGCATCGCCCAGGCGTACGTTCGTCCGTTCGGCGGCGTCGTGCACATCGTCAAACGGACCTTCAGGCGGCGCGACGCGGTACACGTGCAGGTTGCCCGCATGTTCCTCTGGAGCACCGCCCATCCAGGCAGGCGTAACGACATGGACCTCCGCCCCCTGCTTAGCGAGGGCGGGCACCAGTTCCATGACGTGCTTGCCCAGACCGCCTACCACGTGCGGCGGGTATTCCCATGAGAACATCAGAACCCGCATGTCGTTGTCATCCCCCTGCCATCCTGACCCAAGCCAAAGGTCTCATGCGTCTGAACCCGCACGCGCCTCCTGCGACTCGCTCGCGCCCCGTCACTTCCGCTCCAACGGCAGCCTCACGGCCTCCACGTTCACCTCGGCGCGCACCCCGTTGCCAGCGAACGCGATGCGTCCGGTCAGGCCCTGCCAGTCCGTCTCGCGCAGCGCCCGCGCCACGCCCGCCCGTGTCAAATCCCCGGACGCGGCCGCCCGCTCCATTGCCGCCAGCAGCACGTTGGTCGCATCGTACACCACCAGCGCAAGCGGGCCTGGCTCTCCGCCGGCCAGCGCCGCATACCGCTGACGAAACGGCACCTGCGCCGCTGCGTCCGCCTGAACCGCGACGCGCCCGATCCATATGCCTGTGGCGGCGTCGCCCGCAAGGGCCACCAACACGTCCCCGCCCAGGTCGCTCCCGCCCGCGAGCGGAACGCCCAAGCCCACGTGGGCCTTCACCCATTCGGCAGCGCGGTCCGGCGGCACGTCCAGCACGATGGCCCGCGCGTCGGGCGGGATGGGATCGCCGGGACTCACGACGGCGGCCCACCACGCGCTCAACATCTGCCACTCCTCACCGCCGCCGACCACCACCAGCCGTGCGCCGGGGCCCAGGCCCGCCGCCTGCACCGCGGTCAACGCTTCGTGCAGGTGCGATGCTCCCGCAAAATACACCCACTCGGAATGCGACGTATTCGTCCAGGCCGTCGGCGAAACCAGCGGCAGGCCCAAGCGCGCATATTCGCCCAGCGCGGCATCCGTCGTGTGGCGCAGCGTATGGCCCACGACACCGAGCACGTCGGGATCCGCCGCCAATTCGGACGGCTGCCTGTGGGCCTGCTCCGGGCTTCCCGAATCGTCCAGCGCGACCAGTTCTACCAGATGGCCCGCCACGCCGCCGCGCTCGTTCCACTCGGCCAGCGCCGCCTTCACCGCGTACAGGGCCTCGTACCCGTAACTGCGGTACAGCCCCTCAAACGACCCTACAAGCCCGATTTTGACCACGCGGGGAACCGGCGCTGCCGCGCGACAGGCGATGAGGCTCACCGCCGCGGCCAGTAATGAGCAGAGCACTACGCCCCTGAGAATTCCAGACCCTGGCCTATTATACAACCTTTCGCCGTCCGCGTCCAGAGATTTACGTAAAGATTCGCAAACGTTCGGGCCACAAACCACGCGATCAGCGTCGGTATTTCGCCTGGTTCTCCAGATGTTCCTCAAACGTTCGGCTGAACACGTGCGACCCATCGCCCTTCACGTCGTTGCGCACGAAGTACAGGTAATCCACGCTGGCCGGATACAGCACCGCGCGGATGGCATCCAGCCCTGGATTGCAGATGGGCCCTGGCGGTAGCCCCAGGTGCGTGTAGGTGTTGTACGGCGAATCCACCGACTGGTAGTCCTCGGCGGTGAGCGGGTTCCACCAGCGGCCCGTTTTCGGGTTGAACCCCATGGCGTACTGCACCGTGGGGTCCGCGCCCAAGTACATGCCTGCCTCCAGCCGATTCAGGTACACGGCGGCGATGATGGGCCGCTCGTCGGGGATTACGGCTTCACGCTCCACGATGGCCGCGACCGTGAGGACCTCGTAGAGGGACATCCCCTGCTCCTGGGCGCGGGCGCGCAGTTCGGGCGTAACCCGGCGGTCAAACGTGGACAGCATGAGCGAGATCACCTCGCGCGCCCCGTAGGATGGGCCGATGCGGTACGTATCCGGGAACAGGTATCCCTCCAGCGACGCGCTCGCGGGCCGATCCTGCAGGAACGCGAACTCCGGCCAATCCTGCGACGCCAGGGCGATGAACTCCGAGCGGGTCGCGATGCCGCGCTCCTCCAGGTACTCCGCGATCTGCTCCAGCCGCCAGCCCTCTGGAATCGTGATGGTCGTCTCGCGCAGGCGGCCATGTTGCAGGCGCTCGGCGATCTCCACCATGGTCATGGCCGGCGACAGTTCGTACTCGCCCGCCTCCAGCC
>JARYMK010000173.1 GCA_029907165.1 Anaerolineae bacterium
ACACACTCATAGAGCAGCCATTGTATCTTCCTTTCATCTCCTGTCCAGTGTCACTAACCTATCTGAACGAGCTCATTGGCACGGAAACGGCCCATTTTGTCCCGCTCCCCAAGTGCTGGTATAATGGGCCACGGTCTTCGCAACTCAGCATCGGCAATCCAGGAGTCGCTTCATGGACGTGTTGTTGCAGTCCCTTGTGGCTCTCGCCCTGATGATATTCGCGGCCAAGGCGGCGGGTTACGCGAGCGTTCGGCTGGGTCAGCCCGCCGTCCTGGGGGAGTTGATCGTCGGCCTGCTGCTGGGCCCATCGCTCCTGAACATGATGCACTGGCCCATCTTCTCGGGCGACCAATTGGAGGCGATGATCTCTTTCCTCGCGCACCTGGGCGTCATCTTCCTGATGTTCGTTGCGGGCCTTGAGGTGGACCTGGGCACCATGGCCCAGACAGGCCGCATCGCCATCGTCTCCGGCGTCAGCGGGGTGCTCGCGCCGGTTATCCTCGGGGCGCTGGCCACATTGCCGTTCGGCTACGACCTGCAGCATGGGCTGTTCACGGGCCTGGTCCTGGCGGCCACCAGCGTGAGCATCTCGGCCCAGACGCTCATGGAACTGGGCGTGCTGCGCAGCCGCGTGGGCATGGCGCTGTTGGGGGCCGCCGTCGTGGATGATGTGCTCGTGATCCTCCTGCTGTCGGCGTTCATCGCCGTGGCGGGGGGCAACGGGGGCGTTCTCGCCATCCTGTGGGTGCTGGTGAAGATGCTCCTGTTCATGGGCATCGCCCTGCTCCTGGGCATCCTCGTCATCCCCAGAGTGGCCAACATCGTGAGCCGCTTGCCCATCAGCGAAGGGGTCATGAGCCTCGCGGTGGTGGTAACGTTCCTGTACTCGTGGGCAGCCGAGGCCCTGGGAGGTATCGCCGCCATCACCGGCGCGTTCCTGGCGGGGGTCATCTTCGCCCGCACGCCTGCGCGCAAGGCCATTGAGGGCAAAGTGCACGCCATCGCCTACTCGTGGTTGGTGCCGATCTTCTTCGTGAGCATCGGCCTGGAAACCGATGTGCGCACGCTGGGAGCCGCAGGCATCCCCATCGCCCTGGCCGTGCTGGGTGTGGCCCTGATCTCCAAAGTCATCGGGTGCGGAAGCGGGGCCCTTGTGGCGGGGTGTACGCCCGGCGAGGCGCTGCGGCTGGGCGTGGGCATGACCTCGCGCGGTGAGGTCGGCCTCATCGTCGCGTCTGTGGGGCTGAGCACCGGCCTCATCACCGACGCGGTCTTCGCCAGCGTGGTGCTCATGGTGCTGGTAACCACCCTGGTTACACCCGTCGCGTTGCGGGCCCTGTACCCCAAGGGGACCAAGACCGCCGAACCGGCGCAAGTTACCGAGGAGACCCCAAAGGCATGATGACGATTCTCGTTCACCTGGGCAGGAGGTAGCGGCATGGCGCAATTGTTGGCACTGGTGCTGGACAACCTGGAGCAATGCCCCGCCGTGTTGGACGCCTGGGAGGCGGCGGGCGTGGGCGGCGTTACCATCCTGGAGAGCAGCGGCCTGGGGCGGCTGCGGGGCATCGTCAGAGACGATCTCCCGCTCATCCCGTCGCTGCGCGACCTCTTCGCCACCCGCGAGTTCCAGCACCGGACGCTGTTCACCGTCGTGGAGGACGAGGAGACCCTGGAACGCGTAATCGCCGCGACAGAAAAGGTTGTCGGCGACCTTGACGAACCGCACACCGGCCTGCTGTTCGTCGTGCCGGTCAGCCGCGTCCTCGGACTGCACAAGCGCAGGGCGAACCGATAGCGCCCTCCCCGAAGCGATTGCCGCTTCAATACGCAAACAGGCCAGGCGGGTCATTCTGCCTGGCCTGTGCATTCCTCAACACGGTTGTGCCTGTCAGTTGATGATGGCCAGTGTGCAGTCCTGCGTTACGTAAATCCAGTACCCCCAACCAGGCGTGATCTGCGTCAGCGAATTGGCCCAGGGCGGGATGCCCGTGTTGTAGCGTTTCCAGACCGTGGACTCGCCAGGCTCATATCGCAGGACCTGCGTGTACTTGCCGGCGATGGAGGAGAGCGCATCCGCGACCGCGCGCGGCTCCGACGCCGGATACGCGATGAGGTTCCAGCCCGCGAACAGTCGCTGCTCGGTGTAGATAGGGAGCAGGCCCGGCAACTGGAGCGTGGCCGGCTCGCACATCTTGATCCAGAACGCCGTGCCCTCGTCCAGCGTCAGCAGGGTGTTAGCCGCGGGCGGCATGGCCGGGTCGTAGATGCGCCAGGTGTCGTGCTCGGCATCGTAGGCTTCCACCAGCGTGTACTTGCCCGCGACGGAAGATAGCACCTCTGTGATCGCCTTGTTCTCGGGGATGACCGGCAGCGACACCAGGTTCCACCCCGCCGCCAAGTTCTTCTCAAAGTTGGAGTGGCCGTGGAGCCAGCCCACAACGGCGCGCATCACGGCTTTGCGGTCGGCCGCGTCGTCAATACCCTCAAACCCGAAGGCGAAGTACACGACCTTGTACGTGCCGGTGTCCACGCGGATGGCTGCCGTGCCGCTCGCCATGATTCCCTGCGGCTCAACGCCGGATGGCGCTGGAGACTTGTCCCGCAGGTGGGATTCGTGGCTGGCCGGGGTCCTGCGCGCGGCAGCAGACCCGCCGGGTGTGTAGTACTCAAACACGCGCTGCGCCGGCGAGATGGGGTTGATTTCGCTGGGCCACTGCTGGTTGCCGGCGCCCGATCCACTCCCCTCAATCGTGAAGGCAAGGCCGTCGCCGATCTCATCGCCCGGGATGCCACGGATGGCGAACATGTCCACGTTGTCCTGCACGAACTGGGCATGCAGATAGTTCGTGTAGAACGGGTGGTCGTGGATGTAGTAGCCGACGTCCTGGCCCGTAACGAACAGTTTGCCGCCCTGATCCAGGTAGTTCATCAGCGTGTTCCGGGCCGAGGCATTTTCCGGGTCGTTGAGCATCCCCCGCTCGGGCACGGCCCAGATCACGATGCACGGCACATAGTTGAGAATGACGCTGTCGGGCACAGCACCCCGGTAGAAGGTGTACCAGAGGTCGTAGGCGAAGCCATTGTTGCCCAGCGCCTCGGTGTAGAAGGTATCAAGACCGGGCTCGTTGAGGTCATCAATCACGAGAAGGATGTTGGAATGGCGGCTGAAACCTCGCGTCGTGAATCCCAACTGGTCAGGGTATTCCGCCGCGTGCCCCAGCCCGTCCACCGCCCTGAACCCCGCGATGAAGTCATGCGCCACGGACGGGGTTGTCCAAACCGCCCCGAATTTGCGGTCGCCGGCTCCACCGTCCCCATGCAGCCCGTCGTCATACATGGGGAACTGAGTAACGATGGAGTTGTCCGAACTGCGAACTGTGGCGGTAACCGCATTCACGCCTGCCCCGTCCAGCAGCGTGGCAGTCAGTGTTACAGGGCTGGAAGGAGCGGTAACCTTCGGCGTTACCGACTTGTCGCTCAGGTAGGGGCCCGTGCTGTCCACGACCGTGATCTGGAACGGCCCCAGCGAGTAGTACGTCCCGAACTCGTCAAACAAGTCCAGCGTGAACTGAATCACGCGGCCATCGGGCGTGAGCGGGCTGAGATGGAAGTACAGGTCGCCGGATTGCTGCGCCCGCTCCTGGCCGGGGCCGAGGTCTCCGTAGACGCCAACGCCGTAGCACGTGGCCTCCCAGTTGGCGGTCTGGAGACTGCCGCTCAGGTTGTAGGCCGTTACCGTGCCGGTGTTGCGGATGCGGACGAGCAGGTACACGAACTCGCCGGGGTTGGCGACGCCGTCGTGGTTGATGCTGTCGTAGATAATCTCGTGGCTCACATACTGCAATTGCGGCGCGCCCTGCGCGAATGCGCCCGCAGCGCCGAACGCCATCAGCGCCAGCAGGAGCGCCGTGCCCAAAACCCATAAGGCCCAGTGGGGCCGTCTCACAACCATTGTGTCCATGACATCCTCCCGTGCCCATGGAAGTATACACGCATACGCGTCCTACTACGCACTATATGCGCATAGGCGGGAGGGGTCAATGGCCTTTTGGTACCATGCACAGCTGCGCCGATGTCGGGGCTGCCCTAGGCATGTCGTTCTGGAGAGCACAAGGGTTTATCACCGCAGAGAACACAGGGGCATTTATCACCACGAGAACGCAGAGAGCGCAGAGTATTCTCAAGATATCTCTGGGGCCTCCGCGCCCTCTGCGGTGAGTTGACAGGCACTATCACCGCAGAGAACACAGAGAGCGCGGAGAGTTCAAAATACCTCTGCGGTCTCCGCGTGCTCTGTGGTGAACCAGACGCAAGGGGGAGGTATGGAAACCTGCCCTACTGCTGCGCCGTGGACACGCGCGGCCAATACTGCACGGCCACCGACGGAAGGAAGACGCGCGGCGTGGCGCTCTGCCGGTGCGAAGAGGTCTCCACCATGTCCAGCCGCGCGTTGGTGCCCTCGTGCCAGCGGGCCGTGGTGGCCAGCGGAACGCCGTTGAGCCGGAACTCTATGGGGTCATCCTCTCGCCCGCCCTCTTTCTGGGGCGTATCCGGGTCATCGCCCTTCACGGATATGGAGTAGTATGTCGTGCCTGCGTACAGGTAGATGTTCGCCCTGCCGCAGTTCACGCCATCCACGTAGGCCGTCAGTTCCGCCGACAGCGGAACGCGCGCCCCATTCACGGTTAGGATGCCCCAGAAACTGCTGGGCAGCGGCGGAAACGCGGCCACATTCACCGCGACCAGGGCGAAAATCAGCACAGCGATACCCAGGTTTCGCAGCAAGCGCATGAGACGTTGTCCTCAACCAAGATTCGCCCCGCAATGCGCGAGGCCAAATACTCAAACGTCCCCGCGCAAACCGAGATACGGCAAAGCGGACGCACTTCCCACGCAGGCAATGGGCGCTAGGCTTGGCCCATCGCTTCGGCGGCGCGGTTCTCTTCTTCGGCGACGCGGATCCCCTCATCCTCACGAACCCGCGTCAAAAGCAAGATGCCGCCGATGAAGAAGATGATGAGTGACACTATACTCAGCCGGCTGGAGCCGGTGAGTTGGCCCACGAAAGCGAAGATCGCAGGCCCGGCGATGCCCGCGAACTTGCTGGATACATCGTAGAACCCGAAGAACTCGGCGCTCCTTGCCTTGGGCGCCATCCGGCCGAACAGGCTGCGGCTCAACGCCTGCGTGCCGCCCTGCACCATGCCCACCGCAAAAGCCAGTGCCCAGAAATGCCATGCCACCACCATAAAGTAGCCGGCGATGCTGATGAGCGTGTACCAGCCAAGCCCCAGCATAATGGCGCGCTTCGTGCCGATGCGCCCGCCGAATTTGCCGAACAGCAGCGAAAACGGGATGCCCACAAACTGCGTCATCAGCAGTGCGCCTATGAGGTCCAACTGCCCGATGCCGATCTCCGTACCGTAAATGGTCGCCATCTTGATGATGGTGCCGATGCCGTCGTTGTAGAGCCAGAACGCCACCAGAAACAGGAACAATTGTCGGTAGCGCCGCAGGTGCCGGAACGTCTGGCCTAGCCGCGTGAACCCCGCCTTGACCGGGTTCACTCCCACGCCGATGCCGGTAGTGTTGGCGGCCGGCTCCGGCACCCACCGCAGGAGCGGCACGGTGAACGCCCCCCACCACAGAGCAACCGATAGAAACGACAGGCGCGCACCCAGCGTACCGGGCAGGAACTGAATCATGGCGATGTTGATGGCCAACAGCAGGCCACCCCCCAAGTAGCCCAGCGCATAACCCTTGGACGATACATAGTCAATCTCATCCGCGCCCGCGATGTGAGGCAGAAGCGAATCGTAGAAGATCGCCGCGCCCGCGAACCCGATGGAACCCACGATGATGCACCCTAGGGCCAGTTGCCAATCGCCGCGATCCACCAGGAACAACACTGCCGTCGCGAGAATCCCCAGAGCCGCGAACAAGCCTAGCAGCCGCTTCTTGGCGCCCGTGTAGTCCGCGATACTCCCGAGGATCGGGGCCAGTAACGCGCTCACCAGCAGCGCGAAGGCTGCTGCGTAGCCCCAGTACACGGTCGCGGTGTTCCCCGGCAAGTCCGCCGCCACCACGGAC
>JARYMK010000174.1 GCA_029907165.1 Anaerolineae bacterium
TAGGGGCGCAGCGTGCTACGCCCCTACAGCCCGCAGGGCTTTGTCCATTTAGCCCGATGCTTCAGCATCGGGCGGGGCGGGGCGCGGCACTGCGCGGGACTGAACCCCCGCGCTGAAAGGGCGAAGCCCCGCTGGGGCTGGGCGTAGCGTGCTACGCCCCTACAGCCCGCAGGGCTTGGCCCATTTAGCCCGACGGCTACAGCCTCGGGCGGTGGGGCGCGTCCCCTTGCCCGCACGCGCGAGAGGGTTAGGGTGAGGGCGGCGCAGGCGAATATGCACCGCATTGACCGCAAACGGCCAGCGGCTAACGGCTAACGGCTGACCGCTGTCCGCTGGCCCCAAACCACAAACGCAAGGAGGACACATGGCACTGTACCTGGACTCGGCAATCGCGGACGAGGCGCGGCGGGCCTGGGACCTGGGGCTCGTCGTCGGCGTAACGACGAACCCGGCGCTGGTGGCGAAGGCGGGGCGTCCGGCGTTGGACATCATCCGCGACCTGGCCCGCATCGGCGAGTGGGACGTGTTCCACCAACTGACTGGCCGCACCGCCGACGCGCTGCTGGACGAGGCGCGGCGGGCCAGCGACATCGCGCCCGGGCAGGTGGTGCTCAAGATCATGGTGTCGCTGCCCAACCTGGAACTGGTGGCGCGGCACGGCGAATTCCGCTGGGCCGTTACGGGCATCGGCAGCGCGGCCCAGGGGCTGCTGGCGCTGGAAGCCGGCGCCGACTACGTCATCCCCTACGTGAACCGCATCACGCGGGGCGGCGGCGACGGCATCCGCGCGGTGGCCGACATCGCTGCCCTGGCCGAGACGGTGGACGACCCGGGCGACATCCTGGCCGCGAGCCTGAAGTCGCCAGAGGAGGTGGCCGATGTCCTGCTGGCCGGCGCGGATCACGTAACGGTCCCCTGGGCGCTACTGGAGGAGATGGCCCGGCATCCGGTTACCGACGCCGCCGACGAGGATTTCCGGCGGGCGCTGGGGTTGGCGTAGCGGCAGAATCGCCGCCGGGCACTCCATCGCGGAGACGCAGACGACTACCCCGCCCGCGGCGAAGGGCTGAAGGCTAACGGCCGACCGCTGATTGCTGACTGCTGACCGCTGAAGGCTGACTGCTGACTGCTCGGAGGCTACTCATGGGAATGGCGAAAACACCCAAACCGGTGAAACTCATCGCGAGCATCTTCGGCGCCGACCCCGCGCAGATTGACCGCGCGGAGGCGGCACTGGTCGCGCGGTTCGGGCCGGTGGACTTCCGCTCGGACCCCCTGCCCTTTGACCACACCGACTTCTACGCGCCGGAGTTCGGGACGGGCCTGGTGCGCCGCATCGTTGCCTTTGAGCGGCTTGTGGACCCGGCGGATTTGCCCGACATCAAGTTGGCGACCAACGCGCTGGAGGCCGAGATGGCTGTCGGCGGCAAGCGCACGGTCAACATAGACCCGGGATACGTGAGCGAGGGAAAACTGGTGCTCGCCAGCACCAAGGACCACCGGCACCGCATCTACCTGGGCAAGGGCATCTACGGCGAGATCACCCTCCACTACCACAGGGGCGAGTTCCGGGCGTGGGAGTGGACGTATCCGGACTACGCCAGCGCGACCTACCGCGAGATTTTCGCCCGCATCCGCGCGCGATACAGGGAACAGTTGAAGGGGATGTAGCGGCTATTCCGCCACCAGGCCCACCTCGGCCACCATGCTCTGGTAGTTCCACCCCGACGCGTACACCCGCAGCGACGTGATCCACGCCGGCTTGGCGTCGGCCAGTTCTTCCATCAGGTTGCCCGACTCAAAGGGATACCACGTGTCGTGGGGCACCTGGATGCCGTAGTACAGGATCGGCAGGTTGTCGGGGTTGCGGTAGTAGAACCCGCGCACCCAGTGCTGGGCGTTGCCGTACACGTCCATGTAGTCCAGCCGCACCATGACGGGGAACTCGCTGCTCTGCAGCCCTCCGCCCGACAGGCTCTGGTACAGGATGCGGAGGTCCATCCGTAGTTTCAGTGACACGAAGTCGCGCGCGTCTCGGTCAATCTTCTGGACGAGGAAGACGGCGTTGTGCTCGCCGTCGCGCCCCATGCGGCTGAACTGCGCGGCGAGGCGACCACCGGCCTGGACAATCTCCACCTTGCCCGCCTGGACGTCCTCGGACAGGCGCTCGGTGTCCACCTGCCAGCCGACGGACAGGGGCTGGGAGAAGTCGCCGTTCACCACCAGGTCGCGGATGGCGGCCACAGGTGTGGTCGGGGGCTGGCCCAGCCGCAGGGTGGTGCGCTGTCGCGGTTGCACCTCGGTGTTCACGCCACCGCCGCGCACCGTCGCCGAGCCGTAGCGCACCGACACTTCGGTCTGCTCGTTGCCCACCTCCACCAGGATGCTGGCGTCGCTGAAGATGATGGAACCCTGGGGCGTGCGCACCTCCACGTACAGCGGGAACCGGCCCGACGGCGCGGCGGCAATGCGCGCCCGGCCCGATTTCACCGCCAGCACGATGCGATCCGACGCCCTGCTGGACGCGAACCGCGGCGAGCGAATCTCCACCACCTCTACGCGCGTGTTGGCGAACAGTTGCACGGTGCTGAGGACGGTGCGCTCCTGGGGGTTCTCGTAGAAGGTGAGGATGCCCTGGGACGTGCGGTCGGTCTGAATCTGCGCGCCCTCGGCGATGTCGTCGCGGCGGTCGGTAACGGCCAGGTTGGTGCTCATGCCCGGGTACTCCACCACGATGGTGGGGACGATGGCCTCCAGCGAGGCCGGGCGGGGCACCAGGGCGTGATTCACGTAAGCCCTCACGCCCAGCGGCACGCCGGCCACCAGCGCCACGAACGTGAGGAACGCGCAGACGAGCACGAACCAGGCCAGCCGCTCAGGGTTTTTCCTCATCTAGAATCGCACTCCGAACCCCTGGAATTCGCCGGTGGCGTCGCCCCACTGCACTTCCACCTGACTCACGCGGGCGCTCCGCGGCCCCTCGCGCAGGATGTCCAGGAAGGTCTCCAGCGTCATACGTTCGCCCTCGGCCAGGACCTCCACCGTCCCGTCCCAGGCGTTGCGGACGTAGCCGTGCACGCCCAGGCGCAGCGCCCGGTCCCGGGCAAACGCCCGGAACCCCACGCCCTGCACGTCGCCGTAGATTTTCACGAACATGCGCACCGGGGTCATGCTTCCTCTCCACGGGCGAAAGCCTGGCCCCATTATACCCGTCTCGGCGCGGGAAGCAAACCCGCGGCCTCCTCTACGGGTTCCGTCGGCGGCTATCCGCCAAAGGCTAATGGCTAAAGGCTGCTGGCTGATGGCTGAACGCCGACGGCTGACGGCTGCCGCCCCTCACACGCGCAGGTCCTGAATCTCCGCCAGGCGCAGCGCGAACCCGACGCCGCCGCACCCGTGCACCGGCGTGGACGGCTTGCGGCCGATGAGCGTGCGGCGGGAGCGGGCCTCGCGGATGAGCACCTCGCGCGGGGCGTCGGCATGCCGCCAGTAGCAGACGTACACGTCCGACTCCAGCCCCAGGCCCACCAGGCGGCGCAGGTTCACGCAGTTCCAGCAGGTGCGGGCCAGCGGGCGGCCCTGATGGCTGAGGCCGGCCCGTCGGCAGGCGGCGCGGAACCCGGCGTTGTTCATGGCGCGGCCTGGGCCGGGGGCGCGCGTTCTGCGGGGCGCGCCGCGGTTGAGGATGCACCGCTTGGCCGTACAGTGGGGGCAGTACAATTGCGCGCGGGTCTGGCCGGGGGGCACGGGGCGCAGGGCAGCGGTGGCCGTGTCGCGGCACGGGTACTCCACGGGGCGGTAGTTGGAGCCGGATTTCCAGTAGATGCCGGCGCGTTGCCGGCCATGGCGAGAGCGAGCCACGGACCCTCCCGAACGGCGACGCGGGGGCTGTCGCGCCGATTGGAACATTTGTTCTATTATAGGTTAGAACGCAGAGTTTGACAAGCGCGACACGGGCGGGGAAGTTTAAATCTCGGAGCGGGTCTGGCGGAGCCACGCCGATGCGAAGATGAAGGTCCAGGCGAACTTGCGGGCGCTGGCGGCCAGGCTCTCGCCGCGCACCAGGCGCATCAGCATCGTACGTACGGTGTCGGCGCGGCAGTAGTCCAGCAGGGGGTTGTCTGCGGCCAGCGCCGTGTCCTCAACGAGCGCGCGCATGGCGGGGTGGGCGTAGATTTCCGATTGGGGCGCGAGGAACGACCCGCCCGCGGCCCACGCCAGGTCGGCAGGCAGATGGGCGGCCAGCAGGTTGCGGAGCAGCCCCTTGGGCACCCCGCCGGGCCGCTTCTCGTCCCAGGTCAGGGCGAACCCGCGCTGCATCATCAGCGGCTCCATGAGCGGCGCGATGGAGTCCACCCCCGCGGCCATCTGGGGCCCCAGGACGACCGCCGAGAACTCCCGCGAAGTGGAGTACATCTGGTGCAGGACGCTGGTCAGCAGGTCGTAGTCCCGGCCTGCCGCCAGAGGCTCCACGTAGTCGCGGATGGCGGCGTCCAGCGTGCGCCCTGTCTCGGGTGGCATGGCATAGGCGATTCCCTCCATGGCGTACTCGGCCATCATGGCGTGGATGAGGGGAACGTGCGCGCTCCGCTGCAGGACCTCGCAGAGGCGCGCGGCGTCGGAATCCTGCCGCCACAGGCGGAGCGCCCCGTAAGGCCACGCGAGCGCCCGCCGCACGGGGGCCGGAATCCACCCCAGGGGCCGCCACAGTCGCCGGATGTGGAGCCGCTGGCCGAAAAGCGCGCCCGCGCCCACCCCGTGCATCGTCGTGCGAGACGCCCGGGCCAGCGGCATCGCGGCGTGGGCCAGGAGGTTGCCCGGAATCAGGGCCGTGTCGCAGAACGGGAACGGATAATCGCGCCCCAGCCGCTCCAGAACCGCGGGGATGTCCGCCGGGTTCCACGCGACCTGATGGAGGCGAAGTCCCAGGTGCCGGGCGATGCGACGGGCCAGGTGCGCCTTGGGGTCGTCAGGACCGAAGGCATAGTTCACGAGAATCGTGTCGTCGCGGCCCAGGGCAGCCAGCCGCGCGGCGATGAGCGAGGAGTCCACCCCGCCGCTGAAGTATACGACGGGCGATTGGGGCGCGCGGCGCAGAATGGCGTCCAGAGTGTCGCGGATGAGGGCTTCGGGGTCGGTAGCGCCCGGCTCGCGGTGCGATGCGTCGCCTAGCACGGCGAACCGCTCCAGCACAGGCTCCGCGTCGGGTCCGATGCGCAGGAAATGGCCCACCGGCACGCGCCTCACGCCGCGGAACAGGGTCAACGGCGCGGGGGTCAGGCCGTAGCGGAACAGGCCCAGCACGCCCGCCTCGTCCAGTTCGGACCCGGCCACCCGCGCCATGAGACGTAGGTCGTTGCTCACGACCCAGCCGCCGACGCGGGCGAAGTACAGTTGCTCCACGGCGGCAGGGGGCACCGCGGCGATCACCTCGCCTGTGGCGGGCAGGACGCCGACGCGGATGGCGGCAGGCTTGGCGGGATCGGCCAGCAGGCGGGCCAGGGCCTCGGCATTCCGCGCGTTGGGCGCAGGGGCGGCATCGCCCGACGTGGCGAGCACCAGCGCGCCGTCGGCAGGCGGGATGCGCGGCCCCGGGCTTGCGGCGGGCGCCGGGCCGAGCCACGCGAACCGGATGGCGCGGCCGTCGGCCAGTGCCAGGTCGCCCTCGCGGACGGGCAGGTTCAGCCACCGGGCGTGGCGGCTCACGGCGTCGCGCCAACCCGCAGGCTCGTCCCCGATGTGTGCGGCGAAGATCATGGGTGTGCAGTCCTCCGTGGGCATTATATGCCGCGGCGGCGGATGGAGCAACACGGGGGCTGCGGCCTACCCTCACCCTAGCCCTCTCCCAGCGGGAGAGGGGACGCGGCGGCCCGCCGCCCGATGCTAAAGCATCGGGCTGAAGGGACAAAGCCCTGCGGGCTGTAGGGGCACAGCACGCTGTGCCCCTACACGCGGCGGGGGTTTAGCCCCGCGCGGCGCTACCCTCACCCTAGCCCTCTCCCAGTGGGCGAGGGAACGCCGCCGCCTCGGCCGCCCGAGGCTGAAGCCGTCGGGCTGAAGGGACAAAGCCCTGCGGGCTGCCA
>JARYMK010000175.1 GCA_029907165.1 Anaerolineae bacterium
CGCCACCACGGACGCGAAATACACAGGGAGCACCGCCGCTTCAACCGTTGTGGAGAATGCCGAGTTGCCCCAGTCGTACAGACACCATGCGTTGATGATCTTCTTGTGCAGCCGATCGCCCGATTCAGCCATACGCCTCCTTTGTGCTCTTTGTAGAACTCGGTGTTCCATCGGGAACCGAACACCACTCGCAGTAACCCCGTTTCACGGGGCTAGTCGCCGTGCCCGGAGACTGTCCCTGGCCCCCTCTGCCCAACGCGGACCGACAGGCGAGGGGACTCCGTGATTCTGCAGCGGATGCGGCAGAACACGATCTGCGGCGTGCATCGGAGCGTGCACCGAGGCCGCTGTCTACAGGCTCACCCTGTCCAGTTGCGCCAGCACCGACTGCCGAATCTGCCGCGCGTCCGGCAAGTCCACGGCCAAGCGCCCGCCGTCAATCAGCAGCGTGTTGAGGAAGCGGCGCGGCTGCCCGCACTCGCAGACGCCCGGCTCGTGCTTCCAGTACACGACCTTTCTGGCCCCGCAGGCGGGACACGCGGCCACGAACTTCCCGCCCGATTCCTTGCCTCGCTTTGCAATCCACTGGCCGCCCACTTCTACCAAGTCCAGCGCCAGGTTGATGGTGGGCGCATTCGCCAGCGAGGTGCCCACGCCGTAGCCATCGCAGACGGGGTTCAAGTCCAGGATGCTGTACTCGTCCAAGCCGCCGCTGGCAAAGAGTTTGACGTGCTGGAAGCCGCGCAAGTCCAACTCCCAGCGCACCTCCTCCATCAACTGG
This sequence comes from Anaerolineae bacterium, assembly GCA_029907165.1. Classification (GTDB taxonomy): domain Bacteria; phylum Chloroflexota; class Anaerolineae; order DTLA01; family DTLA01; genus DTLA01. The sequence continues at coordinate 782 of JARYMK010000175.1, forward strand.
CGCAAATCCCCCCGGCGCGACGCGGGCGTGTCAAACCGGATGCCGTACAACCTCTCGCGCAGCGCCTCGGCCACGCGGATGGCCTCAAACTTCTCGTCCAGGAATGTGTCTATCAGCACGATGCGCGGCACCTCCGGGCCGGCGACCTGGTCAAAGGCCCAGGCTGCTTCCACCGTGTCGCCCAGGAGCAGGACAAGCGCATGCGGCATCGTGCCGCTGGGCGGGATGCCGACGACCTCCGCCGCCAAGAGCGTGGACACGCCATCGCACCCGCCGATGTAGCAGGCTCGCTCAATCATCGGGGCCACCGCCGGGTGCATTCGCCGCGCGCCGAAACTCAACACGGTGCGCTTCCCCGCTGCCACACGACACCGCGCCGCCTTGGTCGCCACGCCCGACGCCTGGCAGAGCATTCCCAGAATCTCGGTCTCCAGGTGGCCAAAGACCGTGTACGGCCCCTCTATGAGCAAGACCGGCTCGCCCGCGTAGAACAGCGCCCCCTCGGGCAGCGACCAGACGCGAACGCCCACGCCCTCCAGAAGGCGCGCGACTTCCTCCACGCCAGCCAGCACCGCCCACTCCCATTTGTTGGGCAGGCTCTTCGCGCGTACCTCCGCGACCACGACCTTGTCGGCATCCCTGGCCTGGATGGCCGACCGCGCCCGCTCAAAGTACACGTCGGCTACGCGGCCCTCGCGCAGTTCGGCTTCGGTAGCGATGTGAAACCTGCGTCTGGCTTCCATGCAAACTCCTTTCACGCGGTCAACGTCTCAAAGACGGCGATGTCGGCGCCAGCCCGCACTAGTTCCTCAAGTGCTAGTTCCGCATCGTGCACCTGCAGGTTCACCGCGCGGGTAGCGTCCAGGAGCACCGTGTACCCGAAACCCTGACGGCTCGCATCCAGGCCGGTGAACTTCACGCAGTAGTCCAGCGCCAGCCCGCCGATGTACAGGTGCCGCACGCCCAGGGCTCGCAGCACCTCGGGCAACGGCCGACCCTGGGCATCGCGCGCCTGGAATGCAGAGTAGGCGTCCTCGTCCGCCCCCATGCCCTTGGACACGACGATGGTCTTGTCGGGCAGCGCCAGGTCTGGGTGGAACTCGGCGCCCGGCGTCCCCTGCACGCAGTGGACGGGCCACACGCCGCCCTTCACCTGGAAGTGCGTCGTCTCCGGCGGGTGCCAGTCGCGTGTGGCGATGATGGGCAGGCCGCGCCGCTCAAACAACTCCAGGTAGGCGTTGACTTTGGGCAGGATGGTATCGCCCTGGGGAATCGCCAGCGCGCCCCCCGGCAGAAAGTCGTTCTGCATGTCCACGATCACCAGTGCGCTCTTCCGCTTGATGCTCATGGTCTCACCTCCCTAAGAATCTCTTTGATCAGATTAGGAAGATAGCCCCACAGGTCGGGGTTGCGGCCCGATGCCCTGTGCTCCCACTTGCGACTCCGAATCCCCTGCTCTGCGGTCTCCGCGCCTCCGCGATGAGCAAAGTCAGCCGACCCACTACGGCCCTCGCCGCTCCATCTGCTGCCAGGTCAGGTTGGAGCCGATGTTGGGGTTGAAGTTCGGGTCGTCGGTCAGGATGTACTCGCCCAGCGCGTTGCACCAGGCGTAGTTATGCCCACCTGGCAACTCCACGCCCCGCTCGTCAAACGGGTTGTAGTACTCATCCACGCCGCGAATGGCCTGGCTGAAGTTCTCCGAGATGCGGTCCATGGTCGCCTGGCGCTGTTGCCACGACTCCATCATCATGTCGCTGATCTGGCTGCTCGTCTGGCTGATGATGCGGCTCAACTGGCCCGTGTGCTGAATCTGCTGAATCTGGTTCTGGATGAGGTACTGGCTCACCTGCAAGTAGCGCCCGTACCACTGCGGGTTCAACCGGAACGAGCGAGTGATGGTCCAGAACAGTTCGGCCATGCCGTCCAGAGCGCCCTCCGGCGTGCGGAACGAGAACAGATAGTCGGCCATCCAGTAGATGTGCTCCACCGTGCCGAACATGACGGGCATGGAAACGTGGGTTACCTCCACCACGCCGTAGATTTCCTCCTCGGCCCGCTGCGCCCCCAGGGAATACCGAACTCGCACGCGGGCACCATCGGCAGAAGTTACCGCGCCCGGGGCCGACTGCGCGCCCGCCCCCACCTGCTGCGCCAAATCCGGCAGGTGCTCCTCGCGCAGGATTTGTAGCCCGGGCATTTTGCCGCGGTAGCGCGGCAGGACGATCTCCCGCAGCATCTGCTGCGCGCCCATGGGCGGCCGCACCTCGTTGCCGAAGTACAGCGCGCCGATGGGGAAGGTCATGTGCACCATGGGGTTGTTCGTCCAATAGAACGAGATATTCGGGAAGACCTCAAAGGCTTCGGTGTTCGCCTGGTTGCGGGCGCGGAAGGCCAGGACTGCGGGCATGCCCGGGTTGTTGAGTAGCCACTGCACGCCCCCTTCAAACACCCAGTCCACCGGAATCAACATGCGGCACGCCTCTATGCCGATGCCCTGCTGATCCACGCACTGCACCGTCTTCAGGCGAAGGGCCGCCGCGCTTGGGGGCGCTTCGCCAGCCCTGGGCTTCTGCGGCGCTTCGGGCTTTGCGGCGCTCGGCTGCGGCTCGTCCAGCACGCATCGCGTCCCGCAATACTCGCACACGACTTCCCTGCCAGGCGGCAGTTTCGCCCCGCACTGGGGACACCGAACCACACGAACAGCTGACATCTCCCAGCCTCCTCTTGTAAACGCGCCGAGACCCCGCGCCCCATCTCCCCCATGTGATGGCGTCTCAGCGCACGGACCCTTGTGCCTCCAACGCACGCGATATCAGCGCGACGCGCTCGGTGCGCCCCATCTTCGCGTAGGCGTCGCGCTCGTGCTCAAGCGACAGAACCGGCACGCGTATCCCGGCGATGTCCACCCAGCGCCTGATGCGCCACAAATCGGGCGGCGGCTCCCAGGAACCATCCGCCCGCTGGTGCTGTACGTCGCCCATGACCTCCACCGTCAGGCCGTCTATATCCAGCGCACCGAAGTGCGACCGCATCCCCGCCTTGGCCGAGAAGGTTACGGGCCGCACGACGCGGTCGGCGAATAGCGCCGCGATGCGGTACGCGCCGGCCTCGTCGGTCTGCACGTCCACGTCGTGAGGCTCCAGCGGTACGCCCTGGAGCGCCAGTCCTAGGCTCCCCGTTACGGCCCAGTTCACGCCCGCACCTTCCAGCACATCGTACAGCATGCGCAGGACGCTCAAATGCCGCTCCACAAGCCCTCCCGATACAACGTGATGAGGTCGCGCACCACCGCCCCCGCGGTCGGGATGGGATCCACTTCGTCCACGGTGGCCGCCACGATGCCGTTGGTGTCGGTGTAGTACACGACGCCCATCTGCACGTGGGTCAGGCGCGCCAGCGGGTGCTCTGCGCCGACCTCGGTGGGCTGCACGCTAAGGTAGTACCCATCGCCGCGGCGCTCGGCCACGGCCAGGAGCAGAATCACGTTCCCCCTCTGCCGCGCGTGCTGCAGCATTTTCGCGGAGATGCCCCGAATGCCCGCAACGCGCACTTCCGACAGCCGAGCGGGATAGCCGAGGACGGCATTGGCGAGGATCACCAGTTTGTTGGCCGCGTCCCACCCGTCCACGTCCAGGTTCGGATCGGCCTCCGCATGGCCATCCCGCTGAGCCATGGCCAGCGCCTCCTGGAACGTGTAGCCCTGCGCCATGCGGGCAAGGATGGAATGGCTGGTGAGGTTGAGGACGCCTTCTATCCGCTCCACCCGCGCGTGGCACAGATCACGGACGCCCACATTGACCGCCGGCAACCCGCCGCCCACCGTCGCGCTGAACAGCACACGGCGACCGCGCTCGCGGGCCAGCGCCATAACTTCGGGGTACGCCAGGGCGAGGGGCCCCTTGTTCGCCGTTACCACGTGCATCCCGCGCTCCAGCGCCGCGCGGATGTGACTCATGGCCGGTTCGCCGTCGGCGAGGTTGACCGGCGAGGCCTCCACCAGCACGTCCGCCTGGCAGCGGCGCAGCATGTCCAGGCCCGACACGCCCCTCTGTCCCAGGCCGATGTAGTCGGCGGCACTCCCGCCCGCCTCCTTGATGGACACCATCCGGCGCAGGTCAATCCCGTCGGCGCTCCAGGCCGCGCCGCGGCTGTCGGCCACACCGGCCAGGACGAACTCCAGCCCGAACCGCTCGCGGTACAGCGACCGCTTCTCATCCAGAATGGTCAACACGCGCCGCCCCACGTTGCCGAGGCCAACGAGTGCAATGCGCACCTGTTCCGATGCCATGTGCCGAACGCCTCCCAGCCAGGGTCTGGCGAAAGTATACTACGCAGGCGCTCCGCGGGCAAGATGTGGTATAATCGGCCCATGAACATTGCCTTTGTCGCGCCTTTCGGCCTGGCTCCCAAAGGCACCACCCGCTGGCGAGTGCTACCGCTGGCGCGGGCGCTAGCGGCGCGCGGGCACTCGGTGCGTGTCCTCGTGCCGTCGTGGGACTGGCCGCAGGATGCCGGGCGCGCGTGGCGCGAGGGCGGCGCCGATGTCGTCAGCATCCCTTTCCCCGCAGCGCTCGGCAAGGCCGCGTGGCCGATTCTGCTCGCCCGCCTGCTAGCAGAAGCGCGCCGTGGGAAGTCCGACGTCGTTCACGTCTTCAAGCCCATCGGCTTCAGCGGTGCCATCGCCCAGGCGATGCTGCGCCTTCCCGCACGCCAGCGCCCCCTCGTCTGGGCCGACGCCGATGACCTGGAGACCGCTTGGGCCGATGCGCGCCCGGCGTGGCAGCGCGCGGCTATCGCACACCAGGAGCGATGGGTGCTGTTTCGCGCCGACGGCGTTACCGCGGCGAGCCGCGCGCTGTTGCAGCACGTGGCCGAATGGCGGAGCACGCCCCCGGTGTACCTGCCCAACACATCGGCCCTCCACCCCGTGGACACCGACGAAGTCCCCGGCCGCGTGGTCTGGTACACGCGATTTCTGGACATTGCCCCCGAAACCGCAGCCGACATCTGGGCGGCCATTGTGGGGAATACCGTGTGGGGGAATACCGTAGGGGCAGGTCTGAGACCTGCCCCTACGCCACCTACGCCACCCACCCTTCACGTCATCGGCGTCGGGATGCACGGCGAGGAGTGCGCCTTTGCCGAGGCGGTGCGGGCGCGGGGGCTGAGCGGTACGGTCGTCATGCGCGGCTACCTGGAGGGCGAGGCGCTTGCGTCCGAACTGGGCTCCGCGTGCGCGGCGATCCTGCCATTTGCCGACACGCCGCGAAATC
>JARYMK010000176.1 GCA_029907165.1 Anaerolineae bacterium
GCCCAGCGCCGCGGCCACGGCCATCGCCAGCGCCCATACGGCCAAGCCCGACAGGGTGAACGACAGCGCCGCCTTGCCCAGCGCGGCCTGCACGGGGCGACTGAACGCGCCGACCCAGGGTGCCAGCGCCAGCCCCAGCCCCAGGAACGATGCCACCGTGAGGATTTGCGCCCGCGGGGATTTCATCCGCGCCTCTCCGACAGGGTTTCTTGCGGGCGATTGTACGGGCGGAGCGGCGGCGTGTCAAGCGGGGTTGGACAGCGCACGGACGCGATGTATAATACCCCACGAAGTCCTGTCTTGGCAAACGCAATTCGGAGGCAGCGTCGTGAAACAGTACGAGGCGGTCATCCTCACGCTGGAGCGGCTGGGCGGACAGGCGACCCTGGCCCAGTTGTACCGCGAGGTCATGAAGGTGGAGGGGTGCACGTGGGGCACGAAGACCCCCTTCGCATCCATCCGCCGCATTGTCCAGACCCGCCCCGAGATCTTCAAGGTGCGGCCTGGCCTCTGGGCGTTGCGGGCGTACAAGGACAAACTCGGCCTCACGGAGTACGGCGAGGCCAAGGAAAGCGGCGCGGACGTGCAAGGCCACGCCTACTATCAGGGCATCCTCGCCTCCATCGGCAACATCAGGGGGCTGGGGACCTACGTGCCGCACCAGGACAAGAACAAGCCGTTCCTGGGCAAGCGCCTCGGCGACCTGGCGACGCTCCCTGCGCTTCCGCCGTTCACCTATGAGCACCTGCTGCGCTACTGTGAGACGATTGACGTCGTTTGGTTCAATTCCAGGCAAATGCCGCACAGCCTTTTTGAGGTGGAGCACTCCACGGATATGCAGAGCGCCCTCGTCAAGTTCCACGAACTGCAGGATTTCTACGTTCGGATGTTCATCGTTGCGGACGAAAGGCGGCGGCGCGAATTTGAGGACAAGAAACGCCGCAGCGCCTTTGAGGCCATCCGCGAAAGGGTGCAGTTCCTGGGATACGAGGCGCTGATCCGTCAGTATGAGCGCGAGGCCGTGCGCGCCGAGTGCGGCCTGTAGTGCCCCGGTTCCCTACCTCACCGCCACGGTCAGGTACAGCCATTGCGTCGGCGTAGCGGGCGGGAGGGCGTCGCCCGCAGGATGGCGCCCTACTCGCCGAGATGCTCGCTGTGCTCAGGACGACGGGCGGCCAACACCGCCAATGGCCGCTGTCGGCTGATTGCTGATGGCGGACGGTCGCCGCCCCGTGAATCCTTTTGCCCCCGCCTGCATCCAAATAGCGGAACATTCACCCGCGGCCGCGCGCCGCTGGGGGGCATACAGGAGGTGGTTGTATGTGGTATCCGATCTTCCGACCGCGATGGGCGCGACGAGGCCCCTGGGGCGAGTTCGGCGAGGACTGGGGCGGCGAGCCCGAAGAGCGCACCTGGGCGCCGCCGGTGGACATCTTTGACCTGGGCGACCGCCTGGTCATCTACGCAGACCTGCCGGGCGTGGATCGCGAGTCCATAGACGTTACGCTGGAGGGCGACACGCTGACGCTCCGCGCCGAGCGCAAGGCGTATCCGGAGGAGGCCGATTACCTGTGCTGCGAGCGCACCAGCGGCACCTACCGCCGCGTCATCCAGATACCGATGGAGGTGGACGCCCAGAACATTGAGGCCCACTACGAGGACGGCATCCTGAAGATCACGCTGCCCAAGGCGCCGGAACTCAAGCCGCGCAAGATCAGCATTGCAACCAAATGACACGCACTGCGCAGGAACACGGGGATTTCCGATATCCCCGTGTTTCTGCGCCCACAACACATTTTGAGGAGGGCACGACATGCCAATGATTCAACCCAAGGACCGCGAGTATCTGCAGAAGGAATTCGCGGAGAAACTGGTGCACCCGGTCAGACTGATCATGGTAACGCAGGACTTTGAGTGCGACTTCTGCAAGGAAACCCGCGAGATCGTGGAGGAACTGGCCGAACTGTCGGACAAGATCACGGCGGAGATCTATGACTTCGTTGCCGATAAGGACAAAATCGCGCCGTACAACATCGCGCGCATCCCCGCCATCGCCGTCATCGGCGAGAAGGACTACGGCATCCGTTTCTACGGCATCCCGTCGGGGTACGAGTTCTCGTCGCTGGTGGAGAGCATCATGATGGTGTCGCGGCGCGAGAGCGGGCTGAAGGACGCCACCAAGAAGGCGTTGGCGGAACTGAAGCAGGATTTGCATATTCAGGTGTTCGTAACTCCCACCTGCCCCTACTGCCCGCGCGCCGTGCTGCTCGCGTTCCAGATGGCGCTGGAGAGCGACCTCGTCCGCGCCGACATGGTGGAGGCGATGGAGTTCCCCGACCTGGCCATCAAGTACCAGGTGCAAGGGGTGCCGCGCTCGGTCATCAACGAGACCATCGCGCTGGAAGGGGCCTACCCTGAACCCCTGTTCGTGCAGGAAGTCTGGAAGCAGTTGAAGTAGATTCGCAGAACGGGGTTTGCGATAGCAACGCGCGGCGTACAAGGGTGCGCCGCGCTGTTGTTTTGCGAACGGGGCCGCCAGGGTTTACAATTCCTGCAAGCGGGACGGGGCTCCACCCTCGCAGCCCGTGAATCCAATTCGTGGAGGAGGCAGAATGTCGGAGACGCCTGATATCGTCTACAGGGTTAACGCAAGGGACGAGATAGACTACGTGAGCGATGGATGGGATCACTTCGCCGTCGCCAATGGAGGGAAGACCGTCCTTTCCACAAAGGTCCTCGGCCGCCCGATTTGGGACTTCATCATGGATTTGTCAACGCAGGAAATCTATCGCGCGCTGATTCACAAGGCGCGATCTGGGCATCCTCTTCGGTTCACCTTTCGTTGCGACGCTCCGTGGCGACGGCGCTTCCTGGAGATGACCGTTGTCGGCAAGGAGGGCGGCGCGGTGGAGTTCCGTACCCGCACGCTCATGGAACAGGAGCGGCCCGTGCCGATTCTGTTGGATGCCGACGTGGAGCGGTCCGATGAGTTGTTGCGTTCGTGCGGCTGGTGCAAGAAGTTCCTGGTGGGGGACGAGTGGGCGGAGGTGGAGGAAGCCGTCCAGCGGCTGCGGCTGTTCCAGCGGCGTCGGCTTCCGTCCATCACGCACGGCATCTGCGACGAGTGCTACGAGAAGATGAACGAGGTGGCCACGACGGCGTAGCACTTGACCGCAGAGAGAATTGCCCGCCCGTCATTGCGAGCGGAGCGAAGCAATCCCAGGCCTGTTGTCATTGCGAGCGAAGCGAAGCAATCCCAGGGATGGGGGAGATTGCTTCGGGCGCTGCGCGCCCTCGCAATGACAGGTCATCCTCCCTTCCCCTGCGGTAATCCCGCACTTCACCGCGGAGACGCGGAGTGCGCGGAGAGCGGCCGGAGATTTGGACCGCGAAGGGCGCGAACCTCCTTTCGCGCCTTTCGCGTTCTTTCGTGCCTTTCGTGTTCCAAACCCTCTGCCTGCCATGCTGAGCGAAGCATCTCGGTTAGCGAGATTCTTCGGCGCTCCGCGCCTCAGAATGACAGCCAACGGGGATTGCCTCGTCGCTGCACGCCCTCGCAATGACCCTAATGTGGCAATCTCCGGCCCGTGCGGCTTGACACCTCTCGCCTTGCGTGCCATACTTCAGGCGCAACCACACAACAGAGGTAGCGCGCATGACGATTCTGCACATCTGGGGCATCGCGGCACTGGTCATCTGGGCCTACATGACCGCGATATGGATCGCCAGCCTGATGAAGAGGAACGCCAGCATCGTGGACATCTTCTGGGGGCTGGGGTTCGTCATCACGGGCTGGTTGTACTTCGCGCTGACCGATGGTTTCGTCTGGCGCAAGGTGCTCCTGATGGCGATGGTTACGGTCTGGGGGCTGCGCCTGTCGGGCTACATCCTGTGGCGCAACTGGGGCAAGGGCGAGGACTTCCGCTACCGCAAGTGGCGCGAGGAAGCGGGCACAGGCTTCTGGTGGAAAAGTTACTTCCGCGTGTTCCTGACCCAGGGCGCGCTCATGTGGCTGATCTCCGCGCCGCTGCTGGCCGCGCAGTACGGGACTGCCCCCGCCCACATCACGTTCCTGGACGACCTGGGCCTGTTCCTATGGGTCATCGGGTTCTACTTTGAGGCGGTGGGCGACCTCCAATTGGCCCGTTTCAAGGCCGACCCTGCCAACAGGGGCAAGGTCATGGATCAGGGCGTGTGGCGGTACACGCGCCACCCCAACTACTTCGGCGACTCGGCCCAGTGGTGGGGCTACTACCTCGTCGCGTTGGCGGCGGGCGGCTGGTGGACGGTATTCAGCCCGATTCTCATGACCCTGCTCCTGCTACGGGTATCGGGCGTGGCGCTGCTGGAGAAAACGCTGGTGGAGACCAAGCCCCAGTACAGGGAGTACGTAGAACGCACCAGCGCCTTCCTGCCGCTCCCGCCGCGCAGGAAGAAAACGGACTAGTCCTACGACCGCACGGATGGCCCGTCATCCTGAGCGAAGCGCAGAATCCCACGGCTGTGCGTCGCGCCATCGGAATCGGAAAAGGTGCGACGCGCTCATTCTCGCCAATGTCCATTTCCGAAAGTGCATCGCACCTTGACCACCACCTAAGACGGAACCGCGTCAAGTCAAGAGCGCATTTGGGATTTCAGGTGATTCCCCCTATAATACATCTGCGCTAGCCCACGGCTGCAGCCGCGATCCTGCTTCCGGCCCGTTGGCGCCGGTTCCACCGCACCACCGCTCATTCGTCCGACCCCGTCCCTGTCCCGCGTGTTCACAGGGAATGGGCATGTCCCTCATAAGGAGCAATGTACATGAAATCTGGCTTGCGCATCCGAACCCTCGCAGTGCTCGCCATCGTGCTGTGCTTCGGGCTCTCCGCCGCGTCGGCGCAGTGGCCCGAACCCGCCGCCGCCCCGCCGCCTCCCACGAACGTCTCGGCATCCGACGGGTCGTACTCAACCAAAATCCAGATCACCTGGTATCCCTCGGCCGGTGCCAACAGTTACGGGTGTTCCGCGCGCTGACGTTGGACGGCAACAAGACGAGCATCGCGAACACAACCACGACGGAGTACAACGACTACGAAATGGGCCCGCTACAGGTGCGCTACTACTGGGTGATCGCCTGTGTGGACAATGCCAACTGCAGCGGCTACAGCAGCCCCGATTCGGGCTTTCGCGGGCTTGAGACGCCGACGGTGTACGCCAGCGACGGAACGTACACGGACAAGGTGCGGATTACCTGGAGCCCCGTGCAGGGCGCCACGTCCTACACCCTGTACCGCGGCACCAGCGAGGCAGGGTACGACATCTCGGTCTCGGGCATCACGAACACCTGGTATGACAACACCTCCGCCGTGCCCGGCACGGTGTATTACTACTGGGTCAGGGCGGTGTCCACGTCGCCCGCCGATGAGAGCGGCAATGGCGAAGACACAGGCTACCGCCAGTATCCGCCGCCCACGGGCGTCTCGGGCCACAGACGGGCTGTGGAGCGACCGCGTGATCATAACCTGGAATGCCGTGGCGGGCACAGGCCGCTATCAGGTCTGGCGCGTGCCGTCGGCGGGCGGAACGGCGGTGCGGGTGTCCCTCACCACCGACACCGTGGCGCACGACACGCTCGCCACGCCCGGCGTCAGTTACGAGTATCGGGTGTGGGCCTGCAACACGGGCGATACCATTTGCGGCAACTACGCCACCGACCTGGGCTACCGCAAGTTGACGCCGCCCACGGACGTGGCGGCCAGCGACGGCACATACACCGACAAGGTGCGCGTGTCCTGGACCGCGCACCCGTACGCAACATTCTACAAGGTCCGCCGCGGGTTGAATGCCGGACTCTACTCGGAGACGTTCCCCGACGTTGCTGCAACGACCTATGACGACACGACCGCCGAACGGGGCGTGCAGTACTAACCAATGGTGCTACTTCACAGACTGAACTCGGCGATGGACAGCCGGACAAAACCGTCCTTGTCTGGCTGAAG
>JARYMK010000177.1 GCA_029907165.1 Anaerolineae bacterium
GGCCTGCTGATCGGCGGCCTGTCATCGCTGCCGGCATTGTTCATCGCCCTGGCGGCGGTCGCCCTGCTGATCCTGGACGTTACCGAACTGACGGATTATGCGCTGTTCGGCCTGGCGCTGGGCGGCGCTGCGTACCGCGACCTCTCCTGGGAGTGGTCGCTGCTGGATGTCCAGTGGGGGCCCGGCTGGGGAATGGCCGGCCTGCGAGGATTCTTCCTCACCAACGGCGCGTCCACACCGGAAGGGCTGGCCTTGTTCCTGTCGCATCTGCCCTGGGTGCTGGTCGTCTGCATGTTGCCGGCCCTTGCCCTGACCTCGCACAAGCGGGCGGGCCTGGCCTATATCCTGGCCTTCCTGACAGGCGGCTTCTTGTACCCCCTGTTCGGCAACTGGGTATGGGGCGGGGGGTGGCTGGCCAATCTGGGGCACACGCGGCTGCTGGGACACGGGTTCGTGGACTACGGCGGAGCCAGTGGCCCGTTCCTCTTCGCGGCAGCGCTGGCCTTGGCGATGCTCCTGCTTCGGCGCCAGGCCGAGAGGGAGACGCCTCCGCGCAAGGGCGCTGCGAAGATGCCGGTCTTGGCGCAGCCCGGCGTGGCTGTCGTCGGCGTGTTCCTGATGCAGGTGGGCTGGGCGGGCTGGATGGGGTCTACCCTCCAGGCGCAGGCCGCCGCGAACGCAATTCCGCGCGCGCTAGTGGTCGTCGTGTCGGGCGGCCTGGCCGGGATGCTCGCGGCGGGGTTCTACACGTGGTTTGTCGCCCGCCGTGCCGACGTGTTCATGGCGGGCCGCGGTGCGGTGGCCGGGGCCGTGGCGACGTTGGCCGGCGCGCCATTTGTGCCCGTGTGGGCGGGCTGGGTTGTGGGCGCGCTGGCGGGGCTGCTCGTGCCCCTGGGCATCTACCTGGTTGACAAGGCACTGCGACTGTCTGACGAGGCGGCGCTGATTGCGACGCTGGGCGTACCGGGATTCATCGGCGCGTTCGTCCCCGCAATTCTGGCCGACGGCGTGTATGGCGCAGGGTGGAATGGCATCGCCGGGGCGGGCGTCGCGGGGCTAATCGCGCCTACAGCCGCCGAATGGGAAGGGCAACTGTACGCGCAGGCCATCGGCGTGGGGGTCGCGCTGGTCTGGGGTTTCGTCATCCCGTGGGCCGTCGGGAGCGGGGCCTACGCACTGTTCAGGGTGCTATTCCCTTCGCGGCCCGGGGCGGGCAACCGCGGCAACGCGGGGTCGTGAAGTAGGCGGATGACCTCTTCATCGGTGGTCTGGTCAAAGTCCTGGTAGAACGCGCCGACGGCCCAGAAGAAATCGGGCACCAGCGGACACACGAATCGGTCCGCAACTTCCGACAGTTTCTCCGCCGCTTCCACCGAGGCCACAGGCACGGCCACGATGAGCATTCGCGGCCCGGCCAGTCGCAGCGCTTTGGCGGCTGCGAGCAGGGTTGCACCGGTGGCCGCGCCGTCGTCCACCAGGATGACCACCCTGTCCTTGACAGGGTTCGGGGCAGCCGGCCCGCGATACCGCGCCAGTCGCCGCTCAATCTCGCGCTTCTGGTGCGCCACCTCGCCCTGCAGGTACTCGTCATCTGCGCCCACGGCGCGGGCCAGGGCTTCGTCCACGAAAACCTGCCCGTCGGCGCTGATGGCTCCAATGGCGAGTTCGGGATTGCCGGGTGCGCCCAGTTTGTGGGCGAGGTACACGTCCAGCGGAGCGCCCAGCGCCAGGGCAATCTGGTGCGCGACGACAACCCCACCGCGTGGCACGCCCAGCACCAAGAGGTCCTGCCGCCCCTTCAGGTCCCGCAGCCGGGCGGCGACTTCCTGTCCGGCATGGCGGCGGTCCCGGTACAACACCCGACCTCACTCCTTGGCCAGCGCGATGGCCATGTTCACCGCTTCAATCGGCGAGAACGCGGCGATGATGTTCTCGTCCTGCTCCGCGAACTCCTTGGCAAGCACCCAGGTGCGCAGGCCGATCACCGGCTTGCCGATTTTCAGGGCGTGGGCGATTTCCGACAGCGTGCCGTATTCCCCGCCCACGGCGACCACCGCATGGGCCGCGGTTACGATGATGACGTTGCGGGCCTGCCCCATGCCCGTGGCGATGGGAATCTCCACCCACGGGTTGGCATCCTTGGGGTCGGTCCCCGGCAGGATGCCCACGGTGATGCCGCCTTCCTCGTGGGCCCCGCGCGACGCTGCGGCCATGACGCCGCCCAGCCCGCCGGTGATGAGCACCGCGCCCTGCCGCGCCACCTCGCGCCCGACCTCTTCGGCCAGCGCGCACAGTTCATCCGAGGCCGTTCCGCTCCCCACCACTGCGATGATCATGTTCCTGCTCCACCCAATGGAATGTGCGCCAGCGGGGTGTAGCGCGCGCCCGCCGGCGACAAATCGCTCCGCATGAGGACAATCTCAGCCACGCCCACCTGTCCCAACTGCGCCACGTGCAAGCCGCCCACCAGTTCGCCCACCTTGCGCAGGTCCGCGCCCGAAGCATTGCGGTTCACGCGGCCCAGCGTCAGGTGAGGCTTGAACGGGCGGCCTTCCGGCGGGTAGCCCAACGGGTTCAGCGCGCGCTCCACAGCCTGCTGCAGCGCCAGAAGTTGGCCGGTGGAATCCTCCACGCCCACCCACACCACGCTAGGCCGACGCGCGTTGGGAAAGCAACCCGCACCCGCCACCGCAAAGGTCAGCGGGGCCACGGGCGCGCACTCCCGCTCCAGCGCCGCCACGAGGGCCCGAATCCGCTCCTCCGGCACGTCGCCCAGAAACTTGAGCGTCAGATGGATGGAGTCCGGCTGGACCCAACGAACGCTGCCGCTTGGGACCGCGGCCTTCAGTTGCCGCTGGATTTCTGCCAGGCGGCCCTTGACCTCGTCGCCGAGTTCTACCGCTACGAAAGACCGAATCACTGCCATAGCGCGCTACTTCTTGAACCCGATGGGGCGCTCTGGGCCGAACCCCTCGGTAGGCGTCTTGATTTCGCCAAACTGCTCCTCAAACTTCTGCAAGTTCTCGCCCAGGGCGCGCAGCAGCAGTTTGGCGTTCATCGGCGTCATGAGCACCCGCGCGTACACCTTCGCCTTCGGGACGTTGGGCAGGATGCGCGCGAAGTCCAGGACCACCTCCGACGGCGAATGGGTGATCATCACGAAGTTGGCGTACACGGCCTCCAGGTCTGCGGGCAGTTCCACATTCACGGAGACGGGACGGCCTCCGTCTTGGGGATTGCTCATTCTGAGCCTCCTTCGGGTTCGGGATTACGCCAGTCCGGACGACTAGAAGGGCGTGTTGTCTCCAGGGTCAAGTCCCAGGTCCTCGCGGTCCCCCAGGCCCATATCCTCCGGCTGCGCGCCGCGTCCGCCCAGGAAACGCACGTTGCGCGCGCGCAGTTCCAACGACGCGCGGGGCTGACCATCCTGCCCCACCCAGGCAGAAGCGTCAACCTCACCCTCCACAAGCACAAGGCGCCCTTTGGCCAAGTATTGATTGCAGAGTTCGCCCAGTTTGCCCCAGGCCGAGACCCGGAACCAGGTGGTCTTCTCTTGTTGTTCGCCGTTGGCATTCTTCCACCGCCGCGTGGTGGCAATTCGGAAGTCGGTAACCGCCTGGCCCGTGGGGGTATAGCGCATCTTGGGATCGTCACCGAGGTGGCCAATCACGATGGTCGTCTGGTACATGGTCGCACTCCTTTGCTCCAAAAACTCGTTGCCGCTATCTGCGCGCTATGATACCGTAACCCTGCAGCGCGTGTCAAGGCCGCCGCGGGAGTAGATTCGGTTCCCTCCTCTGCTCGTTGGTGCGTGTCGTCGCATTTACGAGCGGCACACCTCGGAGGTGCGTCGCACGTCGCCTAGTCGCTACAGGAACAACGACAGGACCACCAGCCCCACCATGGTAACCGCCGCCGCGAACTTCAGCACGACCCCGCCGAGCGTGCCCACGAGCGCGCCGAGGCCAGCCTTGAACGCCTCGCCGCCCTGCTTCCCGCCGATCAGTTCTCCGGCCACGGCACCCACAATGGGCCCGATGAGGATGCCCACGGGCTGGAGGAAGAACAGCCCCAGCACCCCGCCGAGAATCGCGCCCACGACGCCCTTCCACGATGCGCCCGCCCGCTTGGCCCCGTAGGCCTGGGCCAGATACACCAGGCCCTCCGCCGCCAGGGCGATGAGCACCACCGCGCCCACGAGTACGCCGTCCGACCAGGTCAGCCCATCGGCGGCGGTGAGCAACAGCGCCCCCACGACGATGAGGACGCTGTCTGGGAAGTTGGGGATGATCGCGCCGATGAGTCCGACGAACATGAGTACGAATCCCACAACCATCAGTGCAGCCGCCATAGTCGTCTCCTTACGAAGCGTGTGTCTTTCGGTTGGCTCATTCGCGCTGGGATTCCAGCACGCGGATGGTCTTCCACCGCCCGCGGCGGAACATCCAGTACATGAGGGCCGCGCGCCCACCCCAGTCCACCGCTGTCCCAAGCCAGACCCCCGCCAGCCCCCACCCAAAAACGACGGTGAACAGATAGACGGTGATGATGCGGAAGAAGACGGTGCCGATGAGCGTAACGTACATTGGGCTGCGCGTATCGCCCGCGCCGCGCAGCGACCCGCCCAGCACCATCTGCACCGCCATGGACGCCTGCTCCAGCGCCGCCAGCCGCACGGCCAGTCCTGCCAGGTCTACCACTTGCGGCGTGGCCCCGAAAATGGACGCCAGCGCCCGCCCGAATACCGCGAACACCAACGCGATGAAATTCATCACGATAAGCGCGTACCGCAGGGACGTGCGGACGCTCCTCTCCGCCATGTCGGGCTTGCCTGCGCCCAGGGACTGGCCCACCATGGTTGTGGCCGCGATGGACAGGCCGAACCCAGGCATGAACGACAGCGATTCCACCGTAACGGCGATTTCGTGGGCGGCGATGGCGTCGGTGCCCAGAGATGACACGATGCGCGTGAAGGCGACGGAGCCCGCGCGCAGGATGAGGTTTTCGCCCGCCGACGGGAGCGCCAGGCGGATCATTTCCTTGGCGATGGCGCTGTGCCACTGGAGAACGCGGCGCGGCTCCACGTGCACCAGCCGCCGGCCCGTGAACACGATCCACATGGCAAGACCACCGCCCACGACCCGCGCTGACATGGTAGCCGTGGCCGCGCCCGCAACCCCCAGCGCCGGCAGTGGCCCCGCGCCGAAGATGAGGCCATAGGCCGCCAGCACGTTCCACGCGTTCATCGCCGCCGTTACGTACATGGGCGTCTTCGTGTCCCCCGCGGCGCGCATGACGCCGTTGACCACCGACAGCGGGAACCCGAAGAACGATGAGAGCAGGACGATGCGCATGTAGAGGCTTCCCAGGCGCACGACTTCCGACTCCACGCCCATCAGCCGCATGATGCCCTCGGCGTTGGGCCACATGAAGGCGGTAACGGCCGCCGCGAACAGGATGGAGAGAGCAATACCCTGTCCCGCGATGCGCTTCGCCATGTCATAGTTCTTCGCACCCCACGCCCGCGCCACCAGGGCGACGGTGCTGGTCGTGAGCGCCGCGAAGATGGACTCGGCGATGAACACGAACATCCCGCCCAGGCTGACCGCCGCGAGGCTCGCCGGATGGTGAAGCCAGCCGATGAGCATCGTGTCGGCGAACCATACGGCGGTGTACAGAAGGTTTTCCACAACGGCAGGGCCGGAGAGTTTCACAATATTGCGGGTGAGGTTCTCGTCGGTGAGAATCAGCCCCTGGCCTTTGGGTGCGGATGGGTCGCTCAAGCCGTCGCTCCTGTGCGATGCGGTTGGCCGCATTATACCCACGCGCCCCCATCGCCACAAACCGCGAACGACGGCGCGCCGACAGGGTTCGGCGCAGCCTCATCGGTGCGGGTTGAGCTCCGTGTCAAGTCAAATGATAATGTTACCGAGCGCAGATTGACCGCCAAATGATAATGCTACCGGAAGGTA
>JARYMK010000178.1 GCA_029907165.1 Anaerolineae bacterium
GTATCAATACTGCCCGTATAGCCGCCCAGCCCCTGCTGTAAGCAGATCACCGTCGGGGCCGGCGTGGCCGTCGGAGTGGGCGTCGGTCCCGTGGTCGGCGTCGCGGTTGCCGTCGGCGTGGGCGTTAGGGTCGGCGACGGCGTCGGTGTGGGCGACAGGGTGCCCGTCCGCGTGGGTGTGGGCGTCAGGGTCGGCCCGGCGGTGGCGGTCGGCGTCGGCGTGCGGGTGGGCGTCGCGGTCGGGGTGGCCGTCGGCGTGTTGGTCGGGGTCGGCGTCGCCGTCGGCGTCGGGGTGGGCGTGGGCAGGGCGTAGGCGACCCACAGGCGCGGGCCATTGGGGTTGCCGCCGTCCGCCGACGCGATCCTGTACCACGTGTATGCGTTGCTCTGCCCCTTCAAGAGCAACCCGCGGTTGATCTCCGGATTCGCCACCCACCGGCGGGTCATGGGCCGGACGTTCATCTCGTAGGTCTTGAATACCTGGTTGATGCTCACCGTGCTGTCGGCATCCGCGTATCGGTCGGACGCGGTGCTCTCTGCGCCATTTGTGCCCCAGGGGTCCGTGGCCGTCGCCTGGAACCAGGTGGCCTCTGCGGCGTCCCACGCGCGGCGCATCTGGTAGGCCGATACCGTCAGCGTCTCCGTGTTGCGCTGCGAGGTCGTGTAGAACCGCAACGAACTCCCCAGAATGACGGCGTTCTCCGAAATGGCGGTCGTATCAAAGCGGATGAGGGCGCGCTGGTTGCCATCGGATTGGATGGCCAGATACGTTTCGGAACCTTTGGGCGTGCTGTCGTTGTACACGATGTACGTGTCTTCCACGGCGCGCAGTTCCATCTCGGTGAACTGCGGCGCAAAAGCGGGCGGCGAAATGCGTATCTCGTGGGTGCCCCACCCCGGCGTTACCGACAGGAACCCGCCCGCCGACGATACGTTCGTGTGCGCGTATCGCCCGGTCGCGGCGTCAAAGTTCTGCACCACCCACGTGGACGACAGCCCCGCCAGCCCCATCTGCTCCAGGTTGAGGCGGAAGGTCAGCGATTGGACACTGTCCGACGTGTTCGCAGGTTTGGGGTCTTCGGTCTTCACGGTGATGACGCCGTCGGCGTCAAAGGCCGCCTCCACGCGGCTCCAGTGGTCGCTCCCCGTCTGGGTGATGGTCAGCCAGTAGCAGGTGCACGACCGGTCGGTGAAGGCGCACCGGCCATCGGTCCGAATGACCAGACTCTGCGGCACTTCCACCCGGCGATAGGGCTTCAGGAAATTCAGGACGCCGTCGCTTCCGCCGGGCCACGGCGTCTCGTGCTTCCCGTTGTACAACTCCACCCTGGGCGGGACGTCCGCGTACAGGGCCACGGCGTCGGACAGCCGAAGTGTATGGGTAACATAGACAACGTCATCCTGCAACCCGTGCGTCAGGAGCATGGGGATGTGGGCCATGTTGGAGGCATACTCCACAGGCGAGCGGCGTTCGTACTCAAAGGGCTTGCCCAGGGGCGAAGCGCCGATTTCATATTCCAACCAACTCCGCCGCGAATCCGTGGACTCCCAATACCATGCGTCCAGGTCCGATGGCCCGCGCTCTATGGCGGCGGCGGCGAACAGTTGCGGGTACTTGCCCGCCATGCCGCTGGCCATCATCCCGCCCATGGACACGCCCGTGATGTAAATCCGCGACTCATCCACGCGGTAGTTCGCCTTCATATAGTTGATGGTATCCAGCAACTGCCCCTGCACGCTGAGCGAAAGCGTGTGGTTCTGCTCCAGGTCGGGCGCCACCACCAGCCAGCCGTTGCGGTTCGCGGCGTCGGCGTGGATTCCCAGCGCATCCAGCGCCTTCCCGCTCCAGCCGTGGATGCTCACCAGAAGCGGCAGCGGCACGTCGCCCCTGTAGCCGGAGGGCGTCATGATAGATGCGCGGTAACTCCAACTCCCATTGCTGGCCTTGAACGAGACGGTGCGGATGGTCGCGGGGATCACATCGCCCTCGGCCTCAATCTTCACGTTCACCGCGCCCCACAGGTCGGTGGGGTCGGCGTCGGCGGTGATGGTGATCTCGTTGAACCCACTCCGCAAGATGTGCGGGTCAAAGGGCCACGAGAACGTCCGCCCCGGCTCACAGGTGCTGCCACCCGATGGGAACGTTACGCCTACCTTCATGCCATTTACATAGATGCTATGGCCCGCCTTGCTGTTGGAAATATCCATGATGAGTTTGGCGCGGGTGAGGCTTCCCGTGTACACGAGCAGAACATTGGTCTTGGCCTCGGTTCCAAAGGTACCGCCGACCTTGACGCAGTCGGTGGCGATGGTGGATGTGATGACCGTGCCTGGCACCGGCGTTGGCGTGGGCGTCGGCGTGGGCGTGCGGGTGGCCGTCGGCTCCGGCGTAACGTCGGGCGCGAAGGTGTAGTAGATGTCCAGCAGGGGGCGCTTGCTGGCGTCGGTCCAGTCGGACGCCCAGAACCGGTACTCAATGATGGACGAAGCCGTTGGCAGAAGCAGAAACCCGTTGTTCGTGTCCGGCGCTGCAAGCCATCCGGTAATCGCGTCGGTAACGTCCAGTGCGTATTCCGTGCTCACCTGGTCCACGGTAACCGTGGCGACAGCGCTTGCCTCGCGGTCGCCAGTGCCGTCAGCGCCGGGCTTTTCCCACGCCACGCCGGTGAGTCGGCTGTTCCAGGTCGCCTGGTTCGCGTCCCACGGCTGGCGCAAGCGGTACAGTCCCAGCGTCATCGGCCGGTCCGCCGAGCGGTACGATGTCGTCCACAGGTGCAGCGTGGCCGAGAGGATGCGCGCGTCAGGCGGTATCTGGCCCGCCAGGTCAAAGCGCAGCAGGGCGCGCTTGGCAGGCCCCCCGGTCCGCACCTGCAGTTCGCCCCAGTAGGTAGGACCGTTGAAGTTCGCATCAGGCACGCTGTCGTTGATGTACGTATCCGCGGCCCCCGTGTACCCGTTGACGTTCTGCCGCAGTTGCACGTGGTAAATCGTCTCCCCGTTCAGCACCCCAACGGGCTTGGGCGTGCCTGCGTCCCAGGTCGCGCCCGTCGCGGCGTCCGAGGACTCCAGCGCCGCGCCCCATGTCAGCGCCAGCAGCGCCAACGTGCCCAGGGCCACTGCCAGCGCCCACGGTTTCCGGTTGCCTTTTCGCGATGCAGGTTCGTGATGTGCGTCCATGTCCACCCCTGACTTGACCGTGATTACACCTCCACTGCCCGGCGGCCCCGATAGCGGATGACCTTGGCCGGGACTCCGGCGGCGATGGCGTAGGCGGGGATGTCTCGCGTTACCACCGAGCCCGCGCCGATGACCGCGCCCTTGCCGATGCGGACGCCGTCCAGCACGTACACCCCCAGCCCCAGCCAGACATCATCCTCTATAACGATGTCGCCGCGTGTAATGATACCCTGCTCGCGAATTGGACGCGACGTGTCGTCAAACTGGTGCTCGTAGGGGCTGAAGCCGCACCCGGGGGCCATCTGCACGTTGGACCCGATGCGCAAACTGCCGAGAAAGCCCTTCAGGTTGCAGTTGCTCTGGATATGCGTGTGCGGGCCGATGACCACGCTGCCACCCGCGCCCACTTCCACAATCGTGCCGCGATGCAGGTGCACACCCTCGCCCAGGACGATGCGCCCCCCGTCCGGATGGGCGTAAATCGTAACGTAGTCGTCAATGAAGCACTGCGGCCCGATTTGCAAATCCCTGGCCCAGATTTGCGCCTTGGGCGAGATGTACGGGTTGCGCGTCAGGTTGGCCAGGTACTTCTTGTCCTTGTACGGCCCGCGCAGCGCCGAAGCCAGCCGAAGGCACACCGGCCCCACGATGGGCAACGCCGACCCCCGCATCAGGGCGGTGAGCATCTGCTTACGGATTCCCAAAGCCATGCAACTTGCTCCTCACTCGTTGTGTCGCGCCGCGTTCTGCCCCACCGCTACGGCGTGGTTCGCCGGAAGACCAGCAACCCATCGGTCCCCCACGCGCGGGTCTCCACCCGCATCAGCAGCGTGTAGACGCTGCGGAACTCCTCCGAAGCGAGCAGGGTCTTGCGAATGAAGATTTCCAACGCCACAATGTACTCTGGCATGAATGCATAGACGAGCGGTTCCGGCACCGCGTAGTTGCTGTCGGTCAGGGCGGGATCCACCGGATTGAACGGGATGGCCTGTGGCGAGACCAGCCCCACCGTATCCAGAATCGTTGCGTCGCAGTAGTAGCCGATAGCGCCAATTTCCGGCGCGGCGATGACGGTGTCGGGCGTTACGGCCGGGTCCAGCATCTGCGCCACGTCGCGGTACAGGTGTTCCCGCTCCAGCCAGATGGGCCTCCGCAGGGAAAGCCAGCCACCACCCGCGTCCGGGAGCAGGTTGTAGCCCAGTAGCTGTACCGCGAACACGGCTCCCAGCGCCGCTGCGAACGCGCCCGCCTCCACGCGGCGAAGCGCCCCGACCCCGCGCTGCGCCCATCGCCCCGCTGCCATCAGCCCGACGACGATGCCTGCGATGTAGAACGGCACCGGCGGAACGAAATACCACTCAAACATCAGCGGGTTCACAACCGAATATGCGGCGGCGTAGGCCAGCGGGAAGGCGAACACAGGCCAGGCCGCGGCGCGTCGCCGCAGGGCCGCCCACGCGCCCACGCCCCAGAGCAATGCTTGCGCGGCTGCCAGCACCGGAAACCAAGGCGTGTAGTGTTCGTTCAGCAGCACGCTCCGTGCCGGCCACGCGATGAGCGCGCTCAACACCGGCAGATTGCCCAGTCTCCCCGCAATCTGATCTACGAACAGGTTGCTGAACCGCGCGCAGAAGTTGACCAGCGCCGAAAACGCTGGCATGGGCTGATACGACTGCCCTTTTGCCCAGACGGAATTCATGACCGGACTGCCGAAGTAGGCGAAGGCAAACGCGAACCACGGCAGCACAACCAGGGCGAACGCCGCCGCCTCGCGCCACGCGGCCCACCGCTTCGCGGCGAAGATGCCCAGGAATGCCAGCCCCGCTGCAACGACGGCCTCGGGCCGGGTGAGCACCGCCAGGCCGAACACCGCAGCCGATGCGACGGAACGCCCCGACACGTACAAGTAGAACGCCGCCACGAGCAACACGGTGAACAGCGAGGTCTCCATGCCGGTAACTGCGCCCGCGACGCTCTGGGAGCACAGGGCAAACGCCACCGCCCCCAGCACCGCGCCGCGCCTGCTTCCGCTCAAGCGCCAGATGAGGCCGGCGAGCAGGATGCACGTCAGCCCGTCGCTCACGGCATTGATGGCTAACGCCAGATGGGCGTGCGAGGCGGGCAGTATGCCGCCCAACGCCAGGAGCAGGGTGTACAGCGGCGTCGTTGTCCCCAGCACCCGCTCGCCCGCGTTGTACACGAACCCCAGGCCCCCGACCAGATTCCGCGCATAGCGGAACGTGATGTAGGCATCATCTACAATCTGCGGGCCTTGCAGCCAGCGCAGGGCCACGGCCGCAATCGCAGCGAGGGCAATCGCCCAGTCGTGCCAGCGGCTCCCTTCCCATTCGCGCCCGAAGATTCTTCGCATCATCCCAACGCCTCTACGTACCCGTTCCGGCGGAACCAGTCCACCGCCTCGGCCAGCGCCTGCCGGATGGGGGTCTGGGGCATGCCCAGTTCCTCCACCGCGCGGCGGCAATCGCACGTGAGCGCCGGCGGCAAGAACCCCGTGCGCGCTGCCCCGCCGCCCAGCGCCTGCCGCACCGCGTGGAACGGCGACCGGCGCGGCGGCCGGAACCGGGACGACGGGCACCGCCGCCGGAGGCGCCGGGGTCAACGCGCTGTCGGTGATCGGGGCGGCGGCCATGGGAGC
>JARYMK010000179.1 GCA_029907165.1 Anaerolineae bacterium
ACGCGCTCGCGGACGCATGCCTCGTACAGCGCGTCGTCGGGCTTCATGCCGACGGCCAGCACCACCAGGTCGGCCTCCAGCGTCTCCTCGCGCAACTCCTCGCGGATGGGCCGGGCCAGCGGGTTGGGCACGTTCTCGGGCAGGATGGGCCGCCAGGTAACGTATGGGTCGGGCACCGTCGGCGACACGTTGCGGGCGATGACCACCTCGCGCTCGCCGATGCGCTTGACCGTGGCGCAGTTGAGCAGGCGCACGCCCTTGCGCTCCAGGTGGTGAATCAGGTGCCCACGGTTGGCCGTGCAGATGCCCTTCATGAAGTACGGCAGCATCTCCACGATGGCCACGTCCTTGCCCAGTTCGTAGGCCAGGAAGTAGGCCGTCTCGCAGCCCACGGAGCCGCCGCCGACGATGACGATGCGGCCCTTGCCCTCCGCCAGCGACGGGTCGCGCAGCAAGTCCACCGCCTGCACCACGTGGGGCAGGTCGGCGCCGGGGACAGGAAGGCCGCACGGCTTCGCGCCTGCGCAGATGACCACGGCGTCAAACCCGCCCGCCCGCAGGTCTTCGGGCGAGACAGCGGTGCCGAACCGCGTCGTCAGGTTGTGGTCGCGTGCGCAGGCGACCAGCGCCGCGTTTAGGTAGTCCACGTAGTTGGCCACGTCGTACTTGATTTTCGGCACGCAGCCGGGAATTAGCATGCCGCTGGCCTTCGTATTCCGGTCGTACAGGGTTACGAGATGGCCGCGTCGCGCTGCCGTCATGGCGCACACGACGCCCGCCGGGCCGGCTCCCACCACTGCGATGCGCTTGGGCTTCTCGGCGGGGGGCGGCGTCTCGGGCAGGAGTTCCTCAAAGCCGGTGCGCGGGTTCACGGCGCACTGGGGGTGTCCGCCCTCCAGGAACTCGTTGAGGCAGCCCTCCTGGTCGCCGATGCAGGGCACGATTTCGCTCACGCGGCCAGCGTAGGCCTTGTTGGGCCATTCGGGGTCGGCCAGCAGGGGCCGCGCCAGCATGATCATGTCGCACATCCCCTCGCGCAAGGCCCGCTCGGCCAGGTCGGGGTAGCCCAGTTTACCCACGGCCACGACCGGCACGTCCAGCCCGGCATTGGACTTGACGCCGCGCTCGGCGAAGTAGTCCTTCACGATCTTGGCGACCTCCAGGTAGCACCCGGGCGGCATGGACGCCGGCGGATGGGGCAGCCACCAGTTGTCGTAGCAGCCCAGGTCCACGTCAAACATGTCCACGCCGGCGCGCACCAGGTTGACCATGTACTCCAGCGTCATCTCCACAGTGCGCTCGTTGCGGAACTTGCGCAGGCCCTTGACCGACTGCATGCGCTCGCCGTAGGTGGCGTTGAGCGCCAGTGACAGGTCAATGCGGTACATGATGGGGTAGCGCGGGCCGGTGCGCTTGCGAATCTCCTTGACCAGTTCAATGCCGAACGCCTGCCAGTCGGCGAACGTGCCCCACTTGCGGCGGTTGAAGGCGGGGTTGGTCATCTGCTCCAGCAGGTACCCCTCGTGCCCGTGCAGGTACACGCCGTCAATGAGCAGGCCCTTGGCGTCGGCGGCAGCCTGGCCCGCGTTGTGGATGATCTTCCAGCACTCGCGGTTGGTCAGCGGGCGGCAGGGCACCTCTGGGATGTAGAAGTTGGGGTTCCAGTAGGACGAGATGGGCAGTTTGTACTTCTTGACCAGGCACTCGGGCGAGCCGACGCGGCCCAGGCCCGGCGTGAGTTGGATGAAGAACCGCGCGCCGTGGGCATGGCAGTTCTCGGCCAGGATGCGCCACCCGGCGTAATTGGTGCGCGAGCGGTCAATGCGCGGGAAGTAGGACAGGTCGCCGGGCTCGGTAACCGATGGGTCCACGCCGTGGCTCACGGGCACTAGGCCCGACGTGATGAGGCCCGCCCCGCCTTTAGCCCGCTCCACGAAGTACTCTATCATCTTGCTGCTAGGCCGGCCCGTCTCGTCGGCCAGGCAGATGTTGCCCATAGGCCCCATGACGATGCGGTTGCGGATCTTCACGCCGTTGACCTGGATGGACTGGAACAGATGGGTGTACGGGTACAGGTCGGCGGTCATGCGGCCGTCGCGGAGTTTGGCGTCGTCGGCGAACCAGTCGCCGAAGCCGCTCACCAGTTGTCGCAATCGTTCCTCGTAGTCCATAGCGGTATCCCTCTTCGGTAGGATATGCCCGCAGGGAGAATCGCCGCGGGTTGGATTTGTGTATTCCTTCACAAACTATTGTACACCGCGTGCGCAAGGCTGTCAAAATCGTCGGTTGTCCTTGCAAGGGAAGCGAGGCCTCTCGGACGGGAACCGCGAATGGACGCGACTCTGTGCGGGGTGCCGTTGGCCGCGCTACTTCCCAGGCAGATTGTACTGGGCGTAGTTGCCCTCAAACTCCGTCGGGATGGTGGTCAAGATTTCCACCCAGCGGATGATGCGGTTCGCACCCTGCAGGAGTTGCAGGAACGGCCCCTGCGTCTTGAGTTTGCGCATGGTGATGGCCTTGGTGGCGCCCATCTTGCCGCGCAGGATGTCCACCCACACGCCGTAGGGAGCCGACAGGGTGAACAGCGTGGGGCGCTCGCCGATCCACACCTCGTTCATCTTGCCGTCCACGTTGTCAAACCCGATGACGATGCGCTCGTGGACGCCCTGGGACGGCTCAGGCTCTAGCACTAGCGTGTAGGATTCGTTGTTGCCCTTGGCCAGTTCCAGGTACTGCGGATCGGCATTGGAGCGCCTCTTGACCTCTTCCAGGTACTCCAGGCTCGCGAGTTTCATGTGTCCCTCCTCTCTTTGACGGTCGGCGGCCAGCGATCAGCCGTCAGCGATTAGTGGGCAGCGGTCAGTTCGCCGCCGATGCGGACGAGAACTTTGACCGCGCCGTTGTTCGGCGTGTCCAGGAACTTGAACCCCTTCACCAAGGCGTCGTCTAGGGCGATCTCGTGGGTAACCAGCGAGTCCACATCCACACGTCCCTGGGCGACGAAGTCAATGGCCGCGGCGAACTGGGCGCGGCCGGCCAGGCTGCCCTCAATGCACAGGTCGCCCATCGCCACGCTCATGAAGTCGGCCTCCACCGGTTCCACGCACAGGCCGAGGATGAAAATCTGCCCGCCCTTGCGCACCAGGGAGATGGCATCGCGGTAGGGCTGGGGCGCGCCCGTGCACACGTAGATGACATCGGGGCCTTGGGCGTCGGTCAGCGCCGATAGAACCACGCCCACGTTATCGCGCATCGGGTCCAGCACGGCCGCCGCGCCTAACTTCCGGGCCAGGGCCGCGCGGGTGGGGTCCACCTCGGTTACCGCGACCATCCGCGCCCCGGCCAGGAGCGCGCACTGGAGCGTGAGCAGGCCGATGGGCCCCGCGCCCATGACCAGCGCGCGGTCGCCGGGCTTGAGCCGCGAACGGTGCACCCCGTGCAACGCCACCGACAGGGGCTCCACGAGCGCGCCGCGGCGCAGACTGACGCCGTCGGGCAGGCGGTGCACCCCGCGCACAGGCGCGACGCAGTACTTGGCCATGGCCCCGTCGTGGCTTACGCCGATCATGTACAGGCTTTCGCAGGCATCCAGTCGCCCGTCGCGGCAGGGTCGGCACTCGCCGCAGGGTACAGCGTCGTTGACCACGACGCGGTCGCCCGGCCGCCAGTCGGCCACGTCCGGCCCGACTTCGGCGATGACGCCCGCGAACTCGTGGCCCACGATCAGCCCGGGCGCGTACATGCCGGTGTGATAGGCCTCCATGTCGGACCCGCAGATGCCGCAGTAGCCCACGCGGATCAGGACTTCGCCCGCGCCCGGTTCGGGCATGGGCACGTCGGCGACCTCAAACTGTCGGATTCCTCGCACAACGACGGCTTTCATGTACTCCTCCTAGAAACATATGTCTACACCGCAGAGACGCAAAGCGCGCAGAGAGTATTCGGCTGTGCGCACCGCAGAGACGCAAAGCGCGCAGAGAGTATTCGGCTGCCTGCACCGCAGAGACGCGGCGTGCGCAGAGAGTATTCGGCTGCCTGCACCGCAGAGACGCAGGTGGCACAAGTCCGGCTAGGATTCCTTCAGCCCCAGGGCCAGTCGGCGAATCCCACGCTTCAGAGCCAGCACATTGAAGTTGATGAGCAGGCCGATGTGCCAGCCGCCAATCCGCAAATAGGTGAGAACTTGGGCCGTGTGAATGGGAAGCAACTCCTCTACGGCCTTGAGTTCCACAACTACCGAGTCTGCTACGAGCAAGTCAAGACGGTATCCGCAATCTAGCCGGAGCCCTTTGTACTCCAGTGGCAGCGGGTACTGGCGCTCAAACGGAATCCGGCGTAGCGATAGCTCTTGGCAGAGACACTCCTCGTAGGCAGATTCCAGCAGTCCCGGCCCCAGTGCCCGATGCACCTCTATCGCCGCTCCGATAATTGCCTCAGTGATCTCGTTGACCTCCATGCTGATCCTCTTGCCCTTCGCACGTCTCTGTGAGCTCCGCGTCTCTGTGCTGAGTTCATTTCTCCGGTATCTCTGTGATCTCCGCGTCTCTGCGATGAACTCCATTACCAGGGCAGTTCGCAGCCCTCCATCCAGACCGCGTCCAGGTTCTCCAGGTCGGGCGGCGTCAGGTTGGCCCACTTGTCCACTACCACGTCCAGCACCGCCGGCTTGCCCGATCTGACCGCGCGCTCCAGCGCCGGCGTGATCTGCGACGGCTCCTCCACGCGCTCGCCGTAGCAGCCCATGGCCCGCGCCACCAGGTCGTAGCGCACGTCGTCAAAGTCCACGCCGATGTAGCGTGCGTCGTAGGCGGCCAACTGCGCGCCCTTGATCATCCCCCACTGGCAGTCGTTGGCGACGATGACGACGAACGGCAACTTGAGCCGCGCCGCCGTCTCCAACTCCTGAATGTTGAGGCCGAAGGCCCCGTCGCCGCAGATGGCGTACACCGGACGGTCGGGCGCGGCCAGTTTCGCGCCGATGGCGTAGGGCAGGCCCGTGCCCAATTGCCCCGAGTCGGCGGCCCACAGGAACGACCGCGGCGCGTACACGCGGTTCAGGTAATGGGCCCAGACGTTGGTGTTGCCGCCGTCCACGATGGTGATGGCGTCGCGCGGGAAGAAGGCCCGCACGTCGCGCACCAGGCGCAGCGGGTGAATCGGCGTCTTGTCTGAGGCGGCGTCGGCGGCGAACTGCGCCAGCCAGGCCGCCTGTGTCGCACGGTAGTCGGCCATGTCGGGGCGTTCGGGGATGGGCTTGGTGAGCCGCTTCACGGCCTCAATCAGCAGGCGAAGGGTGGCCTTGGCGTCGCCAATAAGGGCCAAATCTACGGGGCGGTTCAGGCCGATGACCTGCGGCTCAATGTCAATCTGGATGAGTTTCTGCTCCTCGGGTTCGCCCCAGTAAGGCGGCTGGCCCCAGAAGTCCACGTCGCCCATCCGCCCGCCGACCAGAAGCACCACGTCGGCCATCGCCTGGGCCCCCAGCGCGCCAAACCCACCCGGAATCAAACACAGGGGGTGGTCTTCCGGGATGACGCCACACGCGCCCTGGCTCGTGGTAACGGGAGCCGACAGGTACTCGGCGAGTTCGCGGACCTCGTCCCACGCGCCGGAGCGGAGCGCGCCGCCGCCCGGGTGGATGAGCGGGCGCTCGGCCCCTACCAACATGCGCGCGGCCTGCTCAATCAGATCGGCCTGAGCCACGGGGCCGCGCCCGGCCCGATAGCGGAGCGGGGGCGAGATATCCAGCGATTCCTCGTCGCCCGTGCCCACCATCACGTCCACGTGCAGGTCCAAGTGCACTGGACGGGGCCG